>JBFYZZ010000045.1:0-42625 GCA_041309225.1 Deltaproteobacteria bacterium | reverse complement strand
GCGCCGGTCCAGGCGCGGATCGCCTCCAGGAGGGGGCCTCCGTGGCGCTGGAACCGCCGCGGACCCATCCCGGGCGCCTCCAGGAAGTCCTGCCGCGTCACGGGCCGGTGGATCGCCAGCCAGACCAGCGTACGATCCGGCGCCACCACGTAGGCCGGCACGTCCGCCGCCGCGGCCACCGCCCGCCGGACGCCCTTCAGGTGCTCCAACAGGTCCCGTCCGGCACCGGCCGGGGGCCCGGCCTCCGCTCGCCGGGAGGGGGTGGAGGCGGCGCCGGGGAAGTGCATCCGGAGGTCCGCGGTGCGCCCCTCGAGGAACCTGCGCCCGAGGTCCGTGAGATCGAGGGTCTCCCACGTGCGCTCCCGGCCCCCCGCCCGGCCCTCGACGGTCCGGCGGGTCAGCGCCCCGGCGGCGGCGAGCGCGGTGAGCAGCGCCTCCACCTCGCCCAGCGTCCAGTGGCCCAGCAGGCCCCAGGAGGGGTGGCGCTGCAGGCCCGAGGCCAGCACGCTCCGCTCCTCGCTCCCGGCCAGCACCCGGGCGGCGAGGCGGGCGGATCGCCCCTCCCCCAGCCCGGCCAGGCCACCGAGGACCCGCCGGGCAAGGGCGGCCTCCTCGGCGGAGAGGGATCGCGGCGCCCCGGCGGAGGCTCCGGATCGGCAGGCGTCGCACGTGCCGCACCGCTCCCAGGGCGGCACCTCGCCGAAGTAGTCGAGCAGGTACCGCCGCCGGCAGGGTGCGTGGATGTAGTGCATCATCCGGTCGAGGCGGTCGAGCGCGTGCCGCCGCTGGCGCTCGAGCGCCTCCAGGTCGAGGGCCAGCGGCCGGCCCGGATCCTCCACGGCGATCCGCTCCACGCGCCGCGCACCCTCGCGCACCACGCGATCTCGGCGTTCCAGGCCGCGGAGGGCGGCTTCGATCCGGTCGGGATCGAGCCTGAGGGCCTCGGCCAGGACCTGGGGCCGGAGCTCGAGCACCCCGCCCGGTGTATCGGCCAGCCGCTCCTCGAGGGCAGCGAGCACCCGGCCCTCGAGGCCCGGCAGGGGCCCGCCCGGCCGGAGGCGGAGGCTCGCGTGGCGCTCCCGGGGCGGGGCACGCCGGATGTGCCCCTCGCGCTCGAGGACGGTGAGGCAACCCTCCACGGCCCCCGGGCCGCCGGCATCCTCGGACAGGACCTCCCCCAGGTCGGCGGGCGCTACCTCGATCCAGGCGCCCTCCCCGTCGCGCGCCGCGGCCGCCAGGGCTGCCCACACCGCCCTCACCCAGGGCGCGGGCGGGTGGGCCTGCCGGATGAAGAACTCGTGGATGCGGCGATCCTCCCCGCGGAAGAGGAGCACCGCCCGGGCAGGTTCCCCGTCGCGGCCGGCCCGGCCGATCTCCTGGTAGTAGGCCTCCACGCTGCCCGGGACGTCGTGGTGGACCACGCACCGCACATCGGCCTTGTCCACACCCATCCCGAAGGCGTTGGTGGCCACCACCACCGGGACCCGGCCCTCCATGAAGGCCTCGTGGACGCGGACCCGGTCCGCGGCCTCCAGGCCACCGTGGTAGAAGCCGGCCCGGATCCCGGCGTCGCGCAGCGCGCGGGTGACCCGTTCCACGTTGCGGCGGGTGGCGCAGTAGACCAGGGTGGGCCCCGGAGCGACCACCGCTCCGAGGCGCTCGATCTTGGCCTCAGGCGTGGGGCAGACCACCACCTCGACGAACAGGTTCTTCCTGTCGAAACCTCGGATGAAGCGCCGGCAGTCCTCGATGCCGAGCACGCGGACCACGTCCTCCTGGACCTCGGGCGTGGCGCTCGCGGTGAGCGCGACGGTGGGCGGCCGGCCCAGGGCGACCCGCACCTCCCCGAGGCGGAGGTACTCGGGCCGGAAGTCCCGGCCCCACTCGGAGAGGCAGTGGGCCTCGTCCACGGCGAGGAGCCGCACGTCCACCCGGCGCAGACCGGCCAGGAACCGCTCGTGCAGGCGCTCCGGAGCCACGTACAGGATCCGCCAGGACGCGAGCGTCCGGATCCGTTCGAGGCGCTCCTCCTCCGAGAGCCCGGAGTGGATGCACGTCGCGGCCACGCCGCGCTGCCGGAGGGCGTCCACCTGGTCCTTCATGAGTGCGATGAGCGGCGACACCACGAGGGTGGTCCCGCCGCGCACGAGGGCGGGGAGCTGGTAGCAGAGCGACTTGCCCGCGCCGGTGGGCATCACGACGAGGCCGTCCTGGCCGGCCACCACTGCTCGTACGATCTCCTCCTGCCCCTCCCGGAAGCCGGGGTAGCCGAAGGTCGTCCTGAGCACGTGCAGGAGATCCATCACCACGGGGCCCTACCACCGGCCGGAGACCCGGGCACGGACGCGGATGGTCCCCCGTGGATGGTCCGGATAGGGGCGCTGGCCATGGATCGCCCCCACCTCCCCCGCCCGGTCGCCACCGCCCTCCGTGTCGTGGCGGACGCCGTCCTGATCGGGGCGCTGGCATGGGTGGCGTGGCTTTTCGCCCGCACCGTCGGGCCGCGTCTGACCTACCCCTTCGACCTCGAGTGGATGGAGGGGGGCATGCTGGTCCACGCCCTGCGGGTGCGGCAGGGTCTGCCCCTCTACGTGGAGCCCGGCCCCGAGTTCATCCCCTTCATCTACCCGCCCCTCTACCCCTGGATCGTGGGGACGCTCGGGCGGATGGGGGAGGTGTCCTACGCGCTCGGTCGCGCGGTCACCATCGCCGGGACCCTCGGCGCCAGCGCCCTCCTGGTGATCGGCGTGGCCCAGGAGCGGATCCGATGGACCGCGGGCCTGGCCGCCGCGGCCCTGTTCCTCTCCTGCTACGATGAGGTGGGTGCGTTCCTGGACCTCGTCCGGACCGACGGCCTCCTGGTGCTCCTCCTGGGCGGCGCGCTCGTGGCCTGTCGCCGGGCCACCCGTCCGGCCCTGGCCGCCGGCGGCCTCCTGCTGGCCCTGGCCTTCGCCACCAAGCACTCCATGGCGATCCTCGGCCTCCCGATCGCCCTCGTGCTCTGGCGCGAGGCCGGGCGCCGTCGGGCGGCCTGGTTCCTCGCCTGGTCCGCCGGTCCCGCCCTGCTCTTCACGCTCGTCCTGGCCATCGCGAGCCAGGGTCGGTTCCTGGTCTACCTGCTGGCGGTGCCCGCCACCCACCCCATCGTGGGGCAACGCGTCTTTCCCCTCTCCGAGAAGGAGCTCGCCGGCGCATTCCCCTGGGCCCTGGCGGCGGCGGCCCTGATCCTGCTCCTCCACCTGCGGCGCCGCGGGTTCGGGTTCCGATACTGGGTCCCGGTGGCGGCCACGGGCCTGGTCATGGTCGTCCTGATGCGTGGCCACCATGGCGGCTACCTGAACGTCCTCATTCCGGGGTTCTGGATCCTGGCCCTCGTGGCGGGGATCGGCCTGGGCCTCGGGATGCGCGCCCATCCGCTCGCGCACCTCGCCCTGGCGGCACTGGTGGCGTTCCAGGTCGGAAAGGGCGGTTGGAAGCCGTCCCGGTACATCCCCACCGAGGCGGACGTGGCGGCGGGGCAGCAGGTGCTCGACGTCGTCCGGTCCTACCCGGGCCCGGTGCTCATGCCGCACAGCCCCTGGTACCCGGTGCTGGCGGGCAAGGAGCCGTCGTTCGCCCTCATCGCCCTCTGGGACGTGACCCATCCTCACACGCCCTTTCCGAAGACCGACGCGCGCATCACCGAAGCCATCCGGGAGCGCAGGTACGACGCCGTCATCCTCGCGAGCGAGCGGTTCCGCTGGGGGCTGCAGCAGACCTACCGGCGCACGCGCACGATCAGCCTTCCGGGGCGTGCGTTCTTCCCCAAGACCGGGTGGCACGCCCGACCCCGCTACGTCTACGAACCGCGCAAGGAGGACGAGGGCTCCGACCTGCGCCGTCCGGACGACATCGGGCCCGTGGAGCGGGCCCCCGACGAGCCCGAGCAGGGGGGGGGCGATCAGGGGGCGGTGTCGTCGGGCCCGGTGTCGGACGCCCAGCCCTCGGTCCAGGCGTAGAGCGGCAGATCGAAGGCGGTGGCCTCGGCGTCGTTGGTGCGGATCCGGAGGGAGCCCTCGACCTGGGCGTCCTCGTAGAGGGTGGCGACGACCGGAAACTCGAGGGCGAGCCCGGGCGCGACCGTGACGTCCCGCTCCTCCTCGCAGAAGAACGCCCCCCCGCCGTCGTCGCGGACGGAGACCTCGTAGACCACGAGGTTCTTCTCGCCCGTGGACAGGACCTGGACGAGCCGGCTCTTGGCGATGGCGAGGGTGAGGTCCGCGAACTCCAGGACCTGGGGCGTGATCTCCGCTCCGGGATCGCCCTCCTCGCCGACGTTGTTCGGATCGTGGGTGTGGAAGCCCGTCTCGCCCGAGCAGGCCGGGAGGAGGGCGAGGCAGGCCACGGCGGACAGTCTCATCGGTGGTCCTCGCTTGCGGGTCCGTGCAGATCCAAGCATGACACGATCGAACGGGAGGGTCGACATGGGAGAGGCACCGGGAGCCCCGGCGTCAGGCCGCCGCGGCCGTGCGGCGGGACGCCGGACGGCGGCGCAGCAGCACCAGGCCCGCGAGCCCGAGGAGGGCGGTGCCGGCGAGCCGGCTCCGGCCGCTCGTGCCGCACGCGCACCCCGAGCCGGCATCTTCGTCCGCGGTGTCCCCGTTGCCGGCGGTGTCGTCGCCGCCGTCGTCCGGGATCCACAAGCGGGCCTGATACCCGAAGGTCTCCTCGGACTCCTCGCGAGTGCAGGTGGCACCGACCACCAGGTAGACCGCGTCCTCGCCGCCGGTCACGGGCACGTCGAGCGCGCCGGCCGTGCCCACGAGGGGCAGCGTGGCGTAGGTGTAGTCTCCACTGTCGTCCACCACGACCCGCGCGATCCACGTGGCGTCGGAGCCTGCGGAGCCCTCGGCGTCCCCCTGGAACTCCACCTTCAGCGTGCCGGCCTCCGGCGCCCGGAGGACCAGCGTGTGGCTGCCCCAGCGCTGGGGCAGCAGTTCGTCGGGCGCGAACCACGCCTCGTTGCCAGCGCCGTACCAGGAGCGGGCGATCCGGTGGTCCTCGTCGTGGAACCAGTCTCCATAGTAGTCGAGGTACCAGCGGTAGACCTCCTGGTCCTGGTAGTCCCACACGGTGTTGTGGGCGAGGAAGTCGCCCCAGGTCGTGGGGAAGTCCGAGCCCAGCTCCACGAGGGCGTCGTCGAGGACGTCGATGGGATCCGAGTACCCGTGGCCATCGATCCAGGCGTCGCGCACCAGGGTCCAGTCCGCCACCACCTCGGAGAGGTAGCGCGGGAAGATGAAGGCTCCGTACTGGTGGTGCTCCTGGAGCGTGCCCGAGTCGGGGTAGTCGAAGAAGGACAGCGGCAGGTGAGGGAGGAACGCGTACCCGTAGAGGAAGGCGGCGTAGTAGGGGATCTCCGGGTAGACCTCGGCCTCCGACCAGACCGCCGTGGCCTCCCAGAACCAGGAGCCGGCCGCCGTGCCGAACGCCCCGGTGGCGTGCTGGACCGCGTGGAAGAACTCGTGGACCGCCGTGGTGACCCCCCAGTCCATGTCGTCGAGGCTGCCCAGCGCGATCACGATCATCGGGAAGCCCTCGCCGTCGAGGGTGTAGTACCCGCCGGCGCCGTAGGACCCGGGGATGCCCGAGCCGGTGTCCCCGATGTACACGTTGAACTTGTAGAGATCCGTTCCCGACGGCGTGGGCATGCCCATCGTGCCGGTGTGGTGGGTCCACGCGTCCTCGAAGGCCTGCACCAGGTCGGAGACGTCGCCGCCCGACACGGAGCCGTCGGTGCCCCAGTAGACCACGAAGTTGGCGGACTCCTGGGCGTTGGGGGCGTCGTACGGATCGCGCGTGACCTTCGTCGTCGCCGCCCGGCCCCTGGCGGGCGGGAGCCAGTCCGGCACGGGGAAGGCGGGGAGGCCCCGCGCGGACAGCGCCTCGGACAGGCACGCCTGGCGCCCGAGCCGCTCGGCGTCACGCCACGCGCCGAGAAGGGTCATCGTGGCGCAGCGTTGAGGGGCGTCCAAGGCGTCCAACCAGAATTCCAGACCATCGCAGGTGGGGAGGGAGGCGCCCAGGGCACCGCCGAGCAGCAAGGGGAACAGGGGCATCGGGACCTCGTGTGGCGGCGCATCATAGCCACCGATCGACCCGGTGGCGCGTCGGGTCTGCCAGGGGCCTCGTCAACTTTCCGTGCGCACCCGATCGAGGAGGTCGTCCACCATCCGGAGGGTCATGCCCCACAGCCGCTCGCCCTCGAGCCGGACGCACGGGAGGTCGATCCCGATGCCCTGCCAGGTCCACCGCATGGTGCCCCGGCCCCGGCCCAGGAGGAGGTCCTCGAGCGGCAGCCAGAGGATGCGGGCGACCTCGCCGTTGGCCCAGAGGGCCGGCTCCCCCCGGGGCAGCCCGAAGACGAACGGGTGGACCGCCAGGCGTACAGGCAGGTTCGGGGTGGTCACCTGCACGGGGAGCGGGCCCAGGAGTCGCGCCCCGCGGAGGTCCAGGCCCACCTCCTCCCAGGTTTCCCGGATCGCGACGGCGACCGGATCGGGGTCCCCGGCCTCGGAGCGACCCCCCGGGAAGGCGACCTGCCCGCTCCACGGATCGCCCGCCTGGACGGCGCGGCGGATGAAGAGGAGGTCGAGCCCCGGCCGGAGCACGGCCGCTACGGCCGCCTCGGCCACGCCCTCCTCCAGGGACGGCCGGGGCACGGGCGGGAGCCGGGCGGCGAGGGCGTCGAGATCGCGCGGGCAGGGCACGGGGGCTCCGTGGGGATCGAACCGGGAATGGCGGAACGGTCCGGCGTGTCGGGGGGGCGGCCCAGGGTCGGGATGATTATACGGCTGTATCCTCAGGACCCGTGGGTAGGGCCGCATACCGAGGAGTCCGGCGTGGACGAACCGAACGAGACCCTCGAAGACCTCTCGGAGGACGAGGAGACCCCCTCCCTCGGCCGACGGGCCGGGTACTGGTTGTGGGATCTGGTGAAGACCTGGGGCCCTGCGCTGCTCGCCGTCTTCGTGATCCGGTCGGTCGTGGCGGAGCCGTTCCGGATCCCCTCCGGTTCCATGATCCCCACGCTCGAGATCGGCGACTTCATCCTCGTCAACAAGTTCGCCTACGGCTTCCGCTTCCCCTTCACGGCCCTGCGCCTCGTCGAGGTGGGCGAACCTAAGCGCGGCGACGTCGTCGTCTTCCGATACCCGGAGGACCCTTCCGTCGACTACATCAAGCGCATCGTCGGCCTGCCCGGCGACGAGATCACGGTCCGCGACAACGTCCTCCAGGTGAACGGAGTCCCCGTCGAGCGACGGTTCGTCTCCCGTTTGAGCTTCCAGGACGACGCGTGCGAGACCGAGTCCGCGCGCCTCTACGACGAGCAGCTCGACGAGGTCCGGCACGCCATCCTCAACGCCGACACCCGCGTGTACGCGCTGGCCGAGTTCGGACCCCAGGTCGTGCCGCCCGACTCCGTCTTCGTGATGGGCGACAACCGCGACAACTCCTCCGACAGCCGCCGCTGGGGGCCGGTGCCCCGGTCCTACATCAAGGGGCGCGCCATGGTGGTCTGGTTCTCCTACGACGCCTGCAAGGGCGGCCGCCTCGGCCCGCTCGACGTCACCAGCCTGCGGCTCGGCCGGTTCGGCACCGTCATCCACTGACCGGGCACCCCGAGGGGCGCATCCGGGCCGGCGGGCGGGCGGGATCGCGAGCGGGACGCCATGTTATCCCACGCCGTCCCCCGCGGGATCCGACCCGTGCCCGAGCGCATCCGCAAGGCCTCCCCGCTCCTGGCGGTGGAGGTCCTCTCCCTGCTGGCCTTCCTCGCCCTGACGGTCCACGTCCTGGTGCGGAGCCCCGAGACTCCCGCCCTGGTCCCGATCGACGCCGCCGCCCTGGCGACCGGCCCGGGCAACGAGCGCTGGATGGGCATCTTCTTCGAGGACCAGCCGGTGGGCTGGTCGGTGGAGCGCCGCGTGCCGGCGCGGGACGGGGGCACCCTCCTCACGGGCCGAAGCCTCTTCCGCATCGCCTCCATGGGCGAGATCCAGGTCATCGCCACGTCGAGCACCGCCCTCGTGGACGCGGACCGGCGGCTCGTCTCCTTCGACGTGCTCCTGTCCTCGGGCGACCTCCACCTCGCGGTCCGGGGGGAGGTCGTGCCGGGGGGCCTGCACATGGAGGTTCTGCAGGCCGGCGAGACCCGCACGCTCGACGTGCCCATGGCGGAGCCGCCGCTCATCTCGCTGTCGCTGGGCACGGCCCTCGAGGGGCGCACCCTCGCGGTCGGCGACCGTTTCGAGCTGCCCTGGTTCGACCCGGTCACCCTGTCCCAGGACCGGATGCAGGTCACGGTGTCCGGCGTGGAGCTGGTCCCCGGCACGGCGGAGGAGGCCTACTGGCTCGACATGCGCGTCGGGGAGATCGAGACCCGTCGCCTCGTGACCCCCGCGGGCGAGGTGCTGCGCGAGGAGGGGAGCCTCGGGCTCTCGCTCGTCCGCATGACCCGCGAGGAGGCCGAGGCCCTGGTGGGCAGCCAGCCCGCGGTGGACCTGATCGCCATCGCCTCGGTCCCGCTCGACGCGCCCATCCCCGGGGCGGACGGCGCCGTGACGCTCGATCTCGAGGTGTCCGGGGTGGACCCGGCCCGCATCCCCGACGAACCCCCGCTCCAGGACGTGGAGGGCCGCGTGGTGCACCTCCGCGTGCCGCTCGCGCAGGAGATCCCGGCCCTGCCCCTGCTCGCGGTCCCGACGGGCGACCCGGCGCTCGACGAGTCCCTCTCCCCCACGTTCCTCCTCCCGTCGGGGCACGAGGAGATCCGGGCCAGGGCCGACGAGGTGACCCGGGGGGCGACCAGCCGCCGGGAGGCGGCCCGGCGGCTCGTGGACTGGGTCCACGCCAACGTGGAGAAGCGCCCCGTGGCGGGCGTGCCCAACGGGCTCGAGGTGCTCCGGCGCCTGCAGGGCGACTGCAACGAGCACACCGCCCTGTACGTTTCGCTGGCCCGCGCGGCCGGCGTGCCGGCACGCATCGCCGCCGGCCTCGTGTACACCGATCGGATCTCCGGGGAACCGGCCTTCTACTACCATGCATGGCCCGAGGTGCACCTGGGGGGCGAACCGGCCTGGGTGCCGGTGGACCCCACGCTGGGCCAGTTCCCCGCCGACGCCACCCACCTCAAGCTGGTGGAGGGCGACCTCGACCGGCAGGTGGAGATCGTCGGTCTCATGGGGCGCATCCGCCTCGCGGTCCCCGGGTAGGCACCTCGCCTTCCGGTGAGATGGAGCGGTGGGTGAATCCGTGGGGGACGACCGCGCGGCGTGCTAACCTGCCCCTCCACGGTTCCCGGGTTCACCGAGGTCCCTCCGGGGAGGCACCTTGATCCGCACGGAACGACTCGAGAAGCGATACGGCCGGTTCCAGGCCCTCCACCCCCTGGATCTCCACGTCCGGTCCGGGGAGGTCTTCGGCTTCCTGGGGCCCAACGGTGCCGGGAAGACCACCACGATCCGCCTCCTCGCGGGGGTCCTCCCCCCCACCGCGGGGCGCGTCTGGATCGACGGGGTGGACCTCCTCGCCGAGCCCGAGGAGGCGCGGCGCCGTATCGGCTACATCCCGGATCGCCCCTACCTCCACGAGAAGCTGACCGGACGCGAGTTCCTCGAGTTCGTGGGCGGCATCTATGGCCTCGACCGGGCGGACGCCGACCGCCGGGGCCGTGCGCTCCTGGAGCAGTACGAGCTCGAGGGGTTCGAGGACGCCCTCATCGAGGGCTACTCCCACGGCATGAAGCAGCGCCTCGTCCTGTGCGCCACGCTCCTGCACGAGCCCCGGGTGCTCGTCGTGGACGAGCCCATGGTGGGCCTCGACCCCCGGGGTGCGAGGCACGTCAAGGACGTCTTCCGACACCTCGGCGCCGAGGGTCGCACCGTCTTCCTGTCCACCCACTCCCTCGACGTCGCCGAGGAGGTATGCGACCGGATCGCCATCATCACCCACGGACGGATCGTGGCGCTCGGCACCGTGGACGAGCTCACAGCCCGCGCCGCAGGCGGTGACATGGAGTCCGTGTTCCTGAAGATCGTGGGGGATGCTCCGTCGCGGGAGGCCTCGTGACCCGTGCGGTCCTGGTCGCCCTGGCCCTCGCGGGCTGCGCTGCCCGGCAGGCCCGGGTCGCCCAGGCCCTCGAGGGGCGCTACCGAACGGGCACGCCCGGGGACCCGGCCTGGACGGCAGCGCAGCCCGGCGGGGCGGACCGCGCGTGGTGGAACGCCTCCCTGAAGGCCTCGATCTACACCGACAGCAACTGCGGGACCCGCTTCGAGGACGCCCCGCTCCACGTGCTCGTCAACCGCCTGCTCTCGGGCATCGCGGACAGGCAGGACGTGGACGAGCGCAAGCTCCCGGTGGCCGGCCGGGGCGCGCTCTACCGCGCGCGCCGGGGCACCCTGGACGGCGTCCCGATCCAGGTGGGGGCCGTCGTCGTGAAGAAGGACGCCTGCACGTACGACTTCGTGCTCATCGCCCACCCCGACGCCTTCGAGGCCGCCCTCCCGGCCCTCTGGGAGGTGATCGAGGGGTTCCACCAGGGGACGCCGTGAGCCGGGTGCCCTGGCGCGATCGCCTGGCCGAGCTGGAAACGGTCCGGTTCATGGGACACCTGGGCGGCGTGGCGGTGCTCACGGGCCAGGTCCTGCGCACCCTGTTCCGCCGGCCCTTCGAGATCCGGGCCCTGGTCGAGCAGATCGACCTCCTGGGGATCGGGAGCACATCCATCACCCTGCTCACGGCCATCTTCACGGGCATGGTCATGGCCCTCCAGTTCGCGGTGGGGCTGGAGCCCTACGGGGCGAGCCTGTACACCGGGAAGCTCGTCAGCCTCGGCATCGTGCGCGAACTCGGGCCGGTGCTCACGGCACTCATGGTGGGCGGGCGCGTGGGATCCGGGATCACCGCCGAGATCGGCTCCATGGCCGTGACCGAGCAGGTGGACGCGATCCGTGCACTCGGCGCCGATCCCGTGAAGCGCCTCGTCCTGCCGCGGGTGCTGGCCTGCGTGATCGCCCTGCCCCTCCTCACCATGGTGTCCGACCTGGTGGGCATCCTGGGCGGCATGATCATCACCATGCAGGAGGTGGGGATCACCTGGCGCTTCTTCCTCAACCAGCTCCTCGACACCATCGGGACGGTGGACCTCCTGCACGGCCTCGGGAAGTCGTTGTTCTTCGGGTACATCGTGGGGATCGTGGGCTGCTACCTGGGGCTCCGGACCGTGGGTGGCACCGCGGGCGTGGGCCGCAACACCACCGTCACCGTGGTGGTCGTGTCCATCTCCATCCTGGTGTCCGACTACATCCTCACCAACCTCTTCCTCGCCATCTACGGGTGATCCGTGGGCGAACCCGTCGAACCCATCATCCGCTTCCGGGGCGTCCGGAAGGCCTTCGGCCGCAACGTCGTCTTCGACGGTCTCGACCTCGACGTGGTGCCCGGCGAGACGCTCGTCGTGCTGGGCGGATCGGGCATGGGCAAGAGCGTGCTGCTCAAGCTGCTCCTGGGCCTGCTCCGCGTGGACGCCGGGAGCATCGTGGCGTTCGGCCAGGAGGTCACCACCCTCTCCCAGGATGCGCTGACGGGGCTCCGGCGCCGGATCGCCATGCTCTTCCAGGGCGGCGCGCTCTTCGACTCCATGACCGTGGAGGAGAACATCGCCTACCCGCTGCTGGAGCACGGCGTGCGGGATCCCGCCGTCGTCCGTGCCCGCGTGGAGGAGGTGCTGGGCATGGTGGGCCTGCCGGGGGTGGAGCGCCTGCTGCCTTCCGCCCTCTCGGGTGGCATGCGCAAGCGCGTGGGCCTGGCCCGCGCCATCGCCGTCCAGCCGGACGTGATCCTCTACGACGAGCCCACCACGGGCCTGGATCCCCTGAACGTGCGGCGCATCAACGGGCTCATCCGTTCGCTCCAGGCGCGGCTCGGGGTCACCAGCATCGTCGTCACCCACGACATGGACTCGGCCTTCACGGTGGGTGACCGCTTCGCCATGGTGTGGGCGCGGCGGGTCGGGTTCACCGGCCGGCCCGAGGAGACCCTGACCTCCCCCCTCGACTGGGTGCGCGAGTTCGTGGCGGGCGGTCGGGGAGTGATGGAGGCGGACCCGGTGACCGGCCCGCCCGGGGACCCTACTGAGACCCGGGGTCGATCGGCCACCCCTTCTCGTCGATGAGCTCCCCCTGCAGGCGGCGCTCGAAGATGGCGCGCTTCTCCGGGCGGTCGAGGTCGTAGACGATCCGCATGGTGGTGATGTCCTCGGCCTTGGCCCCCACCACGCCGATCAGCCTCCACGCGCCGTCCACCCACTGCACGGCCAGGGATCGGGACCCGCGCCGGCTCTGCATCCGCACGTGGAACATCGTGCGATCGCGGGCGTCGGGCACGACGGCGCCGAAGGCGCCGACGTCGTCCATCGCGTACTCCAGCCAGGGAGGCCCGTCGGCGGGGTTCTCGGGCCGGCTCCCCGGAAGGGGGGCGAGGCGGAGGATCTCCGCCATCGAGCAGGCGCCCCAGGGCTCCTTCTCGAAGGGGTTGACGCACGACACGAGGGTCATGGCCTTCGCGTGATCCCTCGCGGCCAGGGCATCGTCGAAGGCCTGGAGCAGGGCCCGCACCGCCTCCCGCGAGGGCGGGGCCGGAGGCCCGGCGGTGGGTCGGGGCCGGCCCGTCCGCACCTCGCCGCCGGGCATGGGGGTGGGGCACGCGTCGTCGAAGAGCGCGACGGATCCCAGGATGCTGGGCTCCCCGTCGGTCGATCCGACCTGGATGGAGCGCTGGAGGACCGTGCCGTCGAGGCACTCGAACCAGGGCGTGGGCGACTCCATGCCGTAGACCGCCGAGAGGCGCCAGGTGCCGTGGTCGCGCCGCGCGTTGGTGATCGTGAGGGTGGGGGTCTCGCCGAGGAACACGCACCAGCCCTTCTCCGTGGACGCGGTGACGAAGCGCTGGGCCTGGTAGGTCGGCGAGATGCGCTGGGCGCCCCGCAGCGCGTCGGGGCGGCCGTCCTCGGTGTCGTGGAAGGCGAGGTCCTTCTCCTGAAGGCAGGTCACGTCGAACATGTCCCCTCTCAACCACACGGACCGGCCCAGGAGCTCCACGCCGGACCTCCCCGGGGGATCCGCCTCCAGGAAGGCCTTCATGACGGCGTCGATGGCCGTCTTCTCGGAGAACGCGGGCGAGCAGGAGGGCGCGAGGAGGAGCGCGGGGAGCAGGAGCATGCGGGCGCGCACGTGGGGCCTCCGGGGCCGGGGGGATCGGGGGCTCCTATCGCGGCGGACCGGCGAAGACCGAAGCGGACGGCGCGAGCCGGTGATAGGGAGGAGGAGATGGAGGCCGTCCCGCACGGGAGCGCGGCACATGGAACGCAACCTCGCCCAGGAGCTCAAGGTCGGGATCACCGTCGTCGCGATCCTGGCGTTGATCGGCTTCGCGATGTTCCTGCTGGGCGGGAGCACCGACCTCCTGGCGGATCGGTACCGCCTGAACGCCTCCTACCAGGACATCTCGGGCCTGCGCGAGGGTGCGGTCGTCCGCCTGGCCGGCATCGACGTCGGCGAGGTCACGCGCATCCGCTTCTCCGACGACCCCTCCGAGAAGCGCGTGTTCGTCCAGTTCAACCTCATGGAACGCTATCGGACCCGCATCCGGAAGGACTCGGTGGCCTCCATCCAGACCGAGGGCGTCCTCGGCGACAAGTACATCTCGGTCTCCATCGGATCCCCCGACCAGGAGCTCCTGGTCCCGGGCGACTGGATCCAGACCAACGAGGCGCTCGACATCGTGGCCTATGCCGGCCGGGCCACCGAGATCCTCGACAACACCGCGGGCATCGCACGCAAGGTCAACCTGCTGCTCGGCGAGGACCAGGAGACCGCCCGGGCCAGCCTCTCGCGCACCATGGCCACCCTCGAGGGCATGATCGCCGAGGTCCAGGAGGGAAGCGGGCTGCTCCACGAGCTCCTCTACGATCCCTCCCTCGCCCGGTCCGTCCGCCGCTCGGTGACCAACCTGGAGGCCACCAGCGAGGGCCTGGCCCGGATGACGCATGAAATCGAGGAGGGCCGGGGGCTCGCCCATGCCCTCATCTACGACGAGCAGGGCGAGGAGTTCGCCCGGCGGCTCACCGAGGTGGCCGCCGCGCTCCAGGCGATCACCGAGGATCTCCACAAGGAGGGCACGCTGGCCTACGCCCTGCTCTACGATCCCGACAACGCCACCATGGTGGCCGACCTCCGCTCCACCTCCGCGGCCTTGAGGGCGATCGCCGAGGACATCCAGGCGGGCCGCGGCACCGCGGGCCTGCTGGCCACCGACCCGGCCCTCTACGAGGATCTTCGCGTGCTCGTGGGCGGTGCCCAGCGGAACAAGCTGCTCAGGGCCTACGTCCGACGGACGATCGAGATCTCCGAGAAGAAGCAGGCCGGGCCGTGGGAGCCCCCCCCCTAGCCCCTGCCCAGGTCTCGGGCCCGGCGTTCGGGGGGCAGCGCGCCCCGCCCGCCGGGGCCCGCCGCACCGAGGCCGGCGTCGCCTGGCTGCTCCGGCCACGCGTGCTCGCGCTCCGCAACGGGATCCGCTCGGCCGATGCCCGGACCCGAACGGTCTACGCCCTCTTCGCACTCGCGGGCCTGCTGTTCTGGGCGGCCCTTCTCTGGCTCCTCTGGTTCGTGGTCCGGGGATTCTACGCCGTGGAGGTGTTCGGCCCGCTCCTCACGCGGAAGCTGCTCGAGGTCCTGCTCGTCAGCCTCTTCGTGATGCTCGTGTTCTCGAACGTGATCACCGCGCTCTCCACGTTCTTCCTCTCGGGCGACCTCGAGCTCCTCCTCTCCCTGCCGGTGCGCCGCTCCCGGTTCCACTACGCCCGGCTGGCGGAGTCGCTCCTCCAGTCGTCCACGATGATGGCCCTCTTCGGCCTCCCCGCGTTCCTGGCCTACGGCATGGTCTACCACGCGGGGCCCGTGTACTACGCGCTCCTCCTCGTGGTGATCCCCGCGTTCGTCCTCTTCCCGGGCAGCCTCGGTGCGCTGGTGGCCGCGGTGCTCGTGAACGTCTTCCCGGCCCGTCGCACGCGGGAGCTGATGGCCCTGGCCGGCCTGCTCCTCGTCGTGTCGCTGTTCGTGATGATCCGCATCCTCCGGCCCGAGCGGTTCATGGACGCCCAGGCGTTCGACTCGCTGGCCGCCTACGTGGCCGATGTCCAGGCCCCCGTGCCGCTGTTGTTCCCCCCGCGCTGGATCTCCGACATCCTCATCGCCGCGCTGCAGGATCGGCCCCTGCCCTGGACGTCCCTGGGGCTCCTCCTGGCCGGGGCCGTGGCGGTGGCGGGGGTCACCCGCTGGGTGGTGACCCGCCTCTACACGGGGGGCTGGGCCCGGGCGCAGGAAGCCCAGGCGGCCCGGGGGGCGGGATCCTCCTGGCTCCGCCTCCTCGTGGGCCTGGCCGAGCGGCTGGTGCCCGGGATCCTCCGCCCCTTCGTGACCAAGGACCTCCGCACCTTCTTCCGCGATCCCGCGCAGTGGAGCCAGGTGTTCCTGCTCGCCAGCCTGGTGGGCATCTACCTGTTCTCGGTCCGGTCCATCCCGATGGAGCAGTTCCACGGCGTCTGGGCCTTCACCATCCGTCGCTCCCTCGCGTTCCTCAACCTGGGCATGGCCGCGTTCGTGATGGCAGGCGTCGCCATCCGCTTCCAGTTCGCCGCCGTGAGCACCGAGGGACGCGCGTTCTGGGTGACCCGCTCCTCCCCGGTGAAGCCGCTCGTGTTCCTCTGGGCCAAGAGCCTGCCCGGGCTGGTGCCCATGCTCCTGGTGGGCGAGGCGCTCACCGTCGCGTCCAGCCTGATCCTGGGCGCCGGCCCGTTCATCACGGCGGTCGGCGCCGGCACCGCGCTGGTCCTGGCCTTCGGGATGAGCGGGATCGGGGTCGCGCTCGGCGCGGTCTACCCGAACTTCAAGGCGGACAACGCAGCGCGGATCGCCACCGGTCCCTCCGGGGTGCTGTTCATGCTGCTCGCCCTGCTGCTCACCGCCGTCGTGCTCCTCCTCGAGGCCGGCCCCGTCTGGCTGTGGCTCCGAGCCGAGGCCCGGGGCCGCTCACTCGTGCCGTGGGAGGTGACCGGCGTGGTGGTCGGTCTCCTCGCCGTGGTGGCGCTGTGCGCGTGGGTGGCGGTGGATCCCATCCGAAGGGCCGCCCCGCGGCTCTGGCGGCGCGAGGTGTGACGGTGCGGCGGGCCCTGGTCCTGGTGTGCCTCCTCCTGGGCTGCGGAGGGGGGTGCCATGGGATCGTGCCTCCGCCTCGGTCCTCGATTGCGGCATCCGCCCCGGCCGATCCACCGGCGGCCGCCCGGCTGCACTACGCGCTGGGTGTCCGCGCATGGCTGGTGGGCGACCTGGCCCGGGCGCGGACGGAGATCGCCGTGGCCCGGCTCCTCGACCCGCACAGCGCGTGGCTCCGGATGACCGAGGGGCGGATCGCGGCCGACCAGGGAGATCCCGAGGGAGCGAGGCGTGCGCTCGAGGAAGCGCTGCGCCGGGATCCCGACCTCCTGGAGGCCCACCGGGCCCTCCGGCGCCTCGACGAGGCCGGGCCGTGACGCCCTGGGCACCGTTCGTGCTCCTGGTGGCGGCCGGCCTGGCCGGCTGTGCCGCGCACCGGCCCGAGGCGACGGAGGCGGAGCGGGGATCGTTCGCCTGGAAGGCGAGCCTCTCCCTCACGATCCAGGCGCCTCGCTGGGGCCTGGCGGCCACCGTGCCGGCCGCGCTCGTCCTCCGGCGGCCGGACGCGCTCTTCCTGCAGGTCCGGGGCCCCCTGGGTGGGCCCGTGGCCGAGGCGTGCACCGACCGGGCGGGCGCCTCCGTGCTGCTTCCCGGAAAGCGCCGCCTGCTCGTCGAGGCGGATCCCGAGGCCGCGATCCGCACCGCCACCGGCGGGGCCCTCGGGCTCGACGGTGTGCTCGCGCTCCTCCTCGGCCTCGCGCCGGCCGGGGACGGCGCCGCGGACGGCGGGGTTCCCCTGTCCGACGGGCGCGTCGCCGCCCTCACCCGGGACACCCGAGGCCGGCTCGCCACCCTGGCCGTGCGGGACACCGCCGGCGCGGACCTCCTCGAGGCCGCGTGGGAGGGATGGGCCCGCGCCGAGGGGGCGTGGCGCCCCGGCGTCCTCGACCTCCGGCTCCCCCCGCTCGACCTGCGGGTCCGGGCGCGGTTCGTGTCTTGGGAGACGCTGGGCAGCCTGCCCGTGACCTGCGCCCACGCCCTGCCGGGCGGAGGCCCGGACGGGTTCGCGCGGGAGGGCCTCCGGGAGGCGCTCGAGGCCGGCCGGACGGGCCCGCCCGAGGTGCCGTGACGCGTTCCGGGCCCGAAACCTCGGTGAACGCCCCCCGACCGAGCCGATCCACCCCTGGAACCGGGAGACATCCGGCCTAGGCGAGCCGGGCGTCCTCCACGGTGAAGCGGCAGGTCGTGCGCCCCAGCCAGGTGTCCAGCCCCAGGGTCCCCAGCAGGTCGATCGTCCGGCCCTCCACCGCCGGGAGGTGGACCGCGCCGCCCCACCAGGCGGCCTCGGCGCCGCCCAGGCGGAAGAAGAGGTGTCGTCCCTTGGAGAGGCGCCAGCGATCGAGCCGCACGCCCTGGACCAGGAGCCGGGGACGGGGATTCCCGCTCCCGTGCGGTTCCAGCGCGGACAGCGCCTCGGCGGTGGCGGTGTCGAGCCACGCGGCCGGGACCGTGGCGTCGGCATGCAGCACCGGCACCAGGGCATCCGCAGGGACGTGGTCGGCCACCCAGGCGGAGAGCGCGGCCTCCAGGGCCGGAACGTCCTCCACGCGGACCGAGAAGCCCGCCGCCAGGGCGTGGCCGC
Source organism: Deltaproteobacteria bacterium (assembly GCA_041309225.1). GTDB lineage: Bacteria > Myxococcota_A > UBA796 > UBA796 > JAFGLY01 > JAFGLY01. The sequence continues at coordinate 24,730 of JBFYZZ010000045.1, read as the reverse complement.
CGTGGCGCACGAGGAGCGGAGCGACGGCGTCGAGGGCCCGGACCGCGTGGACCGCGGGAACCGACCGGACGGAGGCGACGGCCAGGCCGTCCCGGATGCCGGCGACCGCGACCGGGCGGCGGAGCGCCTCGCGGACGCGGCCCGCCACGATGCCCACCACGCCCCGGTGCCAGCCATCCGCCTCCGGCCCCGCGAACACGGGAAAGAGCCGGTCGGCCGCGATCGGCGGGCCCTCCTCCAGGACGGTCCGGACCAGGCGCTCCTGGATCGCCTGGCGCCGCCCGTTGAGCGCGTCGAGGGCGGCGGCCAGCTCGCGGGCGCGAGCCGGGTCGCGCTCGGCGAGGAGCCGGACCGCCAACTCGGCGTGCTCGATGCGGCCGGCGGCGTTGATCCGCGGGCCGACGCGAAAGGCGAGGTCCTGGGCGCTGATGCGCCGGCCCGAACAGCCCGAGACAGCGAGCAGGGCCTGGAGGCCCGGGGCGTGGCTCCCCGAGGAGAGGGCCTCGAGCCCCAGGGCCACGATGGCCCGGTTCTCCGGGACGGACAGGTCCACGACGTCGGCCACGGTGCCGATGGCGGCGAGCTTCAGGAGGGACCGGACCAGGTCGTGGCGCCGCGGATGGCCGGCGAGGAGGGCCCGGGCCAGCTGCAGGCTGATGCCGCACGCCGCGAGCGACCGGTTGGCGTATCCGGATTCCGGAAGCACGGGGCAGAGCAGCGCCGCTACCCCGGGCGGCGGGCCATCCTCCCCCGGGAGGTGGTGATCGCACACCACGACGTCGGTGCCGCCGGCGCGCAGGGCGGCCACCGCCGCGTGGTCCCGGATGCCCACGTCGGCGGCGACGACGAGGCGGACGCCGTCCGCCACGGCCTGGCGGGCGGCCTCCTCGGAAAATCCGTAGCCGTCCGCAAAGCGGTCGGGGATGGCCCGGTCCACCCGGGCCCCCGCCCCCAGCGCCTCCAGGGCGGCGCCCAGGATGAGGGAGGAGGTGGTGCCGTCCACGTCGTAGTCGGTGACCAGCCGGATCCGCTCGCCTCGGGCCACTGAGGCACGGATCCGCGCCACCGCCGCCTCCATGCCGTCCAGCGAGGCCGGGTCCTCGAGATCGTTCAGGGATGGCGCGAGGAAGCGTGCGGCAGAGGTCGGATCTCCGAGATCCCGGGCGACCAGGCAGTCCGCCACGAGGCGAGGCAGGCCGAGCGCCTGGGCCACGGTCTGTGCGGCGCCGGGGTCGGGCGTGGCCACGCTCCAGCGGGCACCGCCGACCGACCGGTCACCCAAGGAACTGCCAGCCGACGACGAGCCCCAGCAGGAAGCCGAGCAGCAGGAGGAACGCGATGTAGCCGACGCTCGGGGGTTCGGGTTCGGAGCGGACCGGCTCCCGGGGCACGGCCATGAGACGGAGGCGGATGCGACGGGGGGGCCCGGGAACCCAGGGCGCGAGCAGGAGGTCGATGGTGGCGTGGCCCTCCACCGTCACCTGGGTGCCGAGGATCCGGACCACGCGGCGGCCCTGGAGCGAGCGCGGGAGGAAGGGGAGCGACACCATGGCCCCGGGCTCCCGCGGGATGGGTCCCGCGTCGGCGGACAGGGCGTCGATGGCGTGCTCGGACTCCGGACCCCGGGCGTCGCGGTCGGCGGGCTCCTGGGGCGGGCGGGCCCTCGAGCGCGACGGCCGGGTCGGGGCCCCGGGCGGCCGGGAGGACCAGGGGTCGTCGGATCGGGGGGGTGGCACCCGATCCGCGGCGGGCGGTGGCCGGGGCCTCGGAGGGGTGTCCGGGGCCCCGGGAGGAGGGCGGTCCGCGGGCGAGACCGCGGTCGGCGTGTCCCATGCCTCCGGCTGCTCCTCGTCCCCCGCCGCCTTCCACACATCGGCCAGCATCTCGGTGGTGAGCGGCGCGTCGAGGATGTCCTTGAGATCCTCCGTGACCGGTGGCAGGGGCTGGCGCAGGGCCGCTGAGGTCTGGAGGGAGGCCTCGAGCCGATCCCAGGCCGTGTCGAGGGCGCTCGCCTCGGAGGGGGGGAGGGTCCAGCCGGTGGGGCCCGGGTCCTCGGCCAGGTACTCCTCGGGGGGCAGGCTGGCCATCTCGGAGGAGTCCGGCTCGGCCTCGAGCGTGGTCTCCTGGGAGACCACGTCCCCGGGTTCGAGGAGCGAACGGGTGGCCGAACTCGGCTTGAAGGCGAGGGCGGCATCGTAGGCCGGACCCACGTGGAACCCGGGGCTCCCGTCGTCGCCGGGCGCTACCTCCACGGGGGTGGCCAGCGGGGTGGGGATCGGCTGGGAGGCCGCCGCGATGGCCGCCTCCTCGGCGGGCCGGACCCCACGGATCTCGGCAATCCGGGTCTGCACCTCCTCCACGTCGCTGGCTGGTGCCTCGCCCTCGGTGGCGCCCCGGACCGTGGCCTGGGACAGGCCGGTCGTGAGTTCCCGGCCCACTCGCTCGGACACGGCCGTGGCGATGGCCTCGAACGTCTCGTGGACACCCGTCCCGTCGATGGCGATGGAAGGGAACGAGGGAAACCCGCGACGGTTCAACGTGTTCTGGAGCGTCGGCAGGGGCAGCGCCGAGGGCAGGTCACGCTTGTTGTACTGGAGGACGAAGGGCATGTCGACGAGCGAGCGGCCCAGGTCCGCGAGGTCGAGTTCCAACTCGTACAGGCTCTCCACGGCCACGTCGAGGCGGTCGGGGTGGGAGTCCACCACCATCACCACCCCGTCGGCGCCCTGCAGGAGGAGCCGCCGCGTGTCCCGGTAGAGGGCCTGCCCCGGGACGCCGAGCACGCGGATCCGCCCGCTGAAGCCCGCGATCGATCCCCAGGTGATGGGCAGGTAGTCGAACAGCAGCGTGCGCTCACCCTCGGTGTCGAGGGTCACGAGATCGCCACGCTGCGTGGGCGGCATGGTGTGGAACAGGGAGCGGAGGTTGGTCGTCTTCCCACAGAACGCCGGGCCCCAGTACACGATCCGGGCCTCGACCTCTCGGCGTGCGAAGTGGATGATGGCCATTCAGCTCCCTTGGCCGCCCCGGAGGCCTGTCAGCCGTGGCGGTCGCGGCGCAGCCTCGCCTACGGCGTCACGCCCCGGCCGACGAGCGTGACCTGGATCTCCGGGGTGATGGGATCGTCGGAATCCACGAAGAGCGAGCCGTACCACGAGCCGTTGTAGACCGGCGTGAACCGGAGCACGGCGAGGCCGTTCTCGGCGCCCGGCGCCAACACGAGGCCACTCGGGTCCACGAGCAGCGTGAAGGTGGTATCGTCGGGGTTGCCGAGGCCGACGTCCAGCAGGGTGAGGTTGCCGGTGCCCCAGTTGGCGAACCAGAGGTCCTCCTCGCTCGAGGTCCCGATGGTGACCTCGCCGAAGTCGACGGTGGTCCTGGAGATGCCGATCTGGGGGGAGCCCCAGCACTCGCCGAGGAGGGTGACCGCCCGTTCGGGCGAGGTGGGATCGTCCGAGAGGATCACCAGCTCGGCCGGCAGCTCGCCGACGGCCCGGGGCTCGAAGGAGACGTCGACCGTGCGGGACTGGCCGGGTTCCAGGGTGCCGGGGCTGGCGTCGTCGAGGGACCAGTGCGCCCGGACCCCATCGTGTCGGAACCGAACGTCCCAGATCTCGAGGTTGCCCTCTCCGAGGTTGGAGATCGTGACGTCGTGGCTCTCGCTGGTGCCCGGATCGAGGCTCCCGAAGTCGAGGACACTGACGTCCACGTCGAGGACGCCGGGTGGCTCCGTCACGGCCGGTCCGGTGTCGTCACCGTCGTCGCACGCCGTGAGAAGGAGCGCCAGGATGAGGAGCGATGCCGGGAACATGGTCGTCTTGCCTCCGTCGGCGGCGTCATCATAGCAGAACCGGAGGGCGGGAGCACCTGCCGGGCGGCTGGCCGCACGGGAGGGAGTGCGCTAGGACGCCCGCCCCGGAGCGGCTCCATGCATCCTGTCGTCCCCTACTTCGAGCCCATCAAGTTCCTGATCCCCATTCCGGGCACCGACGGAGTGCCCATCCATGGGTTCGGAATCCTGGTCGCCGTGGGCTTCCTGGCCGGCTCCTGGCTGGCGCAACGCAAGGCGCGCCGCGACGGCTTCGACCCCGAGGTCATCAACCGGCTCCTGGGATGGCTGGTCGCAGGCGTGTTCGTGGGCGGCCACCTCGGCCATGCCCTCCTGTACGATCCCGAGGAGTACTTCCGGAACCCCATCGAGTTCCTCAAGGTCTGGCAGGGGCTCTCCTCGTTCGGCGGGTTCGTGGCCTGCGCGCTGGTGGTGTGGCTCTTCCTCAAGCGCCATCGTCTCCCGTTCTGGCCTTACGCCGACGCCATCGCCTATGGCCTCACCCTGGGCTGGGGACTCGGCCGGCTCGGCTGCACCGTGGCCCAGGACCACCCGGGGTCCGTCACCGACTTCTGGCTCGGGTTCCCCGGCATGTGCCCCGGGGGCGATCCCCTGGTGGCCTGCCACAACCTGGGCTTCTACGAGGCGCTGTTCGCCTTCTCCCTCCTCGGCCTCTTCCTCTGGCTGAACCGGAAGCCCCGCTTCCCGGGCTTCTACGTCGGATGGCTCTGCACCCTCTACGCACCCGTCCGGTTCGGCCTGGACTTCCTGCGTCACGCCGACATCGATGCCCGGTACGCCGGGCTCACGCCGGCCCAGTGGGGCTGCCTCGTGATGCTGCCGCTGGGTCTCTGGTTCGTGTTCAGCCGCAGCGGCCTCGCCCCGCTAGGCGGCCAGCCCGAGGCCGCCTCCGAGGCTGCGGAGTGACGAGGGGGCACGGGTGATCGCGCCGCTCCGCCGCCTCGTCGAGCGGGCGCGCGCCGCGGGCCGCCGGGTTCAGGCTGCCGCCGTCCAGATCCTCCTCGTCGTCCTCTACATCGCCGGGTTCGGGACGGTGCGCCTCTGGGCCTGGCTCTTCCATCGGCACCTCCTGTCGGGCCCCGCACTCGACTCCCCGTCGTTCTGGCGGGCGGTGGAGCCCCGCACGTTCGACCCCGCGGCCTCCCGCCGCCAGTCCTAGGACCTCGCCATGCGCAAGTTCATCCTCGTCCTCCGGGAGACCGCGCACCTCCTCTGGCGCAACAGGCTGTGGTTCCTGGCCCCGATCCTCGTGTCGCTCGCGCTCATCACCTTCCTCGTCTACACGCTGGGGCCGGCCGCGGTGGTCTCCTTCCTGTACGCCGGCATCTGACGTGAACGTCCTCGGGCTGGCCTGCTACTACCACGACGCGTCCGCCGCCCTGGTGCGGGACGGGGCGATCGTGGCCGCTGCCCACGAGGAGCGGTTCAACCGCCGCAAGACCTCCTCCGACTTCCCCATCGGCGCGCTCAACGCCTGCCTCCAGCTCGCGGATCTCACGCTCGACGACGTCGATGCGGTGGCCTTCTACGAGAAGCCGTTCCTCAAGTTCGAGCGGGTGATCCTCTCCCACCTGCGGGCCTGGCCCTCGTCCCTCCCCATCTTCCGGGCCACCCTTCCGCCCTGGCTCCGGGATCGGCTCGTGCTCCCGCTCACTCTCCGGCACGATCACGGGTTCCGGGGGGACGTCCACTTCGTGGAGCACCACGAGGCCCACGCCGCCAGCGCCTTCCTGGCGTCGCCTTTCGAGGAGGCCGCGGTGCTGGTGGCCGACGGCGTGGGCGAGTGGGCCACGACCACGCTCGGGCAGGGCGATGCCGGAGGGATCCGACTGCTCGAGGAGATCCGGTTCCCCGACTCCCTGGGTCTGCTCTACACCGCGGTCACCACGTGGCTGGGCTTCGAGCCCCTCCGGGGGGAGGGCAAGGTCATGGCCCTGGCCGATTACGGAGAGCCGAGGTTCCTCGAGCAGTTCACCGAGTTCTGCCACCTCCGGCGGGACGGCTCGTTCCACCTCGATCCCGCCTTCTTCGGCATCGTCGAGGGCGAGCGGATGTACGGCCGGCGCTTCGTGGAGACCTTCGGCCCGCCCCGAGCGCCGGGATCCGAGATCACCGCCCTCCACCAGGACGTAGCGGCCTCGCTCCAGCGCTTCCTGGAAGAGGCCCTGCTGCGCACGGCCCGCCACCTGCACGGCCGGGTCCCGGGATCTCGGCTCTGCCTCGCGGGCGGGTGCTGCCTGAACATCACGGCCACGAGCCGGATCGCGGAGGAGACGCCCTTCTCCGAGCTCTTCATCCAGCCTGCGGCCGGAGACGCCGGCGGCTCGCTGGGGGCGGCGCTGGCCCTCCACCACGCCGTGACCGGCCGGCGGGGGCCCCCCATGGCCACCGCCTGCCTCGGGCCGGCCTACGGGATCGAGGCCGTCCGGCGGGCCCTCCGGAGCCGGGAGGTGGCCTTCCGGGAGGTGCCCGAGGCGGATCTCCCGGCGCTCGTGGCCGGGTGGATCGCCCGCGGCCGCATCGTGGGCTGGTTCCAGGGCCGCATGGAGTTCGGACCCCGGGCCCTGGGCCATCGCAGCATCCTGGCCGACCCCCGCGTACCGGACATGAAGGACGTGCTCAATGCGCGGGTGAAGCACCGGGAGCCGTTCCGGCCCTACGGGGTCAGCGTGCTCATGGAGGAGGTCGGCACCTTCCTCGAGTTCGATCGGGCATCGCCCTACATGCTCCAGGTGGCGCGGGTCCGGCCCGGATTCGGGGAGCGGATCCCGGCCGCGGTCCATGTCAACGGCACCACCCGGCTCCAGACCGTCCGGGCCGGGGAGGAGCCGCTCTATCACGCGCTCATCGCCGCCTTCCGCGACCTCACGGGCGTCCCGATGGTGATCAACACCTCGTTCAACGACAACAACGAGCCCATCGTCTGCACGCCGTCCGACGCGGTGGACTGCTACCTCCGCTCGGAGATGGACGCCCTCGTGCTCGGCACCTGCGTGGTGGAGCGGCACCCGGAGGGGTGATCACGCCCTCCGCGCCGCCCGGAGCGAGTTCGCCAGCACGCCCAGCGACGAGAGGAGCATCAGGAGCATGGCCACCAGAGGCCGCAGCGCCCCGGTGGCCGCCACCGGCACGAAGATCAGGTTGAAGGTGGCTGCCCAGGCGTAGTTGCCCCTCACGGTCCGGGTCAGACGCCGGGCGGCGTCCACCGCGGCCGGCACCGCGTCGAGGCGGCCGTGGAGCGCCACGACGTCTGCGGCCGCCAGGGCCTCGTCGGTGGATCCGGCGACGGCCAGCGAGGCGGTGGCCTCCGCCATGGCCAGGGCGTCGTTGGTGCCGTCGCCCACGTAGAGGATCCGGTCCCCGGCCGCCTCCCGGGCCCGGATCCGGGCCACCTTGACCTCCAGGGTCGCGCCGCCCTCGGCCGCGTCGGCCCCGATGGCCCGGGCCACGGTCGCGGTGGCCTCGGGCCGATCGCCGGAAAGCACGTCCACCCGAAGGCCCCTCGACTTCAACGCCGCGACGGTCGTCGCGGCATCGGGGCGCACGGGATCGGCCAGCACGAAGCAGCCCGCCGCCTCGCCGTCGAGGCCGAACCAGGCCAGCGTCGCGCCCGGCGGCGTCCCCTCCGGTTCGCGGGGGGCGACGAAGAGGCCCGCGGCGCCGACCGCGAACGAGCGCCCCTCCAGGGCCATGCGTCGGCCGAGACCGGGGAGATCCTCGATCTCCGCCTCCGGCGGGAAATCCGGAACGCCTCGCTCGTGGAGGAAGGCCCGCAGCGCCGCGGCCACCGGGTGACCCGCGCCGTGCTCGGCCGCCAGCACGTGCGGGAGGAGGTCGGGTCGCTCCGGGCCGAGCCAGGCGACCCGATCCACCGCGATCCGACCCTCCGAGAGGGTGCCGGTCTTGTCGAACACCACGCTCCGGACCCGGGGGATGACCTCCAGCCCGGCCGGATCGCGGACGAGGAGACCCCGGTCCAGGCAGGCCCCGGTGACCGCGGTGAGCGCCGCCACCCCCGCCAGCGAGAAGGCGCACGGGCAGGCCACGGCCAGCACCGCCACCGACGGGAACCAGCCTTCGGGCGACCACGCGTACGGAGCGCCGTACATCGCCCACCGGACGGCCCAGGCCCCGCCCGCGACCGCGAGCACGGCGGGCACGAAGGCCGCGGCCACCCGGTCGGCGGCGCGCAGGCGGCCCTCGCCACGCGCCAGGGTCTCCCGGAGCGCCGCGGTCACGCGCGCGAGCCCGGTCTCGGCGAAGGGCCGTCGCACCCCGAGCCGGAGTCGGCCCTCCTCGACGCGGGCGCCGGCGGGGACCGGATCGCCGGCCGTACGGAGGAGCGGCGCGGGCTCGCCGGTGAGTACGGCCTCGCTCACGCGCACCTGCCCCTCCAGCACCTCCCCGTCGAAGGGTACGATCTCCCCCGGATCCACGAGAACGACGTCGCCCGGCCGCACCTCGGCGACCGGGCGCCAGGCCTCCCGAGGCCCCTCGCCCGGGACCCGCACCCGCGCCACGTCCATCCGCAGCAGGAGCGCCGTCCGGCGGAAGGCCCGATCCCGCAGGCGAGCCTCCACCGCGCGGGACAGGAGGGCGATGGTCACCAGCCCGGCGGCGGTCTCGAAGTAGATGTCGTCGCGGCCGGTCACGAGCGCGGCGCACGAGAGGGCGAACGCCGCCCCGGCGGAGAGCGCCACCAGGAGGTCCATGGTGGCCCGACCCCGCCGGAGCGCCGCGGCGGCGCGCCTCACGGCGGGCACCCACCCGACGGCGAACACCGGCAGGCAGAGCCCCAGCTCCAGCCAGGGGAGGAAGACCGGCACCTCCGAGAGCCACCCCAGGTCGCGCGCGTAGCGGACGGCCGAGAGGGACATGAGGTTCATGGTCAGGACGGCGGCCAGCACGAACGCCACGGTGAGCCGCCGGGACGCCGTCACCCCGGCCTCGTCCTCCACCGGGCCCATGCGGTACCCGAGGCGATCGAGCGCCGCAGTGAGGCGGTCGGCGCTGGCGACGCGCAGGTCGTACCGCACCGTGCCGGTGCCGGTGAGGAAGTCCACGGACGCGGAGGCCACGCCCGGCTGGGCCGCCAGCACCTGCTCCGCCACCCAGGCGCAGGAGGGGCAGGCGAGCCCGTCCATCCGGAAGCGCTCGTCCCGGAGCGCGACGGGATCGGCGGGCAGGTCGGGTGCGCCTGCCTCGGGCTCGCCGGGGATCACCCCCAGCCGCCGGGCGGCCTCCAGGTAGGCGGTCCCCGCCTCGGGATCGAGGTGGGAGAGGACGTCGAAGACGCGCGCGCAGCCGTCGCAGCAGAAGACGTCGCCCGCACGTCCGTCCGCCCCGGCCACCGGGCGCCCGCACAGGCGGCAGGGGACGGTCACCGGCCGCTACTCGAGGGGCTCGGTGTCCTTCGGGGCGAAGAAGGGCACGGAGGGTGCACCGGCCAGGCCGCGGAGGTGGTGGATGGCCAGCAGTGTGTCGAGCGGCGAGAGCGTGTCGGCGAGCGGGATCATGAGGCGCCCCCCGCCCCGCACGCTCTCGTAGAGCGTGGCGTCGTCCCTGGCCCCGATCGCCGGATCGCGAAGGTCGGGTAGGCGAGGCGAGAAGGACTCGCCCACGATGGTCCGGCCGTCGCCGTGGGGCCCGTGGCAGTGGTCGCAGTACCGGGCGTAGGCCTGGGCACCCAAGAGGGCCCGGGCCTCGGCGAGGTCGCCCCACCGGTCGCGGTCGGCAGGGGGGAGCGCATCGAACGCGGCCCGTGCATCCTCGTACGTACCGAAGCCGTTCGCGGCTGAGGCGGTGCCCTGGAACGGGACCGTGCCCTCGGGCACGGCGGGCATGGGGGTCTCGTGGGTCTGGACCGCCGCACCGGCCCACATGTCCCAGCCGTTGAAGGCCGCGCGCATCCAGCGCTCGGGCGGGAACCAGTCCACGCGGCCGCAGCCGGCCGCCGAGAGGGCCAGGAGGACCGCGGTGCGGGGGAGGGTCACGGGACGCCTCCGGCGGAGGCCGGCGCGGCGGGAGCGCCGGGCACGGGCAGGAAGTACCCCTCGGCCTGGGGCGAGGCGGCGGGGACGAAGGGCGTCCCCCCGAAATCCCAGGTCACGGGCGGCGGGTGTCCGTTGAGGAGGATCGCGAAGGCGAGGGCGGCGCCCACGTACACGAACCCCAGGGCCAGCAGGAACCAGGCGTTGCGGTATCCCTTTCGGAGCGCTTCGGGCGAGAGGTCCATGGGGACTCCTACACGGGGTGGCCGCCGCTCCACACGACGTAGAGCGCAGCCCAGGCGAAGTAGCCGACGAACACGAGCCAGATGAGCCACGGCACCGGGCGCCGGTTTTCGGAGACGTCGCCGCCGAACTCGTGGACGTCGTCCTCGAGCTCGCGGTCGGAGCGCTTCTCGAAGGTGAACCCGTGCGTGCCGGAGAGGCGGGCCAGCACGATGGCGAGCACCACCACGATCCCGATGCCGTAGAGGAGAAAGAACCGCTGGGTGGCGAGGATGTCGTAGGGAGGCACGGGTCACCCCGCCGCTCGGAGGATGACGACCGCGGAGGCGGCCACGGTGCCGAGCCCGAGGACGAGGGCCAGCAGGAAGGCGAGGCGGATGGGCCGGACCCGGGCGGGATCCGGCGGGGGCGCGGCCAGCTCGGCGGGGGTGAGCCCCGCCAGCGGAAGGAACCGGGCGCGGTCCTGATCCTCGAACTGCCGGGTGCGGAGCGCCCAGGCCAGCACGAGGACGGCCATCGCGGTGCCGGTGACGAGGTAGCAGAGCCACATGGGGACGAACATGGTCAGGGTCCTCCCAGGGCCGGTGGAACGGGCGGGAGCGCGTGGTCGTCGGGGGGCTCGTAGGCCGCGTCGATGCCGCGCGGCTCCGTGTTCATGTCCACCACCCCGATGAACTGCCGGGCCACCCAGTTGCCCACGTCCCAGATCTTCTCGCTCTCGAGCTCGTGCTTGAAGTACGGCATCGCGGTGCCCGTGATGCCGTTCATGATCTGGTAGTACAGCATGCCGCCGGTGGCCCCGCCCTCGAGGCCCGCCCGGTGGAGCGTGGTGAAGTTGAGGGGCGGCGGGTAGACGAACGCCACCGCGGGGCCCTGGCCGTCGCCCACGGGCCCGTGGCAGCCCAGGCACGCCCGCTGGTAGATGACGGCGCCGCGCTCGAAGGTGGCCTCGGTCAGGGGGTAGGGGCTCGGCACCTCCAGCCACCCGGCGGGCACGTGCGCGTGGAGCCAGGCGATGTTCTCGTCCACGCCTGCCTCGTAGGCCGCGAGGGCCTGCCGGCGCCAGGTCCACTGGCGCTCCACGCGGGCCCGGGCCATCTTCCCCCCGAGGCTCTGGACGTAGGCCACGAGCGCGTCGGCGTCCTCGGGGGCGAGCCGGTCGAACGCGGGCATGAAGGACTCGGGGCGGACCCAGCGCGGATTGTGGAAGTGGGCCCGGTGCCAGTCGTCGGTATGGATGCCGCCGGCCTGGGAGAGGTCGGGGCCGTTGCGGTTGGAGCCGAGCTGGGGTGCCGTCTCGCCGGCGTAGTCGCCCGCCTGGGCGATGCGCTCGGCCGTGGGCCCCCAGTCGTACTTGCGGACGTACTGGGTGTGGCAGTACTGGCACCCGTACGAGAGGTAGAGATCGCGGCCCCGCTCCTCGAGCGGGGTCCGATCCACGACGTTGGAGGAGGGCACGTCGTGGTCGGGGTTGGTCCATCCGGGCACCACCACCACGGCCACGAAGATGGCCACGAGCAGGGCGGTGGTCCCGATGCCGATGACGCGGCCGTCCATGTGGATCATGGCGCCACCTCGCTCCGGGCCGCCACGGGCACGGGCACGGCGACCCTCCGGCCGGCCGGGCGGATGAGCACGGTCTTCGCGATGTTGACCACCCAGAGGACCCCGCCGGTCAGGAGGAGCACGCCGGCGATGCCGCGCACCACGTAGTACCGCTGCAGCTGGGGCAGGATCCGGTAGGGATCCTCGCCGTTGAACCAGCCCTCGCCCTGGATGAGCCCGGCGAAGGTGAGCGAGAGGAACATCGCCACCGTCCCGACGATGTGGAGCCAGAAGTGGATGTCCGCGAGGCGACGCGACCACAGGGGGCGCCCCGCGAGCGGGAGCAGGAAGTAGGAGGCCCCCACGGCGATGGACCCGGCGAACCCGAGGAGCGCGATGTGCGCGTGGGCCACCACCCACTGGGTGAAGTGCGTGATGGACTGCACGGCGGGCAGGGACTGGAACGGGCCCTGCAGGCACGTGATCATGTACCAGAGGGTGCCGGCGAACACGAAGCGGGCTCCGACGTCGTCGAAAAGACGGTCGAACCGCCCCTTGAGGGGCAGCCACACGTTGGTCAGGAACGCGAAGACCGGGATCACGAGCGCGACCGAGTTGATGACCGAGATGACCTTGAGCCACTGGGGCACCGGGGCCTGGAGCAGGTGGTGCGTACCGGTGTGCGTGTACATCACGATGAGCGCCCAGAACCCGAAGAGCGAGAGGGTGTGGCTCCACAGCGGGCTCCGCGTGGCGCGGGGGATCACGTAGTAGGCCAGGGCGATGGCCTGCGGCGTGACCACGAGCCCCACCACGTTGTGCCCGTAGAACCAGAGCAGGATCTGGTCGTTGATGCCGGTCCAGGATCCGGTGGACGGTTCCCAGACCACGTTGCCCATGGCGTAGACGAAGAAGGTCCAGGCGAGGCCGCCGGCCACGTACCAGGCGCTGACGTAGAGGAGCTTCTCCTGCCGGCGGGCGATGGTGCCGAACACGAGCAGGATGAGCACCGCCACCGCGATCAGGATGGCGACATCGAGAACCCACGGCAGCTCGGCATACTCGCGGCCCTGGGTGACGCCGTGGAGCATGGTGTACAGGATGCCCACGCAGACGAGGTTCCAGAACCACACGGCGAAGTTGGCGAGCCGCTCCGAGATCAGGGGGACGCGGCACACGGCGGGGACCACCCACAGGAACCCGCCGAAGTAGGCGGGCAGGAGGAATCCGAAGATCACGAGGTTCACGTGGGTGGGGCGCATCCGGCCGAAGGAGAACTGGGCGAACGTGGGGAGGAGGTCCGGCGCCACCATCGTCCCGGCCGTGAGGAGCCCGTACAGGAGGCCGATGGAGGCCCAGGCGGCGCTCGTCAGGAAGAAGCGCCGCGTGGCGCTGCCCGGTTCGTCGGGCAGCAGGAGGTGCAGGAGTCGGGTCATGGGGGTTCCCGCGTCACTGGTGGCAGGCCGTGCAGGTGCGCGGCGCGTTCCGGGCGGCGTGGCATTCGAGACAGAAGCCCATGTAGAAGGTGACCTTGCGCAGGCGATCCACCCGCTCGAGGTCACCGTGGCACTCCCGGCACTCCACGCCCTTTCCCACGTGCCGGAAGTGCGGGAAGGCGACGTGGTCGGGGTTGTGGTACACCCGCACCCAGGGCACCTCCTCGCCGCGGAGCCAGAACCCCTTGAGCGTCGCGATCTCGGCGTGCTGGGGGATGATGTGCTCGTGGCAGCCGAGGCAGGTCTCGGCGGGGGGCAGCCCGGCGTGTGGGGAGCGGTCCACGGCGGTGTGGCAGTACCGGCAGTCGATCTGCTTGTCGGTGACGTGCAGGCGGTGGGAGAACGCGATGGGCTGCTCCACGCCGGCCGAGAACATCGCGCGGTCGAAGGGCAGCTCCGAACCGTAGGCCCTGCGGCGGGAGGGCCACGTGCTCCAGGCCGTGAAGGTGCCGACGGCGGCGAGGCCGAGGAGGACGACGAGGACGGGACCCCAGGCGCCGCCTCGCAGCCTGCGGGGGGTGTCGTGCGGGCTCATGCGGCCTCCCCCGTGTCGTGCTCGGCGGCGAAGACGGGATCGCCGATCGGCAGGATCGGCACCTGGGCGAGCAGGCTCCGGACCGCGAGCCAGCCCGCACCGAGGTAGCCGAGGAGGACCAGCGCCGCGCCGGCCAGTGCGCCCAGCATCGCGGACGGCGCGGTGTCCCCGTGCATGATCGCCGGGGCCACCTCCACGAACCGCGCGAGGAACACGCCGGCCACCACCACCACGGCGACCGTGCCGAGGAGAGGACGGGCGTCCTTCACCCTGCGGAAGAGGAGTGCCACGAAGGGCAGCCCGAAGAAGGCCACGAGCGTGGGGTACCCCAGGCGGTGCCAGGGCTGATCGGGATCGACCGTGCGGCGGATGACCCAGGCGGTTTCCTCGGGGAGGTTGCCGTACCAGATGGTCAGGTACTGGGACCAGAAGAAGTCCGTGTGGACGAGGGTGAACGCGAAGAGGAGGGTGGCGAGGTCACGTTGCCGTGCGCCCCCGACGAACGCGTCGAGCGCGCCGCGCTCGCGCCTGAGCGCCAGCGAGGCGACGGCCACCAGGGCGAGCCCGGCGAACAGGTGCCCGAAGAAGTACCAGGCTCCGAAGAGGGTGGAGAACCACACGGGATCGAGCGCCATGACGAGGTCGAAGCCGAGCAGCGAGAACGCGAGCGCGTAGACGATGGCCACCACGGGCGCGAGCACGGCGAGGCGCCGCCCGCACCGGATCGCCTCGAGCGCGGGATCCGCGATCCCGCGGGCGAGGCGACGCCCCAGCCAGCCCCCGAAGCGGCCGGGTACGCCGGCCACGCAGAAGTCGCGGCGCCAGGACCACCAGAGGAAGCGCAGCAGGACCGCGTAGGCCAGCAGGACCGCGCCGAGCACGCGGCCATCCCAGAAGGGGCGCACGAGCCAGTGGGGACGCCCGCCCGCGAGGTGATCGGCGTGGACCCAGGGGAGCCAGGCGTGGCCCGTGGCGAGCAGGACCGCCAGGCCCAGGAGGCCGAGCGGCATGAGGGCCGCACCGGCCTCGGCGATGCGGCGGTACCCCCGGCCCCACTTCGCCCCCGTGAGCTCGAAGATGGCCGAGAGCACCCCCCCGGCCGCGGCGAGACCGATCACCAGCACGGTGGCGCTGACCAGCGCGGCCCACAGGGCAGGTGCGCCGCCAGCCGCGGCCGCGATCGCGAGGCCGGCGAGGGCCCCGAGCCCCAGGACGGCGGCGGCGAGGCGCGTGCGGCCGGAGGGCGCCGCCGGGGACGCGGCCAGGACCCGATCCAGGAGGGTGGGGCTCATGAGGCCTCCCCGCCCACGTCCTCGACCTCGAGGGCGCCGGCCTCGAGCAGGAGGGCACGCGCTTCGTCCAGGCGGGCAGCCGGGCCACGCACCCAGAGGCCGAACCGATCCACCCCGAACGCAGGGCGCCAGGCCGGGGCCGGGAACCGTCGGGCCGGGAGCCGGGAGAAGACGAGCAGGCCGAGCAGGGTGCACAGGGCGCCGAGGAGGATCGTGAGCTCGAACCCGGGCACCATGTAGGGCGGGATGCCGTAGAGCGGCTTCCCGCCCACCACGAGATCCCATACCGAGGTGGTGAGCACGGCGAGCGAGAGGCCCGCCACGAGCCCGGTCGCGCCCCCCACGAAGGTGACGAACCGGACCGGGGACCGGCCGGGACGGACCACGTGGACGACCTCCTCCACGGGCACGGGCGAGTAGACCTCGCCGATCTCGAGGCCGCGGTCGCCGAGCGCCCGGGCCGCGGCGACGAGCGCGTCCACGTGGGCGAAGTGGCCCAGCACGCCGAGGCGGGCGCTCATGCCGCACCTCCCTTCACCGGGTGGGGCATGGACTCCTTGACCTCCGCCACCGAGATGGAGGGCAGGATCTTGACGAACGTGAGGAAGAGCAGGAAGAACCAGCCGAAGGAACCCGCCAGGATGCCCCACTCGACGGGGCTGGGCCAGTAGGAGCCCCACGTGTGCGGCAGGAACTCGCGGGAGAGGGACGTGGCGATGATGTTGAACCGCTCGAACCACATTCCGAAGTTGACGGCGATGGACACCAGGAAGAGCCCGAGCAGGCTCGTGCGGACCCGCCTGAGGAAGAACAGGCTCGGGATGAGCACGTTGCAGGTGACCATCCCCCAGAAGACCGGCGCGTACTCTCCCGTGGGCCGGAACCGGAAGACCTCCAGTTCGAACGGATTCCCGGCGTACCAAACCACGAAGAACTCCACCCCATAGGCGTACCCGACGATCAGCGAGGTGAAGAGGAGGAGCTTGGCCATGGCCTCGAGGTGGTACATCCGGATGATGTGCTCGACGCGGAAGACTCGCCGGACCGGGATGAGGATGGTGAGCACCATCGCCAGGCCCGAGAGGATGGCGCCCGCCACGAAGTAGGGCGCGAAGATCGTGGTGTGCCAGCCGGGCACGACGCTCATCGCGAAGTCCCACGACACCACCGAGTGGACCGAGATGACCAGCGGCGTGGCCAGCCCCGCGAAGAGCACGTAGGCGCCCATGTAGTGCTTCCACTGTCGGATCGAGCCCATCCAACCGAAGGAGAGCAGCGTCCACGCGAACCTCGCCACCGGGTGGCGCGTGCGATCACGGATGGCCGCGATGTCCGGGATCAGACCCACCGTGAAGAAGACCAGGCTCACGGTGAAGTAGGTGGAGATGGCGAGCACGTCCCACACGAGCGGGGAGCGGAAGTTGGGCCAGAGCTCCCGGCCGTTGGGGTACGGCATGATGTAGTAGGCGACCCAGAGCCGGCCCAGGTGGATGAACGGGAAGAGGCCGGCCGTGGCCACCGCGAAGATGGTGGACGCCTCGGCTGCCCGGAAGATGGCCGTCCGCCAGGGTGCGCGGAGCAGGAAGAGGATGGCGGAGATGAGTGTGCCGGCGTGCCCGATGCCGACCCAGAACACGAAGGTGGTGATGAGGGCGCCCCACCCCACGGGGTTGTTGAGGTTCGTCAGGCCCATGCCCTCGAGCACGAGGATCGCCCAGCAGGTGCCGCCGAGCGCCACGAGCAGCAGGCAGGCGACGAGCAGCGCCGTGTAGCCCCGGCCGGGGAGACCGACGGTCGCGAGGACGTCGCGGTGGATGCGCTCGTAGGAGAAGGTGCCGAGGGCCTCGGCCCGGGCCGCGGGGTCGTGGCTCATCTACCCCTCCTCCGGCTCGGAGTGGACCCGGCGCAGGTAGACCACACCGGGCTTCGTGTTGAGCATCCAGTCGAGGAGCCGGTACCCGCGCGGGTCCCGCGCCAGCGCCACGATGGCGGCGTCGGCCTTCTTCCAGTCCCCGAAGGCGAGCGCACCGGTGGGGCACGTCTGGACGCAGGCAGGCACGATCTCCCCCTCCCGCACCGGCCGGCCCTCGGCCGCCGCGCGTTGGGTGACCTCCCGGATCCGCTGGATGCAGAAGGTGCACTTCTCCATGATGCCACGGGTCCGGACCGTGACGTCCGGGTTGAGCTGCTGGTTGCCGGGCGGGCGTCGCTCCCAGTCGAAGTAGTTGAACCGACGCACCTTGTAGGGGCAGTTGTTGGCGCAGTACCGCGTGCCGATGCAGCGGTTGTAGACCTGGCCGTTGAGGCCGTCGGGGGTGTGGTACGAGGCGAATACCGGGCAGACGCTCTCGCAGGGTGCCTGCGCGCACTGCTGGCACATCACCGGGAGGAAGCGCACGCGGCGGTGGCCGTGCTCCTCCGCGACGTGGGTCTCGATCCGGATCCATGCCTGCTCCCGGCCCTTGCGGACCTGCTCGGCGCCCACCACGGTGACGTTGTTCTCCGCGTAGCAGGCGACCACGCAGGCGCCGCAACCGGTGCAGCGATCGAGGTCCACGACGAGGCCCCACCGGTGGTCGGGATGCCCGGCCAGGACGTACATGTTGTCGGCGGGCCGGCTGCCCTCGGCCGCCACGTCGTCGAGCGGAGTCGGGAGGGGGACCGGCGCGACCCCGTGGCCCTCACCGTGCCCGCCCTCCTCGTGCCCCTCCGGGCCGGGCCGGATCTCGCCGTGCCGGGTGAGGACGGGCCACAGGCCCGAGCGGGCCTCCGACGCCTCCACGCCCGGGCAGAGGAAGCGGCCTTCGGCTTCGGATCCG
Source organism: Deltaproteobacteria bacterium (assembly GCA_041309225.1). GTDB lineage: Bacteria > Myxococcota_A > UBA796 > UBA796 > JAFGLY01 > JAFGLY01. Next base: position 6,960 of record JBFYZZ010000045.1, on the reverse strand, counting down.
CCCGAGACCGTGGTGAGCGTGCCGGCCCCGTGGCGCCGGAGCGTGATGCGGGCCCCCGCGAGGACCAGGTCGCCGGACGTGGGGTCCACGGCCCCGGGCAGGAGCGCGAGGACGGGGGCGTCCTTCGCACCCATCCGCAGGGCTGCGTGGCCGGGGGCCAGGTCGGGGGAGATCCAGGCGGTCGCGCGTCCCTCCCCGCCCGCGCCCTCCAGGGACACCTCGTCGCCCGTGCGCACGCCGAGGGAGCCGCCCACGTCCTCCGCGAGCTCGATCGGCGGGGTCCAGCAGGTCTGGGAGAGGGGATCCGGGGTCTCCATGAGCCAGGGCCGCAGGGAACCGCGACCGTCGTGATGGAGGGCCGAGGTCGCCACCACCAGCACCGCCCCGGAGCCCGCGGTCGGGGGGGGCGCGACGGTGGGCAGCTCGGCGAGGCGTGCGGGGAGGAGGGTCACCGCGGCGGGGGGGGCGGGTTCCACGAACCGGCCGCCCTGGCCGAGGGCGAGGCGCAGATCGCCGGCCCGGGCCGTCCAGCGGGCCACCACGTACTCCCGGTAGGTCGCGAACCGCGGGGTGGCGCCGCTGCGGCGCGCCAGTTCGAGGAGCACGTCGCCCGCATGCCGGGAGTCGTACAGGGGGGAGCGGGTGGGCTGCAGGAGGCCCGAGGTGGCGTCGTCCACGTCGAAGTCCCCCCAGGACTCGAGGGGGTGGTGGACGGGCAGAACCACGTGGGCGGCGGCGGCGGTGCGGTCCATCTCGGAGGCCAGCACCACCAGGTGTTTCGCCCGTTGCAGGCTCCCCACGCGGTCCGGGCCGGGCAGGGTGCGGGCGGGGTTCGCCCCGTGGACCAGGAGCACGTCGAGGGCGCCGGACGCAGCACGATCGACGACGTCGAGGACGCGCGCCGCCGGCGCGGTCCGGGAGAGGGCGTGGCCCGTGCCGTACCGTACGCGCGTCCCGATCGCCCCGAGCAGGAGGTCGGTGAGGAGCACGGCCGCGTGGACGGCGGTGGCGTCGGCACCGGCCACCTCCTGCCCCCCGAACAGGACCAGCGGGGCCGCGGCGCGGTGAAGGCGCTCCACCAGGGGTGCGGTCTCGGCGTCGGGCGCACGGGCGCCCACGCGGGCCGCGGCCTCGTCCACGAGGGGCAGGACCTCGGCGGGGAGCGCGCCGCGCCGCTTCTCGAGGAGACCCCCCAGGATCATGGCGGCCACCTCGGAGATCCGGGACGCGGACATGCGGTGCCAGGCGTCCGCCGCGGTGGCCGTGAGGTTGCGCCGGGGCCCCGCGTACTCGAGGACGAGCCGACGGCCCTCTGGGCCCCAGCCGTGGCGATCGGCCCACTGGGCGGCGAAGCGCACCGGCGAGAGGAAGGTGTCGAGGAGGTCGGCGCCCAGGGACAGGACGTGGTCGGCGGGGGAGAGGTCGAACGCGGGGATCTCGTCGCGCCCGAAGAGGAGGGCCGAGGCCGCGCCGAGCGCCCGGGGGACCAGCGGCTCCCACGCGAGCCGCTCGGCGCCGGCCAGGCACGGGGTGCCCGGCGTGGGGACGAGGTCGGCGAGGAGGTCGTCGAAGGAACCGCTTTCGAGACCGGTGAGGAGGGCGACGGAGGCCGCGGATCGCAGCGGCCCGGCCGCGGCCTCGAGCGCCGTCTCCCAGCTGGCGGGCTCGAGGGAGCCCGCACGGCGCACCAGCGGCCGCTGGATGCGCTGGGCACCGTAGAGCCCCTGTACGACGGCCTGGCCCCGCGCGCAGAGCCGACCCCGGTTGACGGGGTGGAGGGGATTGCCCTCGCACTTGACGGGGCGGGCCTCGCGGGTGCGGACCAGCAGGCCGCAGCCGGCCGGACAGGCGCGGCACACGGTGGCGTACCAGGTGGCCACGCCGGGTGTGACCTCCCGCAAAGGCCTCAGGTAGGCGTGCAGCACCTCCCGGGGTGCGCCGTTGCAGGCGACGAGCGTGGAGGCGCCCGTGACGCCCAGCACCTCGAGGAAGGTCCGCCGGTCGAGGGTGACGGGGGTTCGAGCCGTCATGTGGGGTCCATCCGCGGGCTGGGCCCGCTTTCGGTCATGGGGGGGCTTCCGCCCCATGGTGGGGGTTCGTGGCCGGCGGCACGTCGAACAGGCCGAGATTGCGCGCTCCCTTCCAGGACAACCACCCTCCGGTGGCGGTCATGGCGAGGAACAGGAGGACCGGCGCCAGGCGGCCCGCGATCCGCACGAGCGAGCCCGAGGCGAGCCCCACGGCGGCCAGCAGCGGCACCGTGCCGGCCCAGAAGGCGAGGAGGAGGAGGGCGCCCTCGAGGGCGGATCCGGCCGCCACGGCCCGGGCGAACGCCGCGTACAGGACACCGCACGGCAGGAGCCCGGTGAGGAGGCCCAGCCCGAAGAGCCCGCGGGCGTGGCCGCTCGTGACGAGGCGCCCGAGCGCACGCCCGATCGGGCCGCCGGTGGAGCCTGCGACACCGCCCTTCCGGAGCTGCCAGATGCCGAGCCCGACGAGCCCGAGGCCCACGGCCACCTGGAGGAGGCCTCCGAGCTGGCGGGCGGCGAAGAGCGCCGTGATGGCCGTGCCGAGCAGGCCCAGGAGAGCCCCGATGAGCGTGTAGGCGATGCCCCGGCCCAGGTGGTAGGCGCCCTGCCAGCCGGCCAGCCGGCCGATCCGCGTGCCATCGCCCACCAGAGGGGCCGACGCCACCGCGATCAGGGGGCCGCACATGGTCGTGCAGTGGAGAGAGGAGGTCGCCCCGAAGGCGATCATCAGTCCCAGGTCCACGGTAATGGCCTGCATCTCGCCCCCCCTAACGGGGGAGCCGGCGCTTGACAGGCTCGTCCGGGGGGGTCTCCTGCCCTCCGACATCGCAGTCGTGAGGACGGCCCCTGCGGTCCCCTGGGCGCATCCGACTCGGGGTGGAGGCCGGCCGGGGGGATCGAGCGTCCCGTCGGCCCGGAGGGCCGGAGGGCCGGTCGGAGCGTCGGCCCCGGAGGGCCGGAGGCACGTCGCGGCCGGCGGGGAGGGCTCCGGGCGCAGCGATCCATGAGCGGACCGGTCCGCTCGCGAGCGCGCCCCGGACCTCGATTCCGCTCATCATCGCGGCGACCGGAGGCCCGACCGCAAGCAGGCCGCGGGCCCGCCAGGGCCGCCCCCACGCCGGCCCGCCAGGGCCGGTCGGAGCGGCGGCCCGCCAGGGCCGGTGACACCTCGCTGCCGAAGGGGAGGCCCGGAGGGCCGGTCGGAGCGTCGGCCCCGGAGGGCCGGAGGCACGTCGCGGCCGGCGGGGCTCAGAACCTGGCGCCGACGCCCCAGTGGAGGGTGAAGCCGCCGAGGTGGAGGGGGCCGAGGGTGTCGTAGTGGAGGGGGCCGAGGAGGGCGTAGCCGAGGTCGAGGGAGGTGGCGGCGGCGAAGGCGTCGTGGTGGAGGGGGAGGCGGAGCTCGAGGCCTGCGGCGGCGAGGGCGCCGGGTGCGAAGGCCGAGTGGGAGAGCTGGTTGGGGTTGTGGTCGTCGTCGGGGTCGTCGTCGAGGCGGACGGTGCCGAGGAGGCCGAGGGCCTGGAGGGTGGCGAAGGGGACGAACCAGGGGGTGAGTTCGAGGTCGGCTTTGGCGCCGAGGGCGAGGGAGTGGGCGGAGAAGGCGGCGACGAAGTCGGACTGGCCGGTGCCCTCGCCGCCGAGGGTGGAGCCCTGGGCGCCGCGGTGCCAGGCCGCGACGAGGGCGACGCGGTCGTGGACGGGCCAGCCGATGCGGAGGCCCTGGGTGGGGAGGCGTGGGGAATCGGAGAAGAGGTCCCACTGGGGGTCGGAGGAGGCGATGGAGCCGAGCTCGAGGCTGACCTCGCGGTCGGCGGCGAGGGCGGGGGCGGGCAGCGCGAGGAGGAGGAGGGCGAGGGGAGCGGGGCGCATGGCGGCTACTCCTCGGTGCGGGGGAGGGAGTCGTCGGGGAGGAGGCCCAGGTCGGCAAAGCCGGAGGTCTGGGACATGGAGTCGTCCTCGGGGTCGAGCAGGGTCAGGAGGCCGAGGGCACGGTCGTGGGTGATCCAGAAGCGGCCGTCGGCGGTGGCGCCGATGCCGGTGGCGGGGGCGGGCAGGTCGATCTGGGTGTCGCGCGCGGTCCAGAGGTCGAGCTTGACGAGGGCGTCGAGGCCGGCGAGGAGGAGGAGGGCGTAGGGGGAGCCCGAGTCGCCCTCGGTGAAGGCGAGGCCCACCGGCTCGCTGCCGAGCACGAGGTCCACCTGGTCGTCGTTGACGAGGTCGAGGAGGGTCGCGACCCAGTGCTGGTCGTAGTAGGCGTCGATGGAGGAGCCGGAGCCGGTCCACTCGTCGCGCTGGAGGGCGACGGCGAAGGCGCCGTCCGGGGTGACCTGGAGGTCGGTCACGGGGTTGGGCACGCGGTACTCCTCGACGTCGCCGGTGGAGGCGTCCAGCCGGTAGACGTCGTGGGTGGCCGCGCGGTCGTTGTAGGCCAGGACCCGCCCGCCCCCGGCCGCCACCAGGGCGGTGCACGGCTCGTCGAGCGCGACCGTCTCCACGTCGAAGACCCGGTGGTCCACCAGGTCCGCCTGCGGCCGGTTGGCGTACACCAGGACCGTCCGGTCGGCCGTGGGGTCCACCACCATGGCCGCCGGGGCGGCCGCCATGTCCACGATGTTGATGGCCTCGTCCTCCAGGTCCATCACGTAGAGGTCCGCCCGGCCCACCACGCTCATGAGCAGGTAGCGGTCGTCCGGGGTCAGTGCGGCCCCCAGGGCGTCCACCTCCTGGTCCGCGTCGAGCGTCAGGTGGAACGTCACGGCGGCCTCGTACGGCTCGGCGGCCAGATCCACCACCACCACCTGCGAGCGCGAGAGCACCACCGCCTCGCCCCCGTCCGAGGTGAACAGCACGTCGCTCGCGGAGAACCCCACGCTCAGGCTGGAGGTCTCTCCGCTCTCGAGGTCCACGAACAGCACCTCGGTCAGGTTCAGCACCCCCTCCACGTCGATGTCCTCCCCCCCATAGTCCAGGTACGCCACCGCCACCGCCGGCTCCCCCTCCTCGTACGGCGCGTACGCCAGCCGGTTCATGTACCCCGGCACCTGCTCCTCGCTCACCCGCTCCCCACCCCGCACCAGCGCCAGCCCCGTCTCCCACGCCACCTCGCCCCCTGCCTCCTCGCACGCCTCGAACGTCTCCACCCCGGCCTCGTCGGCACCCTCGCACACCGGCCACGTGTCGAACACCACCAGCGTCCGCCCGTCCGGCGCCAGCGACAGGGACACCGGCGACGCCCCCTCCAGATCCACCTCCTCCGCCTCGCCCCCCTCCAGCAACCGCACCAGCGACCCCGCCCGCGGCAGCCGCACGTACACCCCGTCCTCGGCCGCCACCACCCCGTCGTCCCACAAGGGCTCGTCCAGCGTCACGTACCCCTCCGAGGGCAGCCTCCCCCACGGATCGCACCCCGCCACCACCACCACCACCACCGCCAGGCTCCTCGGTCCCATCGTCTCCTCCTTCCCGCTCCCAAACGCGGTCAGTGCTCGATCTCACCGTTCAGTTCGAACCCCGTGATCGTCTCCAGCGACCCGTCCTCCGCCTGGTAGAACGAGATCCGCCCCAGTTCGTGCGTCTGGCTCACGTACGCCCACGCCGTCGTCGGCAGCGTCCCCACGTGCACCGGCAGGCTCCTGAGCTCCAGCGCGTCCGTCTGCAGCGACGGCCCGTAGTCCATCACCACCAGGTACGGCTCCCCCTCCATGATGAAATACCCCTTCCCCCCGTCGTCCGAGTGCGCGAACGCCGTCGGCTCCGCCGCCAGCACCATCGGCTTCGACCGGAAGTCCCCCAGGTCCATCAGCGTCAGCGCCCACCGCCCATGGTACGGGCTCGACGAATCCGACCCCTCCGCGTCCGCCTTCGTGTGGAACACCAGCAGCGTCTCCCCCGTCGGGCTCACCGTCATCCCCTCCACCGGCTTCACGAACTCCCGCACCGAGAACGTCCCCGCTGCCACGTCCCACACCGCGTACCGCTCCGTCAGCAGCGCCGTCGTGTACAACAGCCCCTTCGACCCGTCCGGCGTCATGAGCAGGCTCCCCAACACCTCGTCCGGCAGCGACAGCACCTGGGCCGGCCCCTGCGGCACCGCCGTGTCCAGCAGCCACAACTCCCGGCTCCCCCGACACACCACCACCGCCTTCGACCCGTCCGGCGTCAGGTCCAGATCCGTCGGGTTCCCCCCCACCGGCAACCGCTCCACCTCCGCCGCACCCAGGTCCAGCAACACGATGTCGTCCGCCCCGTACTGCCGCACGAACGCATACGCACCCCCGGGCGCCACCACCACCTCCTCGGCCACCCGCGGATCCAGCGGATCCTCCGCCACCTCCACCATCTCGGGCACCGGCTCCGCCACCGTCAGATCGATCAGCGCCACCTCCGCGTCCGACACCACCAGCGCCATGTCCGACTCGTCCGTGAACTTCACCTGCCGCGGATTCTGACCCACCACCATCGAGAAGTGCCGGTACGTCTCCGTGTCCACCAGCGACACCTCGTTGAATGCCTCCACCGCACCCCCACCCCCATCGTCCTCCCCGGACTCCACCCGATCCGCGTCCCGATACACCACCACCCACCGACCGTCCGGCGACAGCGCCATCGCGTTCAACGACGGCCGTACCCCCACCCGCTCCACCGTGAGCGTCCGCGCGTCGATGATCGCCACGTCGTCCGAGTCCTCGTCGAACACCACCGCCTTCCGGTAGTCCGACGTCGTCTGTACGTCCACAGGACCCTCCCCCACACCCACCGTCACCACCTCCAACGACGGCACCGTGATCCGCGTCACCGTGTCCCGCTCCGGGTTCGCCACGAACACGTACACGTCCGTCGCCGCCGGCGTCAGCATCGGAAACCCCTCCTCGTCCTCCGACCCCGCACCCCCCGTGTCCTCCCAGTCCGTGTCCGCGTCGGCGTCGGAGTCGGC
>JBFYZZ010000044.1:0-9146 GCA_041309225.1 Deltaproteobacteria bacterium | reverse complement strand
CAGGATCGCCGGCGCCGCAGCAGGGCCGCGGCGGCCAGGAGAAGGCCCGCGAACGCGCCGCGGGGGCTCGAGGCGGGCGCGGCCGCGCAGCCGCAGGAGGGCAGGCCGATGCCGTCGCCGTCGCCCTCGGAATCGCCGCCGTCGGTGTCGCCGTCTGAGGTGTCCTCGGTGGGGCCGGTGTCCTCGGGCGGCGGCGGCTCCGCCAGCTCGGCGGTCCAGGTGTAGGCGTAGGAGGGGGTCCGGCTCCAGTTGTACTCGTTGCCGTACGCCTGGTCGTCCCAGGGCGAGACCACCATCGTGACGTCGCCGTCCCGCGGCGCGATCCATGCCTCGCCCATGCCGAGGTCGTCGACCTCCATCACCACGGTCTCGCCGACCGCGTGTCCCTCCTCGGCCACCAGGATCACGTACCAGGGCACGCCGTCCTCGCCGTCGAAGGTGACGTGGAGGGCCTCGCGGGAGGCGAAGAGGCCGTCGTCGAACACGACGAAGTTCTGGCCCAGGCTCTCGGGCTCAGTGGCGGGGACCGAGGTGCCCGAGGACGGGAGCTCGGTGACCGTGTCCTGGATGCGGACGCTGGGGAAGTAGGCCCGGTCGGTGAAGTCCATGACGGTAGCCACCGCCATGAAGCCCCGCATCCACTCGCCCCAGTCGTACCCCATGCCCGCGGCGACGTTCCAGAGCGGCTCCTCCATGTAGCCCCAGGAGTGATCGCCGGCCCAGTTCCACATGTCGCGGACCAGCTCGTGCCCCCCCACGTACTCCTCGAGGTAGAAGTTGAAGATCGCCATCCCGTACATGTGGTAGAAGATCTCGTAGTCGTCCTGGGACCAGGCGTTCTGCGCGATCCACGGCTGCTCGGTGTAGGCGGAGACGTAGTCGGACCACGTGTTGTGGGAGGGGTAGACGTCGTCCTCCACCCAGGTCGCGGTGGACTCCCAGAACCAGAAGTCGAGGGCCAGGGCGGTCGAGAACTGGATGGCGTGGTTGAACTCGTGGGCGGCCATGTCGTCGGCCCAGACGTCCCAGGAGAAGGACCCCGAGTAGGCCACGATGTAGGGCACGTACCCGTAGCCGGAGCAGTACTCCACGCTGGTGTAGGCCCCGGCGTACGACGAATAGTCGTAGATGTAGGCCAGGATCGGGTAGTCGGGCGTGGAGTTGGGCATGTTCCAGCCGTACTCCTCGACCTCCTTGTCCCAGGCGTACTCGAGGGCCTCGAGGAAGCCCGGGGCGTACTCCGCCACCCGGGTGGAGTCCCACTCCACCACGAAGTGCTCGCCGAGGAGCTGGTACGCGCCGTACTGGCCGTGGCAGGAGTCCTCGTGGCCGGGGACGGCGGCCGAGCGCGGGGGCTCGTCCGCGAGATCGACCTTCCACGGGGTCAGCAGGTGCGTGACGCGCTGCCGGTCGGCGGCCGGGAGCAGGTGCCAGTCGTCCTTCAGGGCCTCGACCAGGCCCGTGACGCAGAGCGGCCGACCCGTCGTCGCGGTGACCTCGCCAACGTCCGCCGGGGTGAAGACGGCGTCGAAGGCCGAGAGGAGGGCGTCGCTCCGGGCGATCTCGTCGGCGTCGGGGCTGGCGGCCCAGGTCGGCGCGGCCAGGAGGGGCAGCAGGAGGAACGGGGGCATGCGTACTCCGGACGGGCTTCGGGCCGCAGGATAGCCGCGGACTCGGCGGGTGGCATCGCCTCGTCGCGCGGTGTCACGCGGAGAGGTGCCACCATCTCGCCCGATCGTTGCTGTCCCGGAGGGCTCCGGCGTCCGTTCCCGACGCTTTTCGCAACCTCTTGACGCACGGCGGGTGCGGGGACAATCGGGCGTCCCGTCCCTTGCCACCGGCGCTCCGGCGCGCCAAGATGGGGCCACTCCCCGGTGAACCGATGACCCAGACCCCCGACGCACCCGAGATCCCCGAGCTGCCGGTCCGGAGGACGTCCCTGGCCGGCGACTTCCTCGACTTCCTGCGCCACAACAAGGCCTGGTGGCTCACCCCGGTCATCCTCGTCCTCCTGGCGATGGTGGCCTTCATCCTGTTCGCCGAGGCGAGCCCCGTGCTGCCGTTCATCTACCCCATCGTGTAGGTGCCTAGAACGGCCGCTGGGCGTCATCCATCGAGGGGGGCTTGGGCTCGAGCGGGATCCAGTGGGAGGCGGGCGGCTCGTCGGGGGGAGGCGCACGGTCGAGGAGGGAGCGCCGGGCGAGCCGTGCCCAGAGCGCCGCGGGCCCCACCCCGAACACGAAGACGATGCCCACCAGGATCCGGTTCTGGATGGCCACGAGCGCGAGCGTGACCCGCTTCCAGGCCCGCCACACACGCTTGAGGAGCTCCCGCATGGAGGCCAAGGTGCCCCGCCCACCACACGCCGTCAACGGCGGGTCGAGGCGTTCTTGACCCCCCCCCGGACGCGGCATAGGAAACGCCGCCGTCCGGGTCCACCCGTCCTCCGGAGGTCCCGTGCTTCTGCCGCTGCTCCTCGCCGTCACCACGGCCCGGGCCACCGATCTCGAGTGGGAGGGTCACCTCCGCACCCGGGGGCTCCTGTACGACTCGCTCAGCCTCTCCGACGAGAACCCCCAGGCCGAGGGTCGATCCGCCTGGGTGGACACGCGTTTGAGGCTCCGGCCCCGCTGGGTGCTGTCGGACCGCGTGGCCCTCCACGCCCAGGTGGACCTCCTCGACCTCGTCCCCTGGGGTGTCCAGCCCGAGGCGTGGACCGATCCCGCCACCGGCGAGGACACCTCGCTCGCCTGGGAGGACACCGTCGTGTCCCCCACGGCCGACGACGGCGGCGCCCTCCCCCTCGGTCTGTCCGTCGGCCGCGCCTGGGCCGAGGTCTACACCGGGATCGGGCGGCTCCGCTTCGGCCGGATCCCGCTCCGGTGGGGCACCGGGATCTGGCTCAACGACGGGAACGCACCCGACGGCGAGTACGGCGACACCGCCGACCGCCTCCAGTTCACCTCGCGCGTGGGCGTGGTCTACGTCACGGCCGCCTGGGACGTCCAGTCCGAGGGATACCTCAACGTCCCGGACGACATGCAGACCGCCAACCTGGCCGTGGCCTACGAGACCGAGACCACCGGCGTCGGCTTCTACAACCGCTACCGGTTCCAGCCCAGCCAGAAGTTCGGCGCCTACACCGGCGACCTCTGGTTCCACGCCCTCCTCGGCCCCGCGCGGATCGATGCCGAGGTGGTGGGCACGTTCGGCAACGGCAACCTGGAGGGCGGCGCCAACGACGTCCAGATCGCCGCCGTCGGCGCCGTCCTGGCGGCCGAGGTCGACCTCGACCGCTTCCTCGGCGGCGTGGAGGGCGGTCTCGCCACGGGCGACGCCGATCCCGACGACCAGGTCATCCGGACCTTCGCCTTCGACCGCGACCACAACGTCTCGCTCTTCCTCTTCGAGGAGCCGATGCCCACGCTCCAGGCCGCGGTGGCCAACGCCACCAACCAGGGGCGCGAGTACGGGGCCGTGCGGACGGGCGAGGGCATCCGCAACGCGCTCTACGTACGCCCCCACCTGGGGTACCGCATCCTGCCCACGCTCACGGGCGACGTGGCCCTCCTGGCCGCCCGGGCGGCGAAGCTGCCCGAGAGCGAGTCGGATCGCTCGGGCTACGGCCTCGAGGTCGACCTGTCGCTCCGGTACGAACCCTGGGACCACGTCGGGTTCCAGGGCGTCCTCGGGGCCTTCGTGCCCGGGAAGTACTTCTCCGGGTTCGAGGATCCCGAACTCGGTGGCGACTTCTCCAGGACGGCCCTGGGCGGGATGCTCATGGGCGCCGTCGAGTTCTGACCGGCCCGTGCTGGGAGGTGGTGCATGGCGTTCGAGGGCGTGATCACGGCCCTGGTGACTCCGTTCCGCGACGGAGCGGTGGACCTCGCGGCCTTCGAGGCGCTCGTCGAGCGACAGGTCCGGGCCGGCGTGCACGGCCTGGTTCCGTGCGGCACCACCGGGGAGGCGCCCACGCTCACGGAGGACGAGTGGCGATCGGTGGTGGAGGCGTGCGTCCGGGTCGCCGCCGGCCGCGTGCCGATCGTCGCCGGCTGCGGCACATACGACACCGCCCACTCGGTCCACCGTTGCCGCGTCGCACGAGAGGCGGGTGCCGACGCCGCCCTGGTGGTCACGCCCTACTACAACAAGCCTCCGCTCCCCGGTCTCTCGGCGCACGTACGGGCCTGCACCGCCTCGGGGCTGCCGCTGGTCCTGTACCACATCCCCGGCCGCACGGGTCTCAGGCTCGGCGCTCCGGCCCTCGCGGAGCTGTGTGCCCTGCCCGGCGTGGCGGCCTTGAAGGAGGCCACCGGCGACGTGGCCTTCGCGAACGATCTCCTCCCGCGCGTCCGGATCCCGGTGCTCTCGGGCGACGACGCCCTCTTCCTCCCGCTCGTGGCGGTGGGCGCCCGGGGCGTGATCAGCGTGCTCTCCAACGTGGCCCCGCGCGCCACGGTGGCCCTCTGGGAGGCCGCGAGCGCGGGGGACCTCCGGGAGGCCACCCGCCTCCACCGGCGCCTGCTGCCGCTCGTGGACTGGCTCTTCCACACCACCAACCCCATCCCCGTCAAGGCCGCGCTGGCCGCGACCGGGCTCTGCCGCGACGAGTGTCGCCTGCCGCTCGTCCCCGTGGCCGGCGAGGTGCCTGTCGCCCTCCGTGCCCTGCTGGAGCCCTGATGCCGCTCCGGATCGGGATCAACGGGGCCGCGGGCCGCATGGGCCGGCTCCTCGTGGCTGCGGTGCTACGCGCCGACGATCTCGTGCTCACGGTCGCCACCGACCGGTCCGACCACCCCCACGTGGGCGTGGACGTGGGGGTGGTGGCGGGGCTCCCCTCCGTGGGCATCCCGCTGGAGACGCTCGAGAACGGCGTGGCCGACACCGTGGATGTCTTCCTCGACTTCTCGCTGCCCGCCGGCACGCTCCGCCTGCTCGCCGTCTCGGGGGACCGGCCCTTGGTGGTGGGCACCACGGGTCTCGACGCCGCGGGCCTCGACGCCCTCCGGGCCCACGCGCGGCGGGTGCCGGTGGTGGCCAGCCCCAACTTCTCGACGGGCATCGCGGTGCTGCAGCGCCTGGTGGCCCTCGCCGCCGAGCGCCTGCCCGGCTGGGACGTCGAGGTGATCGAGACCCACCACCGCAACAAGGCCGACGCCCCCTCCGGCACCGCCCTTGCGCTCGCCCGCACCGCGGCGGCGGCCCGGGGCGGGGACCTCGCGGCGGTCCACGGACGCAGCGGCGCGGTGGGTGCCCGGCCGTCGGCGGAGATCGGGATCCACGCCGTCCGCGGCGGGGACGTCGTGGGCGACCACCTGGTGCTCTTCGCCGGCCCGGGGGAGCGCCTGCAGCTCGCCCACCTCGCCTCGAGCCGGGAGGCCTTCGTGGGGGGTGCGCTGGCCGCGGCCCGCTGGGTCCCGGGGCGGCCGACGGGCCTGTACGGAATGTCGCACGTCCTGGCCATCGATGGGGTATCACCGCCTGGGAGAGTCCCATGACCTCACTCGTCCCCCCTGCCGCACCTGCGAGGAAAACCCCGCTCACACCCTACCAGATCGCACTCTTCGTCTTCCTGGGTGTGGCCACCTTCTTCGAGGGGTACGACTTCTTCGCCATCGCGCAGGTGCTGCCCCGGATCCGGGAGGAGTTCGGTCTTTCGCCCTGGGGCGGCGGCGCCCTGGTGGCGGTCATCAACATCGGGGCCGTGGCGGCGTACTTCCTCGTGCGCAAGGCCGACATCTGGGGCCGGCGCCGCGTGCTCACGATCACCATCGTCGGCTACACCATCTTCACCGTCCTCACGGGACTCGCACCGAACGTCTGGGTCTTCGGGGCCTGCCAGCTGGTCGCCCGGTTGTTCCTGATCGGCGAGTGGGCGGTGGCCCAGGTGTACGCCGCCGAGGAGTTCCCGGCCGACCGCCGGGGCATGGTCATCGGCGTGATCCAGGCCAGCGGGAGCCTGGGCGCCATCGTCTGCGCGGCCATCGTGCCCGCGCTGCTCCGCTCCGACCTCGACTGGCGCGGCGTCTACTTCGTGGGCGCCGTCCCGCTCCTCACGATCGCCTTCCTGCGCCGCCGCCTGCGCGAGACCGTGCGCTTCCAGAAGGTGGCCGAGCAGGGCATCGAGCCGCTGCCGCTCCTCAGGATCTTCCGCACCCCGTACCGCCGCCGGATGCTCCAGATGGCCCTCATCTGGGCGCTCACCTACGCCTGTACCCAGAACGGGCAGCTCTTCTGGAAGGAGTTCGTGGTGGGCGAGCGGGGCTGGACCGACCGCGAGGTGGGCTTCGCGATGTCCATCGCGGCCATGGTGTCGCTGCCCCTGGTGTTCGCGTCCGGGAAGTTCCTCGACGTGGTGGGTCGCCGCATGGGGGGTGCGGTCATCTTCCTCGTGACGATCGTCGGTATCGCCGGCGCCTATTCGCTCCACGACAAGATCGCGCTCACCGTCTTCCTCGTGCTCGGGATCTTCGGATCGAGCGCCGTCCTGCCGGTGCTCAATGCGTTCACCACCGAGCTGTTCCCCACCGATCTCCGGAGCGACGCCTTCGCCTGGTCCAACAACCTGCTCGGGCGCCTCGCGGGCATCGTCTCCCCGTTCCTGCTGGGCCTGTCCGCAAACCATGTGGGCTGGGGTCCCTCGCTGACGGCCAGCACGGTGCTTCCGCTCGTGGCCCTGGGGCTCATCCTCTCCCGGCTGCCCGAGACCAGCCGGCGCGAGCTCGAGGAGACCTGCCTGGTCCCTGGCAAGTAGGGAGGGGTGCCCTCGGGGGGCGCTACGGGTCCGGCAGGCACTCGCCCCAGTCGTCCCAATCGCACTTGGAGCCGTCGCAGCAGAACCAGCCTTCCTGGCAGTCGGTCTCGTCGAGGCAGAGATCGGCGCACCGGTAGAGGTACTCGTCGCAGGCGAACCCGCCGGGGCAGTCCTCGTCGACGCAGCGCGGCACGCAGACGCCGTGGCGGCACCGTTGGGGGTCCAGGCAGTCGCTGCTCTCGTCGCACGGGCCGCCCGAGTCGCCGGGGCCAGGCATGCCCAGGTAGGGCTCCGGATCGGCGATGACGAGGCAGCCGGCGAGGAGAGGGAGACCGGCGAGGAGGCGGCGCATCAGAACTCCACGCGCAGGGCCGGCCGACCCGCCACCACGGCCACCCACCACAGCCCGCCGGTGCCGAGGGCCACCCAGCCCATGGTGTTGACCGCCTGGGCGGCCCGCCACGCGGGCAGCGAGATCGGTGCCGCCGCGCGGGCCGTGGCCCAGGAGCCGAGGATCAGGGCGCCGCCCGCACCGCAGGTGACGAGCGGGGCGAGCACGCGCCGGGATCGGGGCGGCGGAGCGGGCAGCGAGCCGGACTCGAGCACGCGCGGCTCGCGGGTGGCAGGCCGGCTGGGGATCAGGGGCGGGTCGCCCCCCTCCGCGAGCACGCGGTCCGCCCGCCAGGCGGAGAGGTCCGTGACGGGGCCCCAGGCGAGGGCGAGGAAGGCGCTCGCCGACTCGACCGGGATGCCGAAGGACAGCCCCTCCACCCCCTGGCCCGAGACCTTCCACGAGACGATGCCGAGCACGCTCCCGTCAATGCCCACGAGCGGGCCGCCGGAGTTCCCGGGACTCAACGCGGCGTCGGTCTGGAGAAAGCGGTGTGCCTCCCACTCCCGGCGCGCGCTCACGATGCCCTTGGAGACCGAGTGGGAGAGCGCCACCCCCCCCGGCGCGCCGATGGCGTAGACCTCGGCGCCGATGGGCGGGGGCTCGGGCGGGGGCGCGAGGCAGGGGTGCCCGCTGCCCGGGATCCGCAGGAGGGCGACGTCGTGGGCGGGATCCACGCGGATCCGCTCGGCCGCGGCCGAGGCGCCGTCCACGCGGCGCACGGTGACCGGCCCCGTGCCTCGCACCACGTGAGCGGCCGTGAGCACGAAGCCGTCCGGGGAGGCCAGGAATCCCGCGCCCGTGCCCTCGGCCGCCTCCACGGTGACGACCGCGGCCAGGACGGCGTCCATGTCGCGGGGCAGCTCCCGGACCTGGGCGGGACAGGCCCGGAGCGCGAGGGGAGCGTCCCACCCGCCGGCCACCGCGGGACGGATGGCGAGGGCGAGGGCGGCGAGGACCGGGAGCATGCGGCGTCTAGAACTCGGCGCGCCAGGCGACCGCCACCGACCGCGGCGTGACGTCGGCGATGACCGTGCGCGAGGCCTTCATGCCCCAGATGCCGAGCCCGGTGAGGGCCACTCCGCTGCCGATCAGGGCGACCTCGGTGGCGGGCGCCATGGTGCGGTACTCGGATCGCGTGCCGGCGTCGACGAGGAGCCCGATGCCGCCGATCGAGGCGAGGCTCGCCCCGAGGCTCACGCCCATGAGGCCCACGACATACGTCCCGAAGCTGCCGGGGGCGATGCTCAGGACCCGGGTCTCGCCCGGCTGGAAGCTGTACTTCTGGGTGACGGCCCGAGCGCCCTGGCCATAGAACGACAGCTCGTGGAAGCCCGGGGGCAGCTCCACTCGGCAGGGCGTCATGCACAGGTCGCGGTAGTGGGTGGAGTAGACCGCCGCCATGCCCCCGCCGCCGCCCCCCAGGGCGTAGCCGTAGCCCACGCCGGTGCTGTGGCCCTCGATCCGTGCGACCGTGACGATGGTCCCGGTCGAGGTGACCTCCAGGGTGGCCGGCGCGTCCGGAGGCGGGGGCGGCGCAGGGGCCGCGGGGGCGGGCGGTGGTGCCTCCTGGGCGAGGGCGGCCAGGACGAGGAGGGAGGCCACGGCGAGGACGGGCGGCATGGAAGCCTCGAGGGCGACGCGGGGAGTCCCAACGTACCCGTCCGGGGCGGGCGCCCGGTGTAGGAAAATGGTCAGGACTGCGGCGCTTCGGGGGAGGGCGTCGGAACGGATCGTCGGACTTCGACACCCACCGACACCCCCGAGGGCAATCCCGGACGGGACAAAACTGCGAAAAAGGGCGAATGAAGAAGAAAAATGAACGTTGTGCCGTCGTGGCACGGCGCGTGCTGACGTCCGGCGCGATCCCTCCCCCGTCCGATCGGAGGTGCCGTGGAACCGCTCGCCTGGCACGTCGTGCTCCGCCTCGAGGACTGCGGCGTCATCGCCCCCTCCATCCCCGCCCGTCGCCGGCTCGCGCGCGCCGTCATCGAAGTCGGC
>JBFYZZ010000043.1:0-7831 GCA_041309225.1 Deltaproteobacteria bacterium | reverse complement strand
CCAGTTGCGAGACGCTCGGGTCCCCCTGCACCACGGACCGCGTCATGGGCGCCTGGACCCATCCCCCCAGAGCCCCGCGTCGGACCGACGTCGAACCGACCGGCCGGATCGCCACGACCCCTTCCGCTCGGCGGTTCGAACCGTTCATGGCCCTCTTTCGATCCGTAATGGGGTAACGCCTGACGCCGCCGCCGGCCCAGCGCCGCCAGGAGGGCGAGCCCGGGCCAGCCCGATCCGCCGGCCGCGGTGCAGCCGTCGCACCGCGCTCCACCGCCACTGCCCACGGGCCCCTGCAGGGTGGCCTCCCGTCGCCAGACGAGGGCGGCCGTGACGCCCACCTCGCCCTCATGCACCTCCAGCTCGATCCGGTGCCAGCCGTCGGCGAGCGGACCGCTCGACCAGGCCCGTGACGGCGTGGCCGAGGCCGTCCACGGGATGTGCATCGCCTCGGCCTCCGATCCGTCCACGCGGACCGTGGCCCCGCCCGGCTTCGGACCGGCAGCCAGGACGAGGTCCACCGCCACGCCCCGGACGTCGAGGACGAGGCGGTCCCCGGCCGTGTGGGACGCGCGGTACGTCCCGGAGACCATGCCGCCGGCGGACTCACGCGTCCACTCGCCCTCGTGCGTCCAGAGCTCGTGCTCCACCGAGAGGAGTTCCAGCGCGTGCGCCGGCGCCCACGTTTCCCCCCGGTCGAGGCTGGTCCATCCTCCGAAGGTGGTGGACACCGCGACCGCGCCGTCGTCCGCGAAGGCCGGGGAGAGGGCGATGCCGAGCGGGACCTCCGCCGTGGGTGCGGGGAGCGCCGCGAAGTGCGCCCCGCCGTCGTCGCTGCGGAACCACCCGACCCGTGGCACCAGGGCGAACACCGCCGGATCCCGCTCCGGATCCGGGGATGTCGCGACGTCCAGCACGACCTCGCCCTCGAACGCGATCGGCTCGAGGCCGCCCGCGCCATCCGACGCGAAGAGACCGGCGTCGGTCGCCACGAAGCCGCGGTCCGGCCCGAGCCCGACGGCCTGGACGCCCGCCCCGGCACGACCGAGCGAGGTGACGGTGGCCCCCCAGTCGTCGCTCGCGAAGACCTCGCCGATGGACCCGCACCCGAACCAGACCCGGCCGTCCTCGGTGTAGCGGGGCGAGAGCCCGACCGCGTCGCAGCGCTCGGCCGGCACGCCGCCCGGGGCGGGGGTGCAGCGCCAGGGGCCCTGCCGCCCGATGGCGAGGCACCAGCCCGGTCGGATGCCCAGCATGCCGGAGGCCCAGACGTGCGGATCCCCCTCCGGATCCTCGCCGACCGCCACGGCGTCCACGCCCATCGCGCTCCCGTCCTCGTCCTCGGACAGGCATCGCCAGCTGCGGCCGGCGTCGTACGTCACCGCGAGACCCGCGGAGGTGGTGCCGGCCAGGATCCCCTCCCCGTCCCACGAGGTCCCGGCGGCGATGCGGCGGGGCCAGGGCCGGACCATCCCGAACCCCACGGCCTCGACCCGGTCCGATAGGACGCCGACGCGTTCGATGCCTCCCCCATTGGACCCGAAGAACGCCTGGATCTCCCCGTCGTCGAGCAGGCTCGCGGCGACGTCCCTCAGGTTGGACGGGAGATAACGGTGGCTCTCGTCCCAGGTGCGCCCCTCGTCCACGGAGACGAGCACGCCCTCCCAGGCGGCCAGGACGAGCCGCCCGTCGCCCGCGCGGACGAGCTGCCGGTAGTGGATCCCGTCGCCCGGTTGGGCGGTGGCGATGGCGGGCACGCCCTCGTCGTGGAGCGTCCAGGTCGCGCCGTCGTCCTCCGAGCGCCAGGCGGCCTCGGTCGCCGTGGTGACGAGCACGCGCCCCCCTCCGAGGTCCAGGACCGTGGTGACCTGCGCGCCCTCGAAGCCCACCGAGGCGAACGAGGCGCCGTCGTCCTCGGATCGCACGAGACCGTGCCCGTCCGTGGCGACCCAGATCTCGCCCACCTCCCCGGGTGAGACGTCGAAGGCGTCGCCCCCCACCTCCCCTCCCGCGCTCCAGTCCGCGCCTCCGTCGGTGGAGATCCACACGCGGCCATCCCGGGTGACGGCCGCGATCGTGCGGTCCCGGGCGAACCCGGGGGACGGGCGGAGGCTCCGGAAGGCGTCCCCCGGCAGGGCGAGCGCCTCCTCGAAGCGCGCACCGCCGTCGGTCGAGCGCCAGATCCGGGCGCCGCCCGCGGCGCTCCCCCCCGCGGCCAGGACGAGGTTCGGTTCGTCGGGCGGGACGGCCAGGGCCGACACCCGGGCGTCCGGCGGGACGTCCGGGTGGGGCTCGAAGCGGTCGCCCGCGTCGTCGCTCTCGAGCAGCCCGTCGTCCTCGGTGCCGAGGAGGAGGCGCGCGTCCGAGCTCCAGGCTGCGCACAGGACGTCCCGGTCGCGGCGCCCTACGAAGCGGATCTCCGGATCGAGGCCGCCCCGGGGGACGCGGACGTGGAACCACCCCTCCTCCCGGCTCAAGGCGGACGACAGCCAGGCCGGCTCCGGTCCCGGGCCCACCGCGACCCACGGCGTGCCGTCGTGCGGGGAGTGGGCCCGGACCGGCCCCGCGGCGAGGGCGGCCGCCAGGACGACGGCGAGCCGCCGGCCGGTGCCGGGGCGGAGGGGATCAGCGTCCATCGGGGCACGGTACCCCCCCCGTCCGAACGGGGTCAAGCACGGGCCGGTCGGAACCTGGGGACCCCCCGATCGTGCGGATCCTGCCGTCCGGCGCTTGCCAGCCACCGCGCAGCGTGGCACGATCCCTCGGACGTCGGGCCCCTGCCCGGCGAATCCCGGAGGCACCATGCGCACGCTCCTCCTGGTCCTGCCCCTCGTCGCGGCCTGCACGCCGGACCTCGAGATCGACCTCGACTCCGACGCCGACGGCCTCCTCGACGACGAGGAGCGCCGCCTCGGCACGGATCCCGGTCTCCCCGACACCGACGGCGACGGCTACGGCGACGGCGACGAGATGGACCAGTACACCGATCCGCTCAACGCCGCGGATCACCCCCTCGAAGGCGGCTGGGACGTGGGCCCCTGCCGATTCGAGATCGTGCCCACCGGCAACGCGGTGGGGCAGATCGCCGAGGATTTCGCGCTGGCGGACCAGTTCGAGAACGACACCGTGCGGCTCCACGACTTCTGCCACAAGCTCGTGCTCCTCGTCTCCGGCAGCTACCAGCACGAGGGCACCATCGGCGCCTCCGAGGACATGCAACTGCTCTACAACACCTACATGGCTCGCGGCTTCATCGTCCTCTTCCTGCTGTACGACGTCGACCACTGGCTGGAGGCGCACGACTGGGTGCAGGACAACGGCAGCCTGACGTACCCGGTGCTCGTCGACAACCAGGAGGTGGGCACCCGGTTCGAGGTCGACGACGAGATCCCCTCCTTCACGCTCATCGGTCCCGGAGCCGTGGTGCTGGCCACCGACGCCAACGACCTCACCACCGAAGACATCGACGCCAACCTGCCCCCGGAGGGCTAGCTACTCCCGGGCCCAGGTGCGGTCCCAGGCCGAGCGCAGCACGAGCGTGGCCACGCGGCCGGGCCCCAGCACGCCGCGGAGGCGGCCGAGCTTCATGTAGGTGTCGGTCAGCGTGCCGGGCACCGGCCGGACCCCGGGCCGCCGCTCCATCGCGAGGGCCTCGGCGGGGCAGGTGGGGACGCAGAGCCCGCACCCGATGCACCGTTCCGGGTCGTGCACCACGCGGTCGCCCTCGAGGCGGAACGCGTCCATCGGACAGCGCCGGAGGCAGGCACCACAGCCGGTGCACCGGTCGGGATCGTACCGGACCCGGAACGCCGCGTGCGTGGCGCGCGCGGGGGCCGGCTCGGCCCGGATGGCCTTGAGCACCTGGCAGCAGCACGGGCAGCACAGGCAGATGTTCAGGGCCTTGCGGGCGTTGCCGGGCTGGAGCACGAGCCCCTGGCGGTCGGCGGTGCGGAGGATCTCGAGCGCCTCCTCCACGTCGATGCGGCGCGCCCAGCCGTTGCGGACGTAGAAGTCGGCCGCCGGTCCGAGGAGCATGCAGCCCTCGGGGAGGCGATCGCACCCCTTGCCCTGGATCTTGTGTTCCTTGCGGCAGATGCAGGGGGCGACCGCGAGGCGCCGGTGGCTGCGGACCAGCGTTCCGGCGGCCTCGTGCGGGAGCACCTCGCGGACGATGTCGATGGAGCGCTCGGCGGGGATGACCCGCAACTGGGGCACGTCGCTCCACCGCGTCGCCCGCATGAGGGCGGGGACGTACTCGTTCATGTCCGCCACGAGCTGGGGATCCAGGTCGTTGACGTGGTACTCCCAGATCCCGATGACGTACTGGGCCGCCTGGTAGGAGGGCCGGCCGTTCCGCTCGGAGCGGCGCAGGAGCCCCTTGCGGGACATGGTCTCGAGCCGCTCGGCCACCTCCCCCACCGGCAGCCCGGCGCGCCGCGCCACCACCCGCGCCTCCTCGTGGAGGAGCGTGAGGTGGAGGGCCAGTGCCGCCTCCTCGGGGGTGAACAGGCGCCGCAGGATCCGCAGCTCCACCCCACTCTCCGTGCGCGGGAAGGACGCGGGCAGGGAGTCGAGGTGGCGTGCGAGGCGCTCGTAGACGTCGGTCGCGGGGGCCGTCATGGAGGGTCCGGAGGGGAGAGGGGGAACAGCGTGTGGGGTGGCGTCTCACTCCCCCGTATGCCACTCCCCCCGACCCGGCCGCTTGGCCGCGGGCGGACCGGCGTGTAGAGTCGGACCCGTCCCCCCGCCGGGGAGGCACCCTGAGCAGGCCGGTCGCCAACGTGAGCCCCCGATGGGACGAGGAGCAGGTCTTCTTCGACGGAGACTCCTTCTTCGCCGCCCTTCTCGAGGCCGTCGCCGCGACCCGCCGGTCCATCGCGCTCGAGGCCTACATCTTCGCCTGGGACGTCCTGGGGCGCCGCGTCGCCGAGGCGCTCGTGGAGGCCGCCGGCCGGGGGGTGGAGGTGCGCGTCGTGGTGGACAGCCTGGGGTCCCTGACCTCCAAGGGCCCGCTCCTGCGTGCCTTCGAGGGCACCGGCGTGCAGTGCCGCGTCTACCACCAGCTGCCCTGGGAGCGCCTCCCGCCCACCAGCGGCCGCCGGCCGCGGTCGATCCGGCGCCTCGTGGCCGACGCCAACCGGCGCAACCACCGCAAGTTCTGTGTACTGGACGGCGACGTGGCCTTCATGGGCGGGATGAACGTCTGGGACGTCCACCTGCGCGCGGTGCACGGAGACGCCGCCTGGGCCGACGTGGGCGTGCGGCTGCGCGGGTCCGGCGTGGCGTCCCTCGTCGCCGCGTTCGAGCGGATCTGGCCCACCCGCATGGTGCTCGACGCGCTCGCCCGGCACGGACCCACGGCCCTTCGCCGCTCCGCGGACCATCCGCTCGTGCGGCTCAACGACAACCTGGCCCGCCGCCGCCGTTCCTACCGCCAACTGCTCGAGCGGCTCGCGACCGCCCGGCGGCGCATCTGGATCTCCACGCCCTACTTCGTACCCACCGTGGCCCTCTGGCGCGCCCTCCGGCTCGCGGCCGCGCGCGGCGTGGACGTCCGGATCCTCCTGCCCCGCCACTCGGACGTGTTCTTCATGCCGTGGGCCGCGAGATCCCTGGCCGCCTCGCTGCTGAAGGCCGGGGTGCGGGTCTTCGAGTACCTGCCCTCCATCCTGCACGCCAAGGTCACGGTGGTGGACGGCGAGGTCACGCTGGGCTCGTCGAACCTCAACTCCCGGAGCCTCGTGCACGACCTCGAGTTGGACGTGGACCTCACCTCGGAGAACGCGCGCGAAGCCGTGGCCGAGGGGTTCCTGGCCGCGCTCGCCCGGAGCCGCGAGATCCTCCCGGGTGACGCGGCCCTGCCATGGTGGAAACGGGTCCTGGGCCGCCTCCTCCTCACCTTCCGGCACTGGTTGTAGGTCCACCTCCGCCCGGGGGCGCGAGGGCCGGCGAAGCCCGGGGGGCATGGTACACCCGCGGGGGGGGCTGGTTCGGCGGCGCCCCGGGGTGGCGCGCGATCACCACCTCGGGTGGGGCCGCGTCGAGGACCCACCAGGCCAGCTGCCCCGAGCGGGCGGAAGGGCCGAGGTGCGCCTCGAGCAGCGCGCGCAGGGACACGGCCGGGACCGGGTGGTCGAGCCGGAGGACCACGTACCGGATGCCGGCGTCCTCGAGGTCCTTCCGCGTGGAGGGCGGGAGCCAGCAGTCGCCGCCCTCGGCGCACCGGTCCATCCACACGCCCTGGGGCGGGTACTCGGCCGGGGAGGTCGGCGGCCGGGGGAGCGCCGTGATGGGGCGGCCGTGGAACAGGGCGAGGTGGAAGGCCCGGGTGGAGAGCGTCTCCCCATGCAGGTAGCTGGGCAGGAGCACGACCGCACCGGGCACCGGATCCGTGGTCATCCGGCCGATCAGGTCGGCGGGCGGCGGGGGTTCGAGGGCCACGGGCCAGCCCTGGCGGGCCGACAGTCGCAGCTCCCCCCCGAACGCCAGGAGCACGGCGACGGCGCTCCAGGCGGGCAGGCGGAGGCGGGCGACGAGCAGGGCGAGCCCGAGCAGGCCCACGTGGAGGAAGCGGTAGTACATCCCGCCCCAGTGCTCGGGCATGACCGCCTCCATGACGGCGCCCGGCAGGGGCATCAGGGCGGGACGGGCCGGATCCAGGAAGAGCCACGGGCCGAGGCTGAAGAGGAGGCCCGTCGCGGCGAGCGCGAGGGCCCGCGCCGTGCCGCCCCGATCCGTCCTCCAGCTTTGGATCGCGCCCGCGAGCGCCAGGCCGAGGACCGTCCACGTGAGGTAGAGTCCGTGCTGCGTGCCCGAGGGGACGTCCATCCACGCGGGCCGGACCAGGCCGAGGAGCGGCGCGGAGGCGTAGGGAGCCCCCAGGCACTCGCGGGCGGGCCCGGGTGCGGCCGACGGCGAGAAGAGCGCCGTCCAGGGGGCGTCCGGGTGCCGGTAGTACTGCGCCCCCAGCCACGCGGCCGCCCCCAGGAGCACGGCGCACGCCGCGACGCGCAGGACCGTCCCCCAGGTGGGGCGGCGCACGACCAGGACGGGCGCCGCCAGGCCGACGCAGAGGAAGGCGTACGGCTCGGTGAACACCACCGCGACGGCGGCGACGGCCAACGCGGGCAGCCAACGCCACGACCGGGTGGCGGCCTCGAGGGCCAGGAGCGCCAGCGGCACCAGGAAGGACCAGGCCTTGGCCAGCTCGCCGTTGGTGACGTTGGCGAGGAGGTGTACGGAGCAGGCGTACGTGGTGGCCGCCAGGAGCAGGCTCGCGGGCCGGACCCCCGGCACCAGGCGGCGCACCCAGAGGGCGCAGGCCAGGGCGCCGAGCGGCGGCGCCGCGAACATGAGGAGGTTGAAGATCGCGAGGGGCGACAGGACCGGGCGGAGGAGGCTGCCCGCCAGGAGGGGAGCCCAGCCCAGGTACCGGCTCTCCCGCAGCCAGGGCCAGCCGGCCTCCCGGGTGCGCAGCGCGAGTTCACCCGCGGCGAGCGAGTCGGGCACGATGCGGAGGGACCAGGCCTGGCTCGGCCCGAACGACGAAATCGGCAGGGTGGACCCCGGCTCCAGGACGAGCGGCCACGTCAGGGAGACCAGCACCGCGAGCGCCAGGCCGGCCGCGGCGAGCATGGCGAGCCACGCCGCCCGGCGGGAGCGTGCGGCCCGCCCAGCGACGGCGGGATCCGGAGGATCCACGACCGATTCCATCGGCTACCTCGCTCCGGGCGGGGGACCGGCTGGGCCGCCGCCGCGGGTGGGGGCCGGCTCGCGGCCCAGCTCCTCGGTGTACCCGCCGTCGGGGTGCCGGCCACCCCGCACGCTGCCGGGC
>JBFYZZ010000042.1:0-3162 GCA_041309225.1 Deltaproteobacteria bacterium | reverse complement strand
CTGGCGGCCGCGGCCGCGCCCGCCGCCGCCCAGCCCACGGCCTGGACCCCCGCCCCGGCGGTCACGGGCAACTGGCCCGTGCGGCTGGTGGCCACCGTGCCCGACGCCCAGCCGCCCCGCGCCATCCTCGGCCTTCCCGACGGGCGGGAGGTGGTGGTCACGCCGGGTACGCTGCTGCCCGATCCCCGCCTCGTGGTCATGGCGGTGGGCGCACGCACCGTGGACCTCGCCCAGGTCGAGCCGGTGGGCGACCACGCCGACATCACCACCCACACGCTCCACGCGCAGCGGTGACCGGCGCGCCGGGGCGCGCCCCGGACCGGCCTACGGCCCGACGTTGCCCAGGGCGTTGTTGCTGTAGGTGTTGTCCTCGAACTCGGGGGACGCGCCGGCCTCCACGTAGACGCCCCAGCCGGCGGAGTCGTGGATGCTGCAGGAGCGGATCGTGAGCGAGGACCGGGCGGTGACGTTGGCGCCGCCGTCGGCGCCGCCGTAGGCAACCTCCGTGTTGTCGAGGAAGGAGAAGTCGGAGCCCTCGTCGAACGTGACGCCGTACCAGCCGCCCGGCGTGGAGTCGGCGTGGACGAACGAGGCGCCCGAGACCTCGAGCTCGCCGTTCCGGATCGTGAGGAAGGTGTCGTCCTCGAAGAGGAAGATCCCCCCGGTGAAGGCGAGGGTGGCACCGTCCACGGTGATGGGCCCGAGCACCCGCATGGTGGGCGACGGGAGCTCGGCGATGTCGATGTCGTCCGTGATGGTGCCGCCCATCACGGCCACGCCGTTGAACGCCGACCCGCTCAGGTTGTTGGTGCCCACCGATCCGAGCACCCACGGCGCGATCACGAGCCCGTACCCCGTGCCGGAGAAGGTGTTGTTGTCGAGGTTGGAGGCCCGATCGTCCTTCACGTGCCCGGTGATGGTGAAGACGTCGCCCTGGGCGTCCGTGAAACGGCTCGTCTTGGCGTAGAGCTCGTCGGCGGCGGACACGAAGGTGGCATCGTGGACCACGGCGAAGTAGAAAGTGGCCTGGAAGGCAGAGGATTCGATGGAGACCGTGAACGGGGTCCCGTCGATGCTCTGCAACTGGGCGGGCGACTCGTAGCTCCCGAACACCGAGAGCCCGCCGTACACCACCATGTCGCCGCCCATCTGGAGCATGGCACCCGGCTGGATGTCCAGCTTGGCGGCCTTCTCGACGGTGAGATCGCCTTCGTGGACGTACATGTAGCCGACGTCCGGCAGGGGGGTGATCTCGGTCACCGACGGGTCGGGGAGGGAGATCGACTGGGTGCCGACCTGATCGTAGACGATGCCCGCGAGCACCTGGGGCGCGTTCCAGGGCAGCACGAGGCCGGTGGGCACGTAGGCGATGTTGAGGTTGGTGAGGCGCCGGAAGAGGGTGCCGTCGCCGACGACGCCCGTCGTCATGCCGTTGGAGAAGCGGGAGTTGCCGATCTCGGCCGTGCCGCCGGTGAGCTGCAGGAGCCCACCCTCGGCGCCGCCGTGCTGGAGCGTGAGCCAGTCGATGTTGATGGTGGCGCTGGTGCCCACGATGCCGCCGTGGTCGCCGGCCCCCGGGGTCTGGGCCGCGCTCCCCATGAAGATGGGCTGGTGCTGGTCGCCCACGGCGTTGAGGGTACCGCCGTCCACGCGGAGCGTGGTGCCGGGCATGAAGTACACCTCGGCCCCGGGGTCGATGGTCAGCGTGCCGGTGACCACGACGTCGCAATCGAGCCGATGGCGGTTGTCGGAGGCGTACCAGGTCTCCTCGCCCGTGATGTCCCCGCAGTGGGGGGTGTAGTGGATGCCGTCGCCGGTGTCGTCGACCGGCCCGGGGTCCTCGTTGTTGCAGGCCGCGAGGAGCAGGAGGGTGCCCGCGAGGGGCAGGGCGGAGCGGGAGGGGATGGACATGGAGGCCTCCGACGGGCGCGCCGGGGGCGCCCATACGGATCGAACATAACGCCCTTCGACCGGGTCCGCGCCGGCGGGCTACGGGCAGACCATGACGCGGTCCCTGCCGGCATGGACGGCCCTCGCCGCGGCCCTGGCCGGCGGGCCGGCGTTCGGGGCGCCTCCGGATGCCCTGGTCCTGTCCGCCGGGATGGAGGCCGTCTCCGAGGGCGACCGGGCCTGGTGGGCGCAGGATCGCCGGACCGCCGCCTCAGCGTGGCGCCGGGCGGCCGCGGCCGACGACCCGGCGGCGGTCGCCATGGCCCACCTGCGCCTCCTGCAGGTCTCCGGCAACCTGGGCATGATGGTCCACGGCCCCCGGGCCGACCGGGCGCTGGCCGCGTGCGTCGAGGGCCCCTGGTGCGCCCTCGCCCAGGCCGACCGCCACCTGTTCGCGCCGCCCCAGGTGGGGGCCCGCTCGGCCGAGGCCTTCCTGGCCACGGGCCGGGCGGCCCGTGCGCTGCCCGGTCCGGCGTGCGCACGGCGTTTCCTGATCCTGGGCGATCCCGCCGACCTCGCCGACCTGGCCGCGCTCCCCCGGGACGGGCTGGGGGACGGCCTCCTGGCCACGGGCGGCACGCCTCCCCCCACGCCCGGGACGTGGTCCCTCGGCCTGGGCCTGCTCGGGGCACCCGGCCTCGGCTACGGCGGCGCCATCCGCTTCGTACACCCGGACCTGGCCTGGGCCGGCCACGCGCTCCACGCGGAGGCCGGAGCCACCACGCGGGGCAACGGGTGGTCCGGCGTCGCGTTCGTCTCGGCCGGTCGGATCCACGGGGTGGCCTCGGCGCGGGCCTCCCGTGCCGACATCGACGTGTGGCACGGGGACGCCCGCAGCGAGGTCCGCCTGGACGGCCTCGCGGCCTCGGCCGGGCCGGGCCTCCGGGCGGGCGACTGGCGGATCCGGGCGGGTGGCACGGCCCGCTGGGACGCGGTGGACTCCGGTCCCCTCGTCGGGGGGCACGGCCCCTGGGTCGCCCTGGCCTGGGACCGGACCCGGGGATCGGGTGCCGAGCGACGCGGAGGGGGGGTCGCCCTCGAGGTGGGCTCGGCGCTGCCGGCCCTCGGGGCCGGCTATCCGCTGGTGACCCTCGCCCCGACGATCCGGGGGTACGCGGGAGGGCCCTGGGGCTCGGTCCTCGCGGGTCGCCTGCTGGGACGGGCCGCCCTGGGGCCGGACGCCCCCTTCCACCGCCTGCCCGCGGCGGGCGG
>JBFYZZ010000041.1:0-8514 GCA_041309225.1 Deltaproteobacteria bacterium | reverse complement strand
GGGCGCCCCGCACCCAGCGCTCGTCCAGCCGCACCACGGCGCCGTCGTCGAGACGCCGGGTGGCGTCGGCCCCGACCTCCACGAAGCAGGCCCGGCCCAGGTGGAGTCGCGCCCAGAGGCCGGCGAGCGGGCGGATCTCGTGGTCGCCGCTGGCCACCTGCACGGCGCCCGCCCCGAGGGCGAGGCCGGCGGCCCCCTCCGCGCGCACGCCCCGCGGAGCCGAGAGGAGCAGGAGCGCGAGGGCCACGCGGGGGCGCGTCACCGGCAGGCCTCCACCTCGACCGCGTCCCCGAAGCGGGTCCTCACGGACGCGCAGAGCGCGGTGGCGGCGGATCCCGGGGCCGCGGCCTTGACCCAGGCGTTGAGCAGGCCCCAGGCGTCGTCCGCGGTGGTGACCTCCACCCACGTGCGGGTGCCCTCCAGCACGATGTCCCACGCGGCCGACGGATCGTCGAGCGCCATCCGCAGGTCCCAGGCGGTCGCGGCGAAGAGGGTCCCGAGCGGGTACGGGTCCCAGATCGCGTAGAGGTCGTCCCGCGAGGTGCGGGCGAACCGCTCGGGCAGCTCCACGTCCGCGATCGTCCAGTCCCGGCTCACGTCCCGGCTCGCCATGGGCAGCGAGTCCTCGAAGTAGTCGGGATCGTCGAGCGTGAGCGTGGCGAAGGTGTCGGCGAACCCCTCGTGGAGGCTGGAGTAGTAGAGGGACGGGACCGAGGGATCGGCGGCGGCGAACGGGGGCGAGCGGTTCACGCCCCCGGCCGTGAGGACGTGGAAGATGGCGTGGCCGAACTCGTGGCGGATCACGCCCGCGTTGGCCACCAGCGGCACGTCCTTGGTGTAGAGGTCGTCGAGCAGGATGAAGAAGTGCCCGCCCGTGGCATAGGCGGCGTTCTCCTTCGGGAGGAGCTCGAGGAGCAGGTCGGGCAGAACGGGCGTCCAGGCGGCGTCGAGGGGGAAGTAGCGGTCGCCCTCGATCCCGAGGTCCGGCAGCTGGGCGGCGACATCCTCGAGGTGGCCGTAGAAGGACCAGAGGACGAGACCGTCCTCGTCGAGCGGGACGGCCACGCCGTCCTGCACGTCGTGGCCGACGTCGAGCGCCCGGCCGCCCTCCCAGGTCATGAGCCCGCCGTTCTCGTAGAGGATGATGCCGCCGGTCGAGATCTGGCCGAGTTCGCCCGATATCGCCCCGAGGTCGTCGAGCGTGCCTCGGTCTCGGGGCGCCACCACGTACCCACCGTCCTCGCGCTGGAAGGCGAGGTACCGGTCGGCCTCCCCGACCGGCGCGCCGCAGGCCAGGGCGAGCACGGCCGGCAGCACGGCGCGGGGCGGGCGCGGGGGGCGCGGCATGGGCGGCCCCCGTAACCCCCTCCCCGTGTGGCGGGGTCGACCCGCATGTCCCGTCCGAGGGCCCCACCTCCCGGTCGCCCGTCATAGGGTGGCCGTGTCCCTCGCCCCGGAGGTCCCCGTGCGCCCCCTCCTCGCCCTGCTGCCGCTCCTCCTGTCGGCCACGGCACCGCTCGCCGCCCCGGTCGCGGACGTCGCCGTCCGGGAGGTGGACCTGCTCGCGGACACGGGCATCGCCGTGAACGCCGCGGGCCCGCTCCTGGTCCGCGCGGATCCCGCGCGGCACCGGATGGTGGCCGCCGACACCCTGACCTCGACGATCACGCTGGTGGACACCCGGTCGGGCGAGGTCCGGAACGTCTTCACGGGCCACCGGGCCCTGCAGCACCTGAAGGCCGAGGCGCTCGCGGTGCGGGCCGCCAGCGGCACCGTGTACCTCGCCGCGGATCACGCCTTCGTGGTGGTGGAGCCCGACACCGGCCGCGTGGACGCCGTGCCCACGGACGTCCAACTCGAGGCCGTGGCCGTGGACGAGGTCACCGGCAACGCCTTCGCCGTGGGCCGGGCGAGCCCGGACGTGGCGTTCTGGGACGGGGCGCGGCGACGCCTCCGCTGGCTGCCGTGGACTCCCCCCTCGGCGCCCCTCGCCAACGAGAACCAGACCCCGCCCCCCCCCATCCGCAAGGTCGTGGCCCTGCCGTCCGAAAAGGCCGGGGAGGCCGGCGAGATCGTGGCGCTCGACGGGCTCGGGGCTCGCCTCTTCGTGCTCGACGCCCGTACCGGGAAGGTCCGCACCTCCCGGCCCGTGGCCCTGAACCCCGGGGGGCGCTGGCACCTGGCGGGGGCGGATCCCGCCCGGCGGGCGGTCTACGTCGTCACCGAGACGGCCGACCGCAAGGTCCTCCAGGCCGCCCGCCTCGGGCTCGCGCCCGGCCGGGACCGCGTGGTGGACCTCCCCGCGTACACCGAGGGGGTCGGCATGCTGTACGATCCCCGCACCGAGCGGGTCTTCGTCAACTACGACAACCACCCGGCGCTGCACGTGGTGGACTTCGCGAAGGACGGCGCGCTCACCGAGGTGGCGCTGCCGGCGTACGGCAACGACGCCGCGGTGCTCGACCTCGCGCGGGACCGCATGGTGGTGGCCTCGTGGGCGCACGGCGAGATCGAGGTCGTGGACCTGGCCACGCTGCGCTTCACGCACCGGGTCGGGGACCTCGGCATCCTGCCGCACATGCACGCGATGGCGCTCGACCCCGAGACCGGAGCCGTCTGGTTCCCGCGGGGGGCCACCGCCGTGAACGGGACCTTCGGGGCCTCGCTCACCTGGGTGGACCCCGCCACCGGGGCCACCCGGGACGTGCGGGTGGGGGTCGCCCCGATGACCGTGCTCGACGTGCCCGAGCGGAGCTCGACCTGGGTGTTCGACAACGAGGGCCGCTTCGCCGAGGTGGACCAGAAGGGCGCGGTGCGCTGGTTCGACCTGGGCCGGCGCTGGCCGATCCTGGCCTTCCGCGGCCCGGACGGCCGGCCGTGGCTGCACTACGGGCCCCACCAGAGCTACTGGCCGGTGGTCTACATCTGGGGCGCCCGGAACGGGATCCTCACCTTCGATCTCGCTGATCCGGGGGCGCCCTCGACGGTGTACGACCGGCGGGTGCCCCGCCAGTCGCTGGCGATGGCCACAGACGCCGCCGGCACCCTGTGGATGGCCCAGAACAACTGGGGCAAGGAGGAGGCCTTCCTGGCCCGCCTGGAGGACGGCGTCCGGGAGTGGACCCCGGAGCGGCGGCTCGCCTGGGGCGACACGGTGGAGCGGGAGACCACCCAGCGGCTGCTGGCCCCGGCGGGCGAGCGCCTGGTGGGGGTGCGGGTGGGCGAGCGGGACCTCGATCCGAGCGTCGTCACCGTGCTGGATCCGGCCGCGGGCACGGCCGTCGCCCGGGCCGAGGTCGGCGCATGCGCGACGGATCTGCTCGTGGACAACCACACGGCCTGGGTGGCCACCTTCGGGGACGGTGCCGTCTGGCGGGTCCGGATCGCCGACGGCACGGCCACCCGGGTGGCCGCGGGGCCCCGTCCCCTGCGCCTGGCACGGCTGGGCACGGCCGTCTACGTCCTCGATCACCAGGATCGGACGGTGCGGGAGGCCGGCGGCAAGCGGTCCTGGCGCCTGCCCGTCGCGGGCCGGCCCGACGCGCTGGTGGCCTGGGGCGATCGCCTCGTGGCCGCCGCCCACGCGCCCCACCGGTTCGAGGTCGTGGCGCTGGATCCCGCGACCGGCGTGATCCGTACGCTGCTCACGCGCGCGGGTGACTACGGCGACACGGACGTCGGTCGCGGAAACGCCGCCTTCCAGATGTGTGGGCAGTACGGCGACGCGATGCCGTCGCCCACCGTGGTCCACGTGTCCGAGACGAATCCGTCCTCGCTCTGGATCGCGGACGTCCTCTCCGGCCGCGTGTACACGCTCGGCCGGCCCTGATCCCCCTCCTTGACGACGTCCGGTGCCCCTCTTACCGCAGGGACGGACACGCTGTCCCCCACCCCTCTCCCCGGAGACTCAGATGGCTGTCGGCGAAAAGAAGTGGCTCACCGCGCTCCTCCTATCCTGGCTCCTCGGCTATTTCGGCATTGACCGGTTCTACCTCGGCTACACGGGGCTCGGCATCGCGAAGCTGATCACCGGTGGCGGGTGCGGCGTCTGGTACATCATCGACCTCGTCCTGATCATCATCGGGAAGATGAAGGACGCCCAGGGCAACGAGCTCCAGAAGTAGGGTTCGCCTCCCGCGGAGTCCTGCCTGGGAGCGCGATGCCGTACCTGCGCGATCTCCTGAAACGCCTCGTCCCGGACGTCCAGGGAGAACCTGCAGGCCGCCTCGTCGAGGTGGTGGTGTCGGGCCAGGCCCAGGCGCATCCCCAGGTCCTGGCCATCGAGCTGGAAGACGACGGGGGCCGCCGGTTCCTGCCCATCGAGGCCGTGGCCTCCATCGGCGAGGAGGGCATGGTGCTCGACCGGCCCCGGGGGGAGGTTCCGCCGTTCGTGCCCTCGGCCTCGGACCTCCACCTCGTCCGCGACGTGCTCGACCGGCCCGTCATCGACACCGACGACGTCCGCGTCGTGGAGGTCGAGGACGTGGAGATCGCCCGGGTCAACGGCCACTGGTACCTGGCCAACGTCGCGATCGGCGAGGATCCCGGAGAGGAGCGCGCCGGGCTCGGCCGCGTCTACCAGCGCCTCGTCCGGGCCCTGGGCCCGGCCCGGCCGCCCGCCCGGGTCTCCTGGAGCCCCGTGGAGCTGCTCCCGCGGGAGCACGCCGTCCGCCTGAGGATCCCGAGCCAGCGCATCACGGAGCTGCACCCCGCCGACCTCGCGGAGATCCTGTCCGACCTCCCGCGGGCCGAGGGCGACCTCATCGTGTCCAGCCTCGACGTGAGGAAGCTGGCGGACACCCTCGAGGAGGTGGAGCCGGAGTTCCAGGCGTCCCTCGTCGGCCCCATGCCGAACGACAAGGTGGCCGACGTGCTCGAGGAGATGTCTCCCGACTCGGCCGCCGACCTCCTGGGCGAGCTGCCCGAGGAGCGCAGCGAGGTCATCCTGCACCTCATGGAGCAGGAGGACGCCGCCGACGTCCGCAAGCTCCTCGCCTTCCCCGACGACACCGCCGGTGGGCTCATGACCACCGGGTACGTCGCGGTCCGGCCCGATCTCACGGCCGAGCAGGTGCTCGCGGTCCTCCGGGAGACGGCCCACGACGCCGAGACCATCTTCTACATCTACGTCACCGACGACCAGGGCCGCCTGACCGGCGTGTTCTCGCTGACCGACCTCGTCCTGGCCCAGCCGCAGACGCCCATCAGCGCCTTCATGCACCACCGCGTGGTCACTGCGGGCACCTGCGAGAGCCAGGAGGACCTGGCCCGGAAGGTGGCCAAGTACAACCTGCTGGCCATTCCGGTGGTGGACGAGCGGGGCCACCTGCACGGCATCGTGACGGCGGACGACGCGCTCGACAAGGTCCTGCCCACGGCCTGGAAGAAGCGCCTGCCGCGCATGTACCGGTAGGCCCTCGCCGCGCCTCCGCACCCGGACTACAGCAGGGCGTCCCCCCGCCGCCACGAGGACGCCGGATGCCCCAGCCCGACCTGCCGCAGAGGTTCCCCAAGGTCTTCTGGTACGCCCTCGCCACGGAGCTCTTCGAGCGCGGCGCCTACTACTCCATGGCGTCGTTCGTGGTCATCTACCTGGGCCAGCTCGGCCTGGGCGCCTACTGGCCCAGCACGCTCAACAGCCTGCTGTGGGGGCTCGTCTACTTCCTGCCCATCCTCTCGGGCACCATCGCGGACCAGATCGGGTTCCGGCGCGCGCTGGTCGGCGCCTTCCTGCTCCTCGGCCTCGGGTACGCCTGCATGGGCGTTCCGGTCTGGTTCGGCGGGCAGACCCTCTCCCCCACCGTGGAGGCGGCGGTCACCGCGGGCCCCGGCGTCGTGGTGCCGGTGATACTCGGCGTCCTGATCATCGGGGTGGGCGGCTCCATCGTGAAGCCGTGCATCCTGGGCACGGCCCAGAAGTCCGCGGGCGCGAGGGCCACGCTCGCCTTCGCGATCTTCTACATGGTCGTGAACATGGGCTCGCTCTTCGGGCGCGGGGTCGCCTACGCGGTCCGCACCCGGTCGAGCCTGGAGATGATCTTCGCGGTGGCCGCGGTCTGCGCGGGCCTCGCGCTCGTGGTGGTGATCTTCCTGTACCGCGACCCGGACACCGTGGTCGGCCAGGCGATCCCCACCAAGCCGAAGAAGTCCGTGGGCCGCATCCTGGCGGACATGGTGCTGGTGCTCAAGAGCGGCCGCTTCACGCTCTTCCTGCTGGTGTCGAGCGGATTCGGGTTCCTCTACAGCCAGGTCTACAACGTGCTGCCCCTCTACCTGAAGAAGGTGGTGGAGACCGACCCGGCGGTGGACATCTACACCATGGCCAACCCGCTGGTGATCGTGACCTGCCAGCTGCTCGTCACGCGGCTCTTCGGAAAGATGCGGCCCATCCGTTCGATCATCGTGGGCATCCTGATCATCGGCCTGTGCATGGCGCTCAACCTCGTGCCGATCTGGATGGCGGGCGGTGTGAGGCTGCTCGTGGCCAACTGGATCCCCATCGGGTCGCTCTTCATCGTGCTGACGGTCGCGGCCATCGCGTTCGGGGAGCTGTTCACCTCGGCCCGCACCTTCGAGTACATCGGCGCGCTGGCACCCAAGGGCCAGGAGGGCCTGTTCCTGGGCTACGCCAACCTGCCCATGGCCATCGGCTCGCTGCTCGGCGGGCCCGTGGGCGCGGTCATCTTCAACGACGTCATGTGCCGCAACGCCACGCGGCTCGACAACGGGCTCCTCGAGCTGGACCGCATGGCCGCCACCCAGGGCTGGCTCATCCTCATGGGCGTGGGCCTGGTGTGCGCCGCCGCCATGTGGGGGTTCAACCGCTGGCTCGAGCGCCAGGAGCACGCCAGGGCCTGAAAGGCGTCATGGAAACAGGGTTCCTCCACCCCTCGCGCCGGCCCTACCGGTTCGCGGTGCTGCTCTTCGCCGCGGCCATGATCTTCGGCTCGTACTTCGCCTACGACAGCCTCGGCGCCATCGAGAACCTGCTCATGGCCGAGATGGGGATCGGCCGCAACGCCGTCGGCGCCACGTACACGATGTACAGCCTCGCCGCGATCCCTGCGGTGCTGGCGGGCGGGTTCCTCATCGACCGGCTGGGCACCCGCCGGGCGAGCCTGATCTTCTCGGCCCTCGTCGTGATCGGGGCCGTCCTGGTGGCCCTCGCCCCGAACCTCGGGACGATCTACGCCGGCCGCCTGATCTTCGGCATGGGCTCGGAGTCGCTCATCGTCTGCCAGAGCGCCATCCTCGCCCGCTGGTTCTCCGGGAAGGAACTGGCCCTCGCCTTCGGCATCGCCCTCACGGTGAGCCGCCTGGGCACGCTCTTCTCGTTCAACACCGAGGCGCTGGTGGCCGAGCGGTTCGGCATCGCCGGCGCGCTGTGGCTGGCCGCGGGCCTGTGCGGGTTGTCGCTCCTGTCCAACCTCGTCTACAACCTCCTCGACCGGCGGGCCGAGCGGGTGCTGGACCTCACCGAGACCGGGTCGGGCGATCGGATCGTCGTCTCGGACATCGCCCGCTTCCCGCCGTCCTTCTGGTTCGTCACGCTCCTGTGCCTCACGTTCTACTCGGCCATCTTCCCGTTCACCGCGCTGTCCACCGACTTCTTCCACGACAAGTGGGGCCTGCCGCTCACCGCCGCCGACGAAGGCGCCGGCTTCCTCACGCAGGTGCTCTCCAACTACCTGCACCTCTTCTCCACCGCGCCGGGGACCACCTCGATCGTCATCCTGGCCTCCATGCTGTGCGCGCCGTTCGCGGGCCGGCTGGTGGACCGGATCGGGCGCCGCGCCTCGCTCATGGTGGCCGGTGCCGTCCTCATGGTGGTGGCGCACCTCACCCTCGGCCTGACGCACCTGCCGCCCGCCGCCCCGATGGGGGTGCTCGGGGCGGCCTTCGTGCTGGTGCCCGCCTCGATGTGGCCGTCCGTGCCGCTCCTCGTGGACAAGCAGCGCGTGGGCACCGCCTTCGGGCTCATGACCGCCATCCAGAACGTCGGCCTCATGGCCTTCCCCTGGCTCAACGGACAGCTGCGCGACCTCACCCACGGCTACGCGGCGAGCCAGGTGCTGTTCGCCTCGCTCGGCACCGTGGGGCTCGCCTGCGCGCTCCTGCTCCTCCGGGCCGACCGCCGCGCCGGGGGGCGGCTGGAGCGGGCGTAGGGCCCACCAGGGCCGCCCCCCACGTCGGCCCGGAGGGCCGGTGCCACGTCGCGGCCGAGGGGAGGGCCCGAAGGGCCGGTCACAACTCCATGAGATGATCCCAACCTGCCGAGATGTGACCGGATCACGGCCATATCTCGGAGGGTTGACGTCTACTCCCCGAGATGTGGCCGCCACGGGGACAGCACTCCGAGAGTTGATCGCAACCCTCCGAGTTCTGGCCGCGGGTGGGTCCCCCCAACGGCGGAGCGCGCCCATGCCCGCCTCCCCCGTCGGCCCGGAGGGCCGGCGACACCTCGCGGCCGGCGGGGAGGGCTCCGGGCGCAGCGATCCATGAGCGGACCGGTCC
>JBFYZZ010000040.1:0-6397 GCA_041309225.1 Deltaproteobacteria bacterium | reverse complement strand
CGGGGGCACGAGGTCCTCGAGCCGGATCGCGGCCCGCGCCGCCCGCAGCGCCTCGAGCGGCCGCCCCACCCAGCCGACCCGGCCGGCGAGCGCCACGCCCTCGTCGTAGTGGCGCCAGGCCTTGGTACCGAGGATCCGGGTCCGGGCGTCGAGTTCGGCTCGCCAGCGCGCCACGCCCTCGTCCGAGAAGCCGCGGGGCGGCTCGGCCTCGAGGAGGTCCGAGCGCAGGTCCTCGTAGGCCCGGCCGAGCAGGAGCAGGCCCTCGAGGATCCACTCGGGCTCCTCGAGCGCGGTCGCGGCGGTGACCTCCGCCTCGGCTTGCCGGATGCGCACGGCGCGCGCCTCGAGGCGTCGGGCCTGTCGCCGGTCGGGGCCCGTGAACCGGATCCCGGCCGCCTCCTCGAGCCGGACACGAGCCCTCACCACGTGGGCCTTGGCCCGCAGCCAGGTGACCTCGTCGGTCCCGGACGTGGCGTCCAGCGCCTCGTCGATCAGGCGGAGGCCGGCCCGGCGCCGGCCGGATCGGAGCAGGGAGATCCCGCGTTGGAGGTCGAGCGTGTACCGATCGTGCGGGTCCAGGCCCTCCGCGGTGGAGATGCGGTCGAGGCTCCGCACCGCGGCGCGGTGGCGCCCCAGGTCCTCCAGGCAGAGCGCACGCCGGAACCAGCCGTCCCGGCTCTCGGGGGCCTCCGGGAACGCGCGGACCAGGTGGTCGTACACGGCGAGGGCGTGGACCGGATCCCCCTCGGCCTCGAGGCAGAGGCCGAGCTGGTAGAGGAGCGCGGGTCCGAGCGGCACGGGCCCGCCGCGGGCGAGCACCAGCGCGAGGATCCCCCGGGCCCCGACCAGATCGCCCCGGAGCCGGCGGGCGGCCGCCTCCTCCAGCAGGGCCGCCTCGGAGACGTACCCGGGGTAGGCGGGCACGGTGCCCAGGGACGGCGCGAGGAGCGCTGCCGGATCGACCTCGGGCACGCGCACGTGGGCGCAGGCGAGCAGCAACGTGAGCAGGGCGGTGGCGGGCACGGGACGGATCCATACCGTCCCGTCGACGGGGCCGGCACCACGGTTCCCGTGACGACGGGCCCGCATGGGGCGGGAGGCGGACCTCCCGCCCCGGGGCAGGGTCCCGCCGTGGCGGTGGGGCCCGGAACGGCACCCCCTTCCCTCTGGGAAGGTGGATCCCTCGTCGTCGCTTCAGGCTTCCCCGGGGGGGGGCGTGCACACCGCGCCGACAGGCGGGATCCGGGTGAATGGCGTGGGGGAACCTTGTGTTCCGTGCCGAACACCAGCCCGGCAGGAACCCGAGGATAGATCCGGATCGGGTCTCGCACAAGGGCTTGCGGGGCCTCCGGCGCGTGTTGACGGAAAGATGACGCACGGGCGATCCCGACCCGGCGGGGGAAGCGCGGCGCGGAGGGCCGGGCGTGGCTCCGCTCCCCACGTCCAGGCGCCCAGGATCGGGCCGACACCACGCGATTCCCGTGTTGACAGGGCAAGTCCGTTTCCTTACCCTTTTCCGGCACGTCGACCTCCCGATCCGGGGGTCCCGCCGCTCCTCCCCGGCCCGCGGCCCCGGTCCACCTCCCCGGACATCCCATGCGCCCGCTCCGCGCTCCTCTGGTCCTGGCGATCCTGGTCGTCCCCCTCCTCGGATCCCGCTGCACGCCCACCGCGGAGGAGCCCCAGGTCCGCGAGCCCTCGGGGGTCAACCCCCCCGAGGTGGCGCTCCAGATCCTGTCGGTCGAGCCGTCCCGCGCGCTGGCGGGGCAGCCGTTCGAAGCGACCGTGTACGGGTCCGCCTTCCGCGCGGGCGCGAGCGTCCGGTTGCAGGACCGGGACGCGGATCGGGTGGCCTGGGTCGACGAGAACTCGCTCCAGGTCCAGGTCCCGGCACTCGCGGAGGGCGTCTACGATGTCGCGGTGATCAACCCGGACGGTGAACGGGCGGTCCTCCGACGAGGCCTGTCCGTCACCGCCTCCGACGCCGTCGAGGCCTGCCGATCGTTCACGGTCTGGTTCGACTTCGACGCCTCCGAGGTGCGGCCCGACGCCCTCTCCACCCTGGCGGACCGCGCCGCGTGCCTCCAGGGGTCCCGGGTCGGGATCCGGGTGGAGGGTCACTGCGACGAGCGAGGCACCACCGAGTACAACCTCGCGCTGGGCGAGCGGCGGGCCCACGCCGTCCGGAGGGCGCTCGTCGGGTTCGGCGTGGCGCCGGGGCGGATCGAAGCCGTCTCCTACGGCGAGGAGCGCCCGCTCGCGACCGGCCACGATGCCGACGCCTGGAGCCGGAACCGGCGTGCCGAGATCCGGCTGGAGGACTGATGCACCCCCGTCCACGAACCCTCCCCCTCGCCGGTCTCCTCCTTCTGGGAGGCTGCGTCCTCGACCGCACCGGGCTATCCGCGTCCGAGGCCTGGCACCGGGAGATGGCCATCCAGACCACCCGCACCGAGCGCCTCTCCTCGGCCCTCGACGACGTCTCCCTCCGCGTCCAGCAGTTGGAGGACGTGACCCGGGCCCGTGGTCAGGAGGAGATCTACCGGATGGAGACGGTGGACCAGCTCCGCGACGAGGTGGCCCGGATCAGAGGCGACCTCGAGGTGCTCCAGCACGAGAACGCACAGGCATCCGACCGATCCGGACGCTTCCTCGAGGACGCCGAATTCCGGTTCGGGTACGTGGACACCCGCCTGAAGGCCCTCGAGGCGGCCCTGGGCCTCCAGCCGCCGGCCACGGTTGCGGGATCGACCCCGCCTCCGGGCCCGGAGGCCCCCGCCGGGGCGACCGCTGTCGCGGCCGGGGAGGGGAGCGCCGAGCCGCCGCCCGAGGCCGTCCCGCCCCCCCCGGCCGAGGCCACCCCCGAGGCACTCCTCACCCTGGGGGAGGAGCACACCACTGCGAAGCGTTGGAAGGCCGCGCGGACCGTCTACCAGCGGTTCGTGGACCTGTTCCCCTCCCATCCGAAGATCGACGAGGGCCACTACCGGCTGGCAGAGACCTGGTACGGGGAGGGCCAGTACCAGAACGCGATCCTGGCCTACCAGGTGGTGCTCGACGGGTGGGCGGACTCGCCGTGGGCGTCCTGGTCCATGCTCCGCCAGGGCCAGTGCTTCGCGGCCCTCGGCCAGAAGGAGAACGCCACCCTGTTCTTCGAGGACGTGATCCGGCTCTATCCCAAGAGCAAGGCCGCCAAGGAAGCCCGTACCCTCAAGAGGTAGGTTGGGCGCCCGGGCCGCGCGAGGCCGCGCGGGCCGGGTTACCCTCCTCCTCCCCTTGGACTCCCATGCGTCGTCCCCTCGTGATGGGCATCCTGAACGTGACGCCGGACTCCTTCCACGACGGGGGCCTCTACCTCGATTCCGCGTGCGCGGTGGACCAGGGCGCCCGGATGGCCGACGAGGGCGCCGACTGGGTGGACGTCGGGGGCGAGTCCACCCGGCCCGGCGCGGAGCCCGTCCCCCCGGAGACCCAGATCGAGCGCGTCGTCCCGGTGATCCGCGCGCTCGCCCGGCTGCGCCCGTCGCTCGCGCTCTCGATCGACACCGGCCACGCGTCCGTGGCCCGCGCGGCGATCGAGGCGGGCGCCACGGTGGTGAACGACGTCCGCGCGCTGGTCGATCCCGCCATGGCCCCGCTCGTGGCCGAGGCGGGCTGCTCCCTGATCCTCATGCACATGCGCGGCACCCCGGCGGACATGCAGGTCGACCCCCGCTACGACGACGTCGTCGCGGAGGTCCGGACCTGGCTCCTCGAGCGCGCCGGGCGCGCGTGCGGGGCGGGCGTGCCCGCCGACCGCGTGCTCCTGGACCCGGGCATCGGCTTCGGGAAGACCGCCGACCACTGCCTCGCCCTGATCCGGGGCATCCCCGTCCTCGCCGCCGCGGGGCACCCCGTGGTGGTGGGCCCCTCCCGCAAGTCCTTCATCGGCCGGGTGCTGGACCTCCCCCACACCCGCGACCGCCTCGAGGGCTCGCTCGCCGCGGCCGTGCTCGCCGTCTGGCTCGGGGCCTCGGTGGTCCGGGTCCACGACGTGCGCGAAACCCGCCGGGCGATCGACCTCGCGGCCGCGATCCAGGGAAGTGCAGCGTGATCGCCGATTTCCTGGAGGCCATCCTCTGGACGCTGTCCACCGCCCGGTGGAACGACCTCCTCGACATCGCGATCCTGACCTTCCTGATCTACCGCATGCTGCACGTCCTCCAGGGCACGCTCGCGTTCCAGAGCCTGCTCGGCCTGGTCTCCGTGCTCCTGCTCTACGCGGTGGCCACCTGGGTCGACCTCTTCACCCTGCGGTGGATCCTCCAGAAGTTCCTCGTGTACATCGTCCTGGCCGTGGTGATCCTGTTCCAGCAGGACATCCGCCGGGCGCTGGCCCGGGCCGGCGGCCGCCTGTTCCGTCCGTTCGCGACCCCGAGCGAGACCTCCATGCTCGAGGAGCTGGTCCGGGCGTGCTTCGCGCTGGCCTCGCGACGCATGGGGGCGCTCATCGCGATCCAGCGGACGGCGAGCCTCCAGGACTACGTCGAGAACGCGCTCCGCATCGACGCCACCCCGACCCAGGAGCTGCTGCTCTCCATCTTCCACCCCACCAGCCCCATGCACGACGGCGCGGTGATCGTCGTGGACGGCCGGATCGCGGCGGCCAAGGTGTTCCTCCCACTCTCCCTGTCCAAGGACGTCAGCCGCTTCTTCGGCACCCGCCACCGCGCGGCCCTGGGGCTCACCGA
Source organism: Deltaproteobacteria bacterium (assembly GCA_041309225.1). GTDB lineage: Bacteria > Myxococcota_A > UBA796 > UBA796 > JAFGLY01 > JAFGLY01. The sequence goes on along the minus strand of JBFYZZ010000040.1, from coordinate 1,667 downwards.
GGAGACCGACGCCGTCGTGCTCATCGTCAGCGAGGAGCGGGGCACCGTGAGCCTCGCCATGAGCGGCGCGCTCACGCCGATGGCCGACATCAATGAGCTCCGGCAGCGCCTCCAGGAGACCTTCGCCACCAAGCGGCCGGCCCCCAGCGCCGAGCCGGCGCGGGCGGAGGACTAGCCATGGCCGGGCCGAGGCGCACGTGGTGGCCGGACCGCTCCGGTGTCCGCCGCTGGCTCCGGGGCACGTTCGTGGACAACGTCGGCTTCAAGATCCTGTCGGTGGTGTTCGCATTCGCCATATGGGCCTGGGTCCAGAGCGAGCGCGTGGCCGAGCAGACGGCCCGGGTGGAGGTGGACTGGATCCTGCCCGACCACCTCACGTCCATCGAGGATCTCCCCGCGGAGCTGACCCTCACGGTCTCGGGATCCCAGGTCTACGTGAAGAACGTGCGCCGTGCGGACCTCCGGCTCCGGGTCGACCTCTCCAAGGCCCGGGCGGGCCGTCAGAAAATTCAGTTCGACGAGCGCCAGGTCGAGGGAGTGCCGGACAACGTCCGGGTGCTCTCGCTCGCGCCCACCGACGCCGAGATCGACCTCGACGAGAAGGTGAAGCGCAAGTTCAAGGTCATGCCGATCACCGCGGGGGAGCCCGCCACCGGGTTCCGGCTCGTGGCCGTCACCGCCCGGCCCTCCACCATCGAGCTCGAGGGCCCCCGAACCGTGCTCGCGGGCCTGTCCACCGTGTCCACCGCGGTGGTGGACATCAGCGGCATCCAGAACGACCTCGACCGCGAGGTCTCCCTCGCCGACCTCCCCCGGCCCGTCCATCTCGCCGGCGACGAGCCGCTCCAGGTGGCCGTCGACGTCGAGCCCGTGCGCACCACGGCCGAGATCGAGGGCGTGCGGGTGCTGGTCGGCACCCGCGGCTGGGAGGTGAGCCCGTCCACGGTGTCCGTCACCGTGGAGGGGCCGGTGGCCCTGGTGGAGGAGATGAAGCCCTCCGACGTCTGGGTGCTGGTGGAGGTGGAGGAGGACGCGCCGCTCCAGTCGTTCCGGGTCTCGGCCCTCCGGGGGACGGCCTCCTGGCGGGTTTTCCAGCCATACGGCGACGCGGTCGGGATCAAGCGCCTCAAGCCGGAGACCCTCGAGGTCCGGCCCTCCCGGTAGCCGGACGTGCCCGTGCCCCCGCGCGTCTCCTTCGGCACGGACGGCATCCGCGGCCCGGCCGGGGCCTTCCCCATCGACCCCGACACCGCCGCGCGCCTCGGCCGGGTGCTGGGAGGGGGTGGCGCCACGGTGGTGGTGGCGCGCGATCCCCGCAAGAGCAGCCCCGCCCTGATGGCCGGGGTGGCGCGCGGTGTGGCCGAGGCGGGGGGTCGGGCGGTCGATGCGGGCGTCCTGCCGACGCCGGGCCTCTCGGTCCTGCTCGCCCTGGGCTGGGGGGTGTGGGGCGTGATGGTGACCGCGAGCCACAACCCTGCGGGGGACAACGGGCTCAAGGTCCTGGGGCCCGACGGTCGGAAGCTGCCGGACGCCCGCCAGATCGCCCTCGAGGACGCCCTCGCCGCCGACCTCGCGGAACGTCCCCCGCCCGGGGTCGGCCCCGAGGCCACCGATCGCGCCGAGGCGGCCCGGGCCGCCAGATCGGAAGAGCGTCGGGGAGGGGAAGA
>JBFYZZ010000039.1:0-3253 GCA_041309225.1 Deltaproteobacteria bacterium | reverse complement strand
TCCGATCTGGTGTGCTCTTCCGATCTAAGGCCGGGGCGTCCGTGGCCGGATGCGCGTCGCCCCGCCCCGGCGGGGCCGGAGCGGGGCGATCGGAGGGAGGGGGGGGACTAGAAGTCCATGTCGCCCATGTCGCCGCCCATGCCGCCCATGCCGCCCATGCCGCCCATGCCGCCGCCCCTCGGGCCGGGGGTCTTCTTCTTGGGCTTCTCGGACACGAGCGCCTCGGTGGTGAGCATCATGCCGGCCACGGACGCGGCGTTCTGCAGGGCGCAGCGCACGACCTTGACCGGGTCGATGATGCCCATCTCGAACATGTCGCCGTACTGCTCGCTGGCGGCGTTGAACCCGAAGGCGTTCTCGCCGGCGAGGATCCGGTGCACGATGACCGGGCCTTCGAGGCCGCCGTTCTCGACGATGGCGCGGGTGGGCTCCTGGACGGCCCGGCGCACGATGTCCACGCCGAACTTGCGATCGCCGGTGACGTCGAGGGCCTCGAGCACGGGCAGGCAGCGCAGCAGCGCGACCCCGCCCCCGGCCACGATGCCCTCCTCGACGGCGGCCCGCGTGGCGTTGAGCGCGTCCTCGACGCGGGCCTTCTTCTCCTTCATCTCCACCTCGGTGGCGGCCCCGACGTAGATGACGGCCACGCCGCCGACCAGGCGCGCCAGGCGCTCCTGGAGCTTCTCGCGGTCGTAGTCGCTCTTGGTCTCGGCGATCTGCGCCCGAATCTGCTTGACGCGGGCCTTCACGTCGGCGCGGTTGCCCTTGCCGTCGACGATGGTGGTGTCGTCCTTGTCCACGACCACGCGCTTGGCGCTGCCGAGATCCTCGATCCGGATCCCGTCGAGCTTGACGCCGAGGTCCTCCATGATCGCGCGCGCGCCGGTGAGGATGGCGATGTCCTCCAGCATGGCCTTGCGGCGATCGCCGAAGCCCGGGGCCTTGACGGCGCACACGTTCAGCGTGCCGCGGATCTTGTTGACCACGATGGTGGCCAGGGCCTCGCCCTCGACCTCCTCGGCGATGATGAGGAGCGGACGGCCCGCCTGGTGGACCTTCTCCAGGAGCGGGAGGAGGTCCTTGATGACGGAGATCTTCTTCTCGTGGACGAGGATGAAGGGATCCTCCAGGACCACCTCCATGCGCTCGGCGTCGGTCACGAAGTAGGGCGAGAGGTAGCCGCGGTCGAACTGCATGCCCTCGACGATCTCGTGCTCGGTCTCGAGGCTCTTGGCCTCCTCGACCGTGATGACGCCGTCCTTGCCGATCTTGTGCATGACCTCGGCCAGGATGCGCCCGATCTCGATGTCGCCGTTGGCGGAGATCGTGGCGACCTGGGCCATCTCCTCGATCGTGGTCGCGTCGCGCTTGATGGACTTCAGGTGGGTCACCGCCGCCTCGACCGCGAGGTCGATGCCCTTCTTGACGTCCATGGGGTTGGCGCCCGAGGCGATCAGGCGCGAGCCCTCCCGGTAGATGGCCTGGGCGAGCACGGTGGCGGTGGTGGTCCCATCGCCCGCCACGTCGGAGGTCTTGGAGGCGACCTCGCGCACCATCTGGGCGCCCATGTTCTCGGCCTTGTCCTTCAGCTCGATCTCCTTGGCGACGGTGACCCCGTCCTTGGTGATGACGGGGGTACCGAAGGACTTCTGGAGGATGACGTTGCGGCCGCGGGGGCCCAGGGTGGCGCGGACGGTGTTGGCGAGCTGGTCCACGCCCCGAAGGAGCGCGGCCCGAGCGGTCTCGTGGTACTGGATGTTCTTGGCAGCCATCGGGAAACTCCGGAGGAACCTGTTGGGGGGGGGCTCTATCGCTCGATCACCGCGAGGACGTCCATCTCCCGGACGATCACGTGCTCCTCGCCGTCGATCTTGATCTCGTCGCCCGTGTACTTGCCGAAGAGGATGCGATCGCCGGGGGCGACGGCGATGGGGCGGATGGTGCCGTCGTCGAGGCGGCGGCCGGGACCCACGGAGACCACCAGGCCCTCCTGGGGCTTCTCCTTGGCGGTGTCGGGGATGATGAGGCCGCCCGCGGACTTCTCGTCGGCCTCGACGCGCTTGACGAGGATGCGGTCGTGCAGGGGACGGAATGCCATGGTGTGCTCCTTGGGGATGAATGGGGTGGTGAAGGAGGGACGTGCCTCCACCCGGCGCGCGCGCATCCCTAGGCACCGCAGTCCCCATCGTCAACCGCCCGGACGAGGTCCGGTCCCCCTGCCGCCCGCCCCGGAGCGGGATTGCCCCGGGGTGGGCGGCCCGCTCCACCGGGGAAGGTCAGGGCACGGACGGTGGTTCCCGACGGAGCGGCTGACCTGAGAACCTGCAACAACCTTGCCAGACTCGAAAATTACAGAAAAAGGTCACTAAGGAAGGTCATGGCCTCTCCGGACTCCGTCGGGACCCGGACGTGCCGATCCGGACGGCGCCCCGCCCCGGGCGGGGTCCGGAGCCCGCGTCGCCCGTGCTTGACGGGGATCGCTCGGGGATTACCTTTGCGGCATTCGCCCGACGTGGCGTGGCAGAGGCTGAAAGAAAAGGAACAAACAGCTTTTGCGGTTGGTCCATTCATCAGTTCCCGGAGGCGTACATGGGCAGGATCATCGGCATCGACCTCGGCACCACCAACTCCGTCGTCGCGGTCATGGAGGGCGAGACCCCCACCGTGATCGTGAACGAGGAGGGTGGGCGCACCACGCCGTCGGTCGTAGCCTTCCAGAAGGACGGCGAGCGGCTGGTGGGCAACGTGGCTCGACGCCAGGCCATCACGAACCCCGAGAACACCGTCTTCTCCATCAAGCGCTTCATGGGCCGCCGCTACGACGAGTCCGAGAAGGAGATCCGGCGCGTCCCGTACTTCGTCACGCGCGCCACGGACGGCGGCGTCCGGGTCACCACCGGGGGGAAGGACTACTCGCCCCCCGAGATCTCCGCGATGATCCTGCAGAAGCTGAAGCGTGAGGCCGAGCGGTACCTGGGTCAGGAGGTCAAGGAGGCCGTCATCACGGTCCCGGCCTACTTCAACGACTCCCAGCGCCAGGCCACCAAGGACGCCGGCACCATCGCCGGGCTCGAAGTGATGCGGATCATCAACGAGCCGACGGCGGCGGCGCTTGCCTATGGACTCGACAAACAGCACGAGCAGACGATCCTCGTCTACGACCTCGGGGGCGGCACGTTCGACGTGTCGATCCTCGAGATCGGCGACGGAGTCTTCGACGTCCGCGCCACCGACGGCGACACCCGCCTCGGCG
>JBFYZZ010000038.1:0-20484 GCA_041309225.1 Deltaproteobacteria bacterium | reverse complement strand
GGGCGCCACGGCAGGAGGCGCCCTGGCCGGCTCCGGGGGCGGCATCGGCGCATCGGGATCGCCCCGTCCGAGCAGCAGGTCCAGGAGGGACCGCCGGTGTCGGCGGGGGTGGGAGGAGAGGTCCGGCTCGACGCGGATCAGCGGGGGCACCGAGTCGGTGGCGCTGCCCTCCTCCACCTGGGGGGTGGGGGCCGGGCCACCCGGTTCCCCGGTCCGGCCCGCCACCTCGGCGTAGTTCCGGATGGTGATCTGCCTGCGTTCCCCGGTGGCGGGATCGCTCGCCTGCACGTGGAGCATCCCGTTGGCATCGAGTCGGAACGTGACGTTCACGCGCCCTTCCATGCGCGGTCTCGGCTGGATGCCTTCCAGGACGAACTCGCCCAGGAACTCGTTCTGGGCGGCCTTGATCGCCTCGCCCTGCCGCACGGTGACGCGGACGCGGTCCTGATTGTCGTGGACGGTGGCGAAGGTGCGGGTGCGGCTGGCGGGGATCTTGGTGTTCCGGCGGATGACGGGCGTGAACATGCCACCCGCCGAGTCGATGCCGAGGTCGAAGGGCGTGACGTCGAGCAGGATCGGCTCCGCCCCGCTCCCGTCCTCGAGCGAGGCGGCGTGGATGGCGGCCCCGATGGCCACGACCTCCTCGGGGTGGACGGACCGGTTGGGCTCCCGGCCGAACAGGCCTGACACGGCCTCCCGGACCTTGGGCATGCGGGTCTGCCCGCCAACGAGGATGACGTCGTCGATCTCGCCGATCTGGATCCCCGCGTCGGTGAGGGCGTGCCGCGTGGTCTCGAGGGTCCGGGCGACGAGGTCCTCCACGAGCGACTCGAGGGTGGTCCGGGAGACCACCACCTCCAGGCTCGTGGTCCCCGAGATCCGCGGGATCAGGATGGTGGTGCGATCGGTGAACGAGAGCTCGCACTTGGCGCGCTCGGCGGCGTCCTTGAGGCGCTGGAGCGAGGTGCGGTCGCGGCGCAGGTCGATGCCGTGCTGGGCCCGGAAGGCCTCGGCGAGGTGGTCCACGAGGCGGAAGTCGAAGTCCTCGCCGCCGAGGTAGGAATCGCCCCGGGTGGCCATGATCTCGTAGTAGCCGCCGGAGATCCTGAGGACGCAGACGTCGAAGGTGCCGCCGCCGAGGTCGAAGACGGCCACCGTGCGCTCGAGTTCCTTGCGGTAGCCGTAGGCCAGCGCCGCGGCCGTGGGCTCGTTGAGCAGGCGGTGGCATCGGAGGCCCGCCATGCGGGCGGCCTCGAGCGTGGCCTGGCGCTGGGCGTGCGTGAAGTACGCCGGCACGGTGATGACCGCCTCCTCGACCGGCTCCCCCAGCGCGTGCTCGGCGATCTTGTGCGCGACCTGGAGGATGATCGCGGAGATCTCGGGCGGGGAGAAGGCCTCGGTCCCGAGTCGCAGGCGGACCCCGCCGTCGGGCGCGGCCTCGATCTCGTAGGACACCCGCTCCCGTGCGGCCTCCACCTCGGGGGCGTCCCACCGGCGGCCCATGAGGCGCTTGATGGCGTACACGGTGCGCTCGGGGGCGGAGAGCACCATGCTCCGCGCCGCGAGCCCCACGATGTACCGGCCCTCCCCCTTGGAGGAGACGCAGGAGGGCAGCACCTTGTAGCCCTTCTCGTCCTCGAGCACCCTCGGCCGGCCGTCCACCACCACCGCGATGGCCGTGTTCGTCGTGCCGAGGTCGATCCCGATGGTCCTGCTCATGTGCGGTCGCGGGCAAAGTGGTGAAGCGTATTAGCCCCGAGTCCTGCTCCGGGAAAGGAGGAGACCGGTCCCTCGAGGATCAGGAGCGTCCGCCGTCGGGGGCCGGAGGTTCGGGCACCGGTGCAGGCGGTGGGTCCCACGACGGGGGAGGCAGCGGTTCCTCCACCCGTGCCGGCGGGGGTTCGGTCGGTCGGGCCTTGGGTTTTCGGGTGGATACCTCGATCTGGATGGCGACCTCGGGCACCACCTGGAACGGGATGTCGCCGAGCACGTAGTTGCCCAGGGGGAGCAGGCCTTCGAAGCGACCCTCCTCCCCGAGGCGTGCGGTGGCGTACTCCACGGCCGCCCGCCGATCGGGCGCGAACGGGATCGCGTCGACGCGCAGCTCCACCCCGCGGGGCGGGCTGGTGGTGAGAACCACCTTGCCGTACCCGGTGTCGAGGTCCCAGAGCCAGTCCACGACCTCCCGCGAGGCCTCGAGCGCGGCCGCCCGCCGCAGGCGCTCGTAGGCGGACCGCGCGTCGCCCAGGCCCCGCGCCGCGTAGGCTCCGTTCAGGAGATCCCGGAAGGTGAGCGGGACCCCCAGCGCCTCGCAGGCGCGGAAGCGGTGCTCGGACCCCGCCCAGACCTGCCGTTCGACGAGGCGCTGGAGCTCGTCGGACAGTCGCTGGTGCTCCGCGGCCACCACGGCCGGATCGACGGGGGGCGGCACCGGGTCCCGGCCGGCGTGGACCACGAGGGCCGACGCGAGGAACCAGACCGGAAGGGACGGGAGCATCGCTGTTCCTCCGTGGCGGCGCCACCTATCACCCGACCCGCGACGGCGCCCCCTCCGTCCGCGCCCCCGACGGATTCCTCTGGGCCTCCCCCGTGCTATGGGAAGACCGTCCGGCGTCCCCCGCGCCCCCCCACCCTCCCGGTACCTTGGCCCTTCCTCCGACCTCCCCGGCGTGCGCCGTTCCCTTCCGGTCTGCGTTCTGGCTCACGCTCCCGCACGGTGTCGCCATCGGCGTCACCCTCCCTGAGCGACCCGATCCCCCTCCGTCGCCGGTCCCCGACGAGGTGCTCGCCCGCCTGCTGCCCGAGGAGCGCGATGTCGCGCGGGTCCTCAAGGGTCACCGCGCGGTGCGTTGGGTGGGTGGCCGGCTCGCCCTGCACGAGGCCCTGGAGCGCCTGTGGGCGGAGCCCACCCCGCTCCTGCCCCTTCCCGGCGGCGGTGTGCGGGGGCCGCCCGGATTCGCCGTCTCGGTGAGCCACAAGCGGACGCTGGCGGTGGGCATGGCCGCCCGGGCCGGGGGGGGGGGGACGCTCGGCGTGGACCTGGAGGACACCTTGCCCGTCCGTCTCCAGGTGGCCCCCGTCGTGCTTCGGCCCGAGGAGATCGACGCCACGCGGAGCCTCCCCCTCGAACGCCGGTGGCTCGCCACGCTGGTCCGGTTCTCGGTCAAGGAGGCCCTCTACAAGGCCATCCATCCGCTCGTGGAGCGCTTCGTGGGCTTCCAGGAGGCCTCGGTGTCGCTGCTGCCGAGCGGCACGGCCCGGGTCACCCTCCACCTCTCGGAGGGGGAGGGTCCGTTCCGCGTGGACGCCCGCTACCACTGGCTTCCGGATCGCGTCCTGTCCTCGGTGCGGGTGCTCTCCCAGGCATGAGGGCCGATGGGGCGATCCGGCACGTGAGCCGCGGGCGGATCCCTTGCGCGGAGAGGGTCTCCCTCCTACACTGACGGACCCCCGTTCCCCGAGCACCTCCATGGCCGACGCGACCGCCTCCTCGATCCCCGCCCTCTACAAGCGATGGCGGAACGGTGAGAACGAGGCCGGCCAGGAGATGGCCCAGCGGTTCAGCGACTGGTACTACGCCATCACGATCTCGCGCCTCGGTGAGCAGGGCGGACGCGATCCCCTGCAGCGGTCCTGCGATCGCTTCGCCCAGGAGATCCTGGCCATCTCGAGCGCCAATGAGCTGGTGGAGTGGGCCCACGGCGTGGTCAACACCGAGGTGGAGCGCGCGGGCTCCCGCATCCCGGGCGGCGACTTCCCGAGCGTGCTCACCCAGCGCCGCCCGCCCTCCGAATTCCTGGCCGAGGCCTGGAAGGCCCTGCCCCACGACGGCCTGATGCTCCTGGCCCACGCCTACGACGCCTCCTTCCCCATGGACCGTCTCCTCGAGGAGGCCGAGGCCCTCGGCGGCTACCCCGTGGCCGTCCTCCAGGCGCGCCTGGACCTCAAGCGCTGGCTTCGCGACACCTGCGGCATCCCCTTCTCCATCGTGCCGGACATGCCGCACCTCGACTCCGCACCCCTGCCCGTGTACGAGGCGGGCCGGATGACCAGCCCGAAGGAGGAGGCACGGTTCGAACGCTGGCTGCTCAGCCGCGAGGACCTCTGCCGGGACATCGCCGAGTTCGCGGTCTTCGCGCTCTCGATCCGCTCGGGATCCCTGGCCCGCTCCGCCCCCGCCCCGGCCACCTCCCTGGCGCCGCCCCGGCCCCGCCGGCCCGCGGCCCAGCCCACGCCCATGCCCGTGCCCGTGCCCCCGACCCGGCCTGCGCCACGCCCCGTCCAGCCGGCCCCCGTCCAGGCCGCTCCACCCGCGCGTCGGATCCCCGTGGCGGCGATCGGGCTGGGCGTGCTCATCCTCCTCCTGGTCCTGACCGTGGTCCTCCTCGCCGTCCGGACCTGACGCATGCCCGACCGGGACCGCCCCGCCCCGGCCTCGTGGGGGGTCGATCCAGCCGCCATCGCGGCCCTGAGGCTGTCCCGGGTCCGGCTGGCCTACGAGGCCGAGGATCTCTGGACCGCGGTGCTCGAGGCGGAGGAGATCCTCGACGAGCATCCGGGGGATGTCGAGGCCCTGGAGTTCCTGGGCGACGCCGAGCTCGATCTGGGTCACGGCCGGGAGGCCGTGCTTGTGTTCACCCAACTCCACGAGACGGACGAGCGCAACCCGGCCTACCTCTCGGGTCTCGCGATCGCGCGCTTCCTCTCAGTAGACTTCGAGGGCGCGCTCGCGGCGGCCCGGGCGGCGCTCGAGCGCTCGCCCGACCACGCGGAGGCCCACGCCTACGTGGGGATCTCCCTGGAGCGCCTGGGCCGGTACGAGGAGGCGGCGGTCCACCTCGGCGAGGCGGCTCGTCTCGATCCGGACGGCTTCCCCCCTCCCCTGCCCCTGGAGAAGGTCCCCTGGAGCCGACTGCTGCGCGGTGCCCTCGATCGCCTGCCGGACGAGGCCCGCGACTTCTACCGCCGCGTACCCGTGGTCTGGCACCACTATCCGGACACCGCGGTCCTCCTCGGGGCGGATCCTCCGATCTCCCCGTTCTCCCTCGCCTTGTACGAGGGTACGCCGCCATCGGAGGGCGAGCCGAAGGTGGACCCGCGCTCTGTTCGCGCCTACCGGGGCAACCTCCTCCGGTTCGCCCGCGACCTGGCCCGGCTGGAAGAGGACTTCTCCCTGGCGTTGGCCTCCGAGGCCGCGGACTGGCTCGGCATCGATCTGCCCGGGCAGCCGGGGGAGGGCCGGTGAGGGTCACGGTCCTGGGCAGCGGCACCTACATCCCGGACCCCGATCGGGGTCCTGCCGGCTTCCTGGTCGAGGAGGCCGGCGCCCGGGTGCTGGTGGACGGGGGCACCGGCACCGTCGGCCGGCTCGCCCGCGCCGGCGTGGACGCCCGGGATCTCGACGCGATCGTCTACACCCACCGGCACGCGGACCACTGCGCGGACCTGGTGCCGATTCTCTTCGCCCTCTGCGTCCCGTCTCCCACCCCGCGTACCCGCGCGCTGCCCATCTGGGCGGGCGAGGGCTTCGCCCCCTTCCTCACGGCACTCCAGGCGGCCTGGGGCGCCTGGACGGTGCCGTCCACGTTCCCCCTGCGTGTCGTGGAGCTGCCCCTCGACGCGCCGGGTCGGGCGGACCTCCCCGGCGGGCTCGTGCTCGACACCCGGCCGGCCGTCCACGGAGCAGGGGCCCTCCATCTCCGGTTCACCTCCGCCTCGGGGCGCTCGGTCACGTTCTCCGGCGACACCGCCCCCTCACCCGCGCTCGCCGACCTCGCCCGCGGCACCGACCTGTTGGTGTGTGAGTGCTCCCTCGTGGACGGCCAGGCGATTCCGGGCCACCTCTCGCCCGTCCACGTGGTCGCGCTCGTGGGGGAGTCCCACCCTGCCCGCGTGGTCCTGACCCACCTCTACCCGAGGTCCGATCCCGACGCGGACGTGGCCCGGATCGCCGCCACCGGCGTACCCACCGTCCGGGCCCGGGACGGGGATGCGTACGATCTCTAGCGCCGTCCTCCCGATCCTCCTGGCCGCCGCCTGCGGACCTCAGGATCCGGCTGACGCCCGGGCGGAGCGCGCGGCCTACGTGGCCATCCTCGAGGAACGGGACCTCCCCACCGCCGAGCGGATGGCGCGCTGCCTCGCGTTCGACGATCCCTTCTTGAGAAGCGACTGCGCGCTCGTCGCCGCCGAACTGGCCCCACGGGTCCAGGGCGGCCGCGTGGAGGACTGGTGCTCCGACGTGCCCAGGGGCACGTGGCGGGACGAGTGCTGGTTCATGGCTTCCGAGCGTGCCCGTCGCGATGGGGACCTCGACCGGGCCCTCGAGCTGTGCCAACGCGCCGGGCCGTTCCGCACGGACTGCCGCCAGCACCTGTGGCAGCTCGCACTCCACCACACCGTGCCCGCCGAGGGCCCGCCGGGCTTCCCTGTGCGCCTCGCGGAGGCGCGGAAGGTGCTCGCCGGCGTCTCCCCGCTCGTCGGCGACGATCCCGACTTCGAGGAGCGCTTCTGGTTCCGGTGGTTCCAGGAGGGCTTCGAGCGCGTGCCGGGCCTCGGGATCGAGGCGTGCGACCCGCTGCCCGCCCCATTCGCCGCCCGGTGCCGCCCGGCCGTCGCGGATCTCTACCGGGCGCGTCTCGACCGGGCCCTCTTCCACTGCGCGCCCTGCCGGGAGGCGTTCTGCGCCCGCGCGGACGCCGATCCCACCGTCCAGGGCATCCGGGACTTCGAGCTCGGGCTCCTGGAGGGGAACCCGGTCAGCCACGCGACGTCCTCGCCGATCCTGGACGAGGCCGTGGCGGACACCTGGCGCCGGCACTGCAGCGGGGAGGCCGCTACCGGGCGTGTGTCCCCACGCTGAGCCCGCCCTGGACGAGCCACCAGTCGTCGAGGGCGCCCCCGGGCAGGGTGCCGGGCCCACGCGCGCTGCCCCAGGACACGCGGGCCACCAGGTCCAGGAACAGCGGTCGGTCCGACCGCCCCGTCCCCTTGCGCGCCCCGGCCTCGAGCGTGGCCATCGGCACGGCGTAGGGCGCGCCCCAGTACTCCGTGAGGTCGAGGCGCCCGAACCCGAACGACGCGAGCCCGCCCCAGGTCCGGGCCGGGTCCGGTCGGATCGCCGCCAGCACGCCCCAGTGCACGTAGGAGAAGGGGAACCGGGCCACCTGGTCCTCGTGGGCCTCGCGGGCGTCCTGCCGGATCCCGGCGCTGCCCCCCGCGAACACGCTGGCCCCCACCCGCGGGCCCGGCGCCTCGCGCGCCGTCGGGAAGGCGTCGAGCTTGAGCTGCCACGCGGTGTGGACCCCGGCCACGGGCCACTCGCCCAGGAGCGCCCCGGCGGAGGCACCCGCCGAGACGTCGGTGCCGAAGGAGGTGTCCTCCCCGGCAAGAACGGGGGCGAGAAGCAGGAGGAGCAGGGGGCACGACATCCCGTGCCCCCTATCCCTCCTCCCCGTCGTCCGGCAGCGACGGCTCCGGGAAGGCGCAGTCCTCGGTGCTCCCGACCGGCTCGAACAGCCCCGCATCGTCGCCCTGGTGGACGAGGGCGCCGGTCTCGTCCCAGCACTGCGTGAGCGTCACCGCGAACTCGCCGAGGTCGCCGCAGTCCAAGCGCGCGTCCGCCCGCAGCGCCCCCCCGGCCGTCCAGCGGCTGCGGGCGGCCACGTGCTCGAGGGCCGCGCCCTCCGCCACGTCCGCGTCGGTGGCGAACTGAAAGTCGCCGTTGCCCAGCGGATCCTCCCGGTAGGCGTACGTCGCGTCCAGGAGGTCGCCCCCCGCCTCCCCGCGGAAGCGCTCGAAGACGACGATCAGGTCGATGCCCTCGCGGTTGTCGTAGTCCACGGCGACCTCTCCCGCGGCCGCCCCGCCCAGGAACCCCGCGATGGTCCCGATGTGGGCATCGAAGTCCCCGTCTCCCTCGGCCACCGTGGTCCCCGCCCAGTGGGTGCCGCCGAGGCCCACCACCCAGGGGCCACCGGGCGCCTCTGAGAGCGAGAAGGTCCAGTCGTACTGGCCCAGCCCGGATCGGACGATGTCGACGACGAGCCAGGTCTCGTGCTCCACCTCCCAGGGGCCCCAGGTCCGGCCGTCGTCGGTGCGGCCGGTGGGCGGGTGGCTCCGGACCAGGTCCACCAGGTCGAGCACGTCCAGGACGGCCGCGTTGACGTCGGCGGCGATCCGGGCGGTCCACGAGCGCAGGTCGGGGCTCCCGGCCGGCAGGGCGACCGGGATGCGCCGGGTGTCTCCGGGGGCGTAGTGGATCGTCTGGCGCTCGGCAGTCGGCAGGGCGGCGAGGAAGTCGGCGTCCTCCTCGAAGCGGAGGTTCGTGATCGGACCCCCGCACGCGGGAAGGAGGCCGAGGGTGAGGAGGGAGGTGCGCATGATCAGAACCGGTAGCCCAGGGTCAGGAAGGCGTCGGAGAATCCGAGGCCCTGCTCACGGTCGTCGAGGCGGACCGGGAGCCAGGCGAGGCGGATCTCCAGGCCGAACTGGAGGCGCCCCGGGTGCCAGCCCGCAAAGCCGGCCAGGCCGGGCGCGACGGTGAGGAGGTCCTGCGCCTCCAGGACGCCGTTCGGGAAGTCCCGCCGGAAGTAGGCGACCCCGAGGCCGAGCCCGGCGCCGGCCTGGACACGCGCCGGCCGGGTGGCGATCCCGAACCAGCCGCCCACCGTGGTGGAGGAGACGATCACCGGGACCTCCCAGTCGAGGTCGGTGAAGGACAGATGCGTGCCGAGCGCCCCGGAGACGAGGTCGGCAGCGGCCCACCGTCCATCCCGCCAGTGCCAGCGCACCCCGACCCCGCCCGCGGGGGTGGCGGGCAGGTAGGAGGCGTCCACCTCCTCGTTCCCGAACCGCCGCGTGCCCAGGAGGAGCCGGAGGCCGAGGGCCGGCAGGTCCTCCTCGCGCTTGCGGCGCTCGATGGTGCCCCGGGCCACGTCCTCCTCGTACTCGACGGCCTCGAAGCGCAGCCCCCCCACGTCCAGGCGCTGGGCGTCGCGGAGGTCGGCCCTGGCCACGGCGAGGTGGCTCGGCCGACGGATCTGCACGAGGTACGCGCCCGGCCGGACCGTCAGGGCCCGGCCCGCCGGCCCCGCGTCCACCTCGGCCACGAACATCCGCCGCCCCTCGTCGAACACGGCGTAGGTGCCCTCCAGGCCGGGCGGGAACCAGAGCGCCGAGCGGGCCGGCGACAGGTCGGAGAGCACGACGTCGCCCTTGCCCGCCAGCTCCCAGGCGTACGTGGGATGCTGGACGCCGGTGCGGGTACCCGACGTGCGGAACACGGTCTCGTGGTAGACGTAACGGTAGGTTTCCGCCAGCGTCACGCGGGTGTCGCCGTCCTCGTCGGCGGCCCCGAGGAGTGCGCTGGCCAGGAAGTGAGTGAAGTAGGAGCCCCCGATCTCGTCGCTCTCCTGACTCGCCTCGTCGCGGCTGGACGAGGTGATCACCACCTGCCCCTCCGCGCCGAGCCGCTCGTCGAGCTCCTTCACGAAGCCGGGACCGCGGGTGCCGCCCTTGGCGCCGGTGAGCGAGCCGGACTGGCAGGCGTCCACGAACGCGAGCCGGACGTCGGCCCCCGTCCTCGAGACCAGGTCCTCCAGCAGGGGCCACGTGAGGAAGGTCCGCCCGAGCTGGAGCTTCTCCGCGTCCGCGTGGCCCGAGTAGTAGAGCAGGAAGAGGGTCTCGTCGCCGCGCTGGCGGGCCAGGGCCACGTCGCCCCGCACCCCGGCCAGGGCGCGCATGACCATGTCGCGATCGGCCCCGAGCAGCACGCGGACGTCCCCGTTCTCATAGCTGCCCACGCTCGTCAGGACCTGCTGCATCTTCCGGGCGTCGTCCTCCGCGAAGTAGAGGTGGTGCATGCCCGGCGATCCCTCGTTGTTGCCGACCAGGACGGCGAAGCGGCGCACGCCGGCCTCCGCGGGCCCGGGCAGGGCGAGGAGCAGCAGGAGCGGGAGCGGGGATCGCACGTCGGGCCCTCCCTACCGGTCTCCGCTCTCGGCGGCGGGCGCCTTCCTCAGGAGGACGGCGTCCACGTCCGGGGCGCCGGCGGCCAGCCGCTCGAGCCCCTCCACCCCCTCCCGGTCCAGCACGCCCTCCACCTCCGAAACCACGGCGTCCACCCCCGCGGGATCGAAGAAGGCGAGGAAGAGCTCGAAACCGGGGGAGTCGTCGAGGGTGATGCTGCCGGGCAGCACGCGACGCTCGCCGGGGACCACCGGCAACGGCGCATCCCCCGACGTGGGGTACCACACCTGGAGGCCGCCCCCGCCGTCCACGGAGAGGAGCACGAGCGTACGGGCACCGGTGGTGCGGACGGTGAACTGGACGGCATCGCCGGCGCGGTGGTCCTCGCGCTCGTCGCCCGGGTGGACCACGCCGTCGCGGAGGACGTAGAACCCGAGGTCGCCCTCCCCCTTGGCCCGGTTCCCCACCCCGCCGGGGAGCACCGCCACCAGGGCCAGGGCGGCCGCGGCGGCCAGGCCGGCGGCGACGAACCAGCGGACCCGGCGTGGCCGATCGGGCCGGACGGCGCGGGGCGGGCGCACCTCCTCCTCCTCGAGGCGGAAGGCCCGCTTCCTCAAGACCTCGGCGTCGAACGGAGGCGCCACGGCGTCCGCCAGCGAGCGCAGGAAGGCCGTGGCCTCGGGGTCGCCCTCGGCCCAGGCGCGCACCCGGGCGGCCTCGTCGGGAGGCAACTCGCCGGCGTGCAGCCGGGCCAGGGTGAGGCGGGAGGGCCGGTCTCCGGGGTTGATGCGGGACTCGAGGAACGTCATGGGGCACCCCCGGCACCGAGCGCCACGAGGAGGACGAGCCCCGCAGCGGCGGCCAGGCGGCCGCCGGCGGCCGCCCGGGCGCGCTCGAGGAACGCGTTCAGGCGCTTCCTCAGGGTAGGGACCGACAGCCCCGCCAGCCGCGCCGCCTCCTCGCGGGTCATGTCGTCGTAGAACAGGTGGACGACGATGGCGCGGGTCTCCTCGTCGGCCTCCTCGAGGAGCCTCCGCACCGTGGCCTCCCCCTCCCAGGCCTCGCCGTCCGGCGGAGCGATCCCGCTCCCCGCCATCTCCTCGCGGTGCGCGGCGTGCTTGCCCGCGCGCAGCGATCCGTCGCGGAGGCGGTTGAGGCAGAGGTTGGTGGAGATGCGGTACATCCAGGTGAGCGGCGAGGCCTCTCGCCGGAAGGACTCGTGGTGGACGAGGACCCGTGCGAAGGTCTCCTGGACGACGTCGGACGCCTCCTCCGGGTCCCGCAGGATGCCGAGGCACCGGCGGTGCAGGACGGAGGCGTACCGGGCGTACAGGTCGCGGAGCTCCGCGTCGGTGAGGGCCATCACCACCTCGATCCGTCGTTTGGACCCGCGAGCGGGACCGGACGGAAAGGCGTGGGACCTAGTAGCCAATCTCGAGCTGGAGGCCGTCGAACCATGCCGTGCCGCTCATCGTGCAGGCCATGGACACCTGGACAAAGGAGGTGCCGGACGGCGCCTCTCCCTTGACCACGAACGCCCGCCAGTCCATGTCGCCGGTGGGCACCTCGGCGGCGACCGGGTCGCCGAGGGGGGTCCCCGCGATGTCCAGCCAGACCATCGCGAGCCTCAGGTTCCGCTCCTGATCGCGCTCCCTGCGGACGAACCGGGTCCGGACATGCCCGCGCAGCACGAGCGTCGTGAAGGGCACCACGGTGATCGTCTGGGTGACCTGCGGCCAGGACCGCGTCTGGGCGTCGGCGTGGAAGCGCAGGCTGGCCACGCCGTCCATCGCCTCGCCGCGATCGATGGTCACCTCGGCAGCGGGCAGGGGATTGCCCTTCTCCACGAACGGGGTCACCTGCCAGGCCCCAACGAGATCGCCGCGCTCGAAGGAGGCGTCCTCGATGGGGAGGCGCGTGCCGGGCCCCGAGGTGATCTCGGCCGGCCGGGCACCGAACCGGGCCGTGAGCCGGTCGCGGGCCTTCTCCTCGCGGCTGGGCGCGGCGGGGAGGGCCAGCACCACCTCGGCGCCGCCCTTCTTCCCCACCATCTCGAACCGGAGGTGCGCCCCGCCGACGGCGCCGATCCGCACGCCGGTGAGTGATCGGGTCTTCACGTCGAGGCGGGCGGCGATGGCCTCCAGCCGTTCCCGCTCCCTCGCGGTCCAGGCCTCGGCACTGCGCACGACGGTCTGTCCCGAGCGCAGCTCCGACATCCGGGTGGCGGGGAGCTCGGCGACCCAGTCGAGCACGGCCCGGACCTTCTCGTCCAGGACCTGGTCCACCAGCACGGGATCCGCGCCCGCGAGCACGAAGAGGGCCCCCATGGAGAGCTCTCGTGCGCGCAGCATCTGGATGAGGCGGTCCTGCGGGCTGTCGTCGTCCATGCGGGCGACATACTCGGCGGCGGTCTGGTCCTCCTCGGTGGGCACGAGCGCGTCGGCTCCGGCCCGGACGGACGGGACGACCAGAGCGATCAGCAGCGGCAGCAGCGTCACGGAGCACCTCCGCCGGGTACCTACCACGGGAGCCCCTCCGGGTCGCCGGAATCGGGTGCGGCTCGGGCGGCCCAGGTCGCCAGGGCCGCCTCCACCTCGGACAGCGAACCCGCGTGGAACACCCGGCGTCGCAGGTCCGCCCCGCCCGCGAGGCCACGGGTGGCGTACGCCGCCAGCTTCTTCACGCGCCCGAGGGCCCCGCTCTCGGTCCGGAAAGTCGCGCGTACCCCGTCGACGTAGGCGAGGAGGAACGCGGCCCGCTCCCCATCCGTTGGGGGGGTGAAGGGCTCGTCCGCCAGCGCGCGGGCCACCTGCAGCGGCAGCCACGGATCGCGGAGCGCGCCCCGCCCGATCATCAGGGCGTGGCAGCCGGTCATGTCGAGGAGCCGCAGCGCGCTCGGCACGTCCACCACGTCGCCGTTGCCCACCACCGGGATGTCGACGGCCGCGCGGACCTCGGCGATGGGCGCCGGGTCGAAGGTGCCGCCGAACGCCTCCTCCCGGGTGCGCCAGTGGACCACGATGCCGTCCGCTCCCTCCCCCTCGCAGACCCGCGCGATCTCGGTGTGGTTGCGCTGGCTCCGGGTGAGGCCCGAGCGGATCTTCACGGTGAGGGGCAGGTCCACGGCGGCCCGGACCGCCGCGACCACGGCGCGGACCTGCGCGGGGTCGGCCAGGAGGGCGGCCCCGCCCGAGTGGGCACAGACCTTGCGGGCCGGGCAGCCCATGTTGATGTCCACCACCGAGGCGCCAGCGGCCGCCACCATGCGGGCCGCTTCGGCCAAGGCCTCGGGCCGGCGCCCGTAGATCTGCACGGCCGCCGGCCGCTCGTCGGGGTCGATCACGGCGGTGGCCAGCACGCGCTTCACCCGGCGCACGAGGCCCTCGGAGGGCACGAACTCGGTGCAGGTGAGCCCGACGCCACCGATCCGGCGCACGAGGCGGCGGAAGGTCAGGTCGGTGAGGCCCTCCATGGGTGCGAGGAGGACGGCCGGACGGATCTCCAGCTCCCGGAGCCTGAGCGCGGTCGGGCGATGGGGCGCGGTCACCCCGGAGGGCTATCCCGCTCCCGGAGGGGTGCCCCCGGCCCGGGGCGACCATCGGGCCGGGGGGCACCGGGGCCCGTCGCTAGGCCTCCTGGTCGGCCGCGCCCTCCTCCTCGTCGGCCACGCCCTCCTCCTCGGCCGGCAGCGGATCGGGCATCGTCACCGCGGACCGGGCCTGGCGCCCCTCGTCGAGCGGGGCGGGGGGGGCCGGGCGCCCGCCGAGGACGCAGCTGAACCGCCGCGCGGCCACCTCGACCACGTGGTGGCGGCGACCCTCCCCGTCGTCCCAGGAGCGGGGGGCGAGGCGCCCCTCGACGAGGCACAGGGTGCCCTTGGCGAGGGTGCGGCTGGCGCGCTCGGCGAGGTCGTCCCAGAGGACGACGTCGTGCCAGTCGGTCTCCTGGATCCACTCGTCTTCGCGACGGGCGGACCGGTTGGTGGCGAGTCGGATGCGGCAGCAGGCCTTGCCGCCGGAGGTGCGGCGCAGTTCGGGCGTGTTCCCGAGGTGGCCGAGGAGGAGGACCTGGTTGATGCCCTGCATGGGGAACTCCTTTCGTGCAAGGGGCGGCCGGTGCCCACGCACGGACCGTGCCGGACCGTGCCAGCCCGATATCGGTCCTCTCTGGCCGATCGTTCATCTTCGTCCCGGGGCCGGGTGTCGGACGGATCGTCGAAGTTCCGACACCTTCCGACACCCCTCCGGCGGGTGTTATGATGGACCTGCCGTCGGAATCGCTCGACCGGCGAGGATCCGCGACGGCATCCCTCCCGATCCCCTGGACCGGCGCACCGGCCGGGAGGATCTGCCAATCCCGGCAGGGAGGACCGATCGGAGCGAGGCATGGCCCGAACCACGGTGCCGGACCTTCAACGCCTGAAGGCCGAAAACCAGAAGATCGTGATGGTCACCGCCTACGACGCCACGCTCGCGCGTCTCGTGGACGCGGCGGGCGTGGACATGGTGCTCGTGGGCGACAGCCTGGGCATGGTGATCCAGGGGCGCGAAGACACGCTCGGGGTCACGATCGAGGACGTCGCGTACCACGGCCGCTGCGTGGCCCGCGGCCTGACGCGCGCCCACCTCATCCTCGACATGCCGTTCATGTCCTTCCAGGTCTCCCCGCGAGAAGCGCTCCGGAACGCCGGCCGCCTCGTGCAGGAGGGCCAGGCTCAGTCCGTCAAGCTGGAGGGCGGCGAGCGCACGGCCGAGGCCATCCGCGCCATCGTCGAGGCCGGCATCCCCGTGGTGGGCCACGTGGGCCTCACGCCCCAGTCCATCCACGCGCTGGGGGGATTCCGGGTCCAGGGCCGCTCCCAGGCGGCGGCGGATCGCATCGTCCGCGATGCCCACGCCGTCCAGGACGCCGGCGCCTTCAGCATCGTGCTGGAGGCCGTGCCCGAAGACGTGGCCGCGCGGGTCACCGAGGAACTGGAGATCCCCACGATCGGCATCGGCGCAGGCGCCGCTTGTGACGGCCAGGTGCTCGTCTGCTACGACCTCCTCGGCTTCGACCTCTCCTTCCAGCCGCGCTTCGTCAAGCGCTACGCCGAGATGGAGTCGGCCATCGTGGAGGCCGTGCGCACGTACGCCTCGGAGGTGCGCAGCGGCGCCTTCCCCACCGCCGACCACACCTTCCAGCGCCGGGCGGCACCCGCGGTGCTGCAGCGCGTCTACTGACCGACCTCGGATCCCCGATGCACACCTGCACGGAAGCCGGCGACGTCTCGGCGCGGACCCGGGCGTGGCGCGCCGAGGGCGCCCGGGTGGGGTTCGTCCCCACCATGGGGTGCCTCCACCGCGGGCACGCGTCGCTCCTCGACCTCGCCCGCGCGCGCTGTGACCGCGTCGTGGCCTCCATCTACGTGAACCCGCTCCAGTTCGGTCCCAGCGAGGATCTCGCCCGGTACCCCCGGGATCCGCAGGGCGACCTCCGGCTGTGCGCCGACCGGGGCGTGGACCTCGTCTTCCTGCCCGACACCCTCTACCCCCCGGACTTCACCACGCGGGTGCGGGTGGACGCCCTCGGGTCCGTCCTCTGCGGGGCCTCCCGGCCGGGCCACTTCGAGGGCGTCACCACGGTCGTGGCGCGCCTGTTCGGCGTCGTGGGCCCCTGCGAGGCCGTGTTCGGCGAGAAGGACTGGCAGCAGTTCGTGGTCGTGCGCCGCATGGCCCTCGACCTCGCACTCGACGTCGACGTCGTGGCGGGCCCGCTCGTACGCGACGACGACGGCCTCGCCCTCTCCAGCCGCAACCGGTACCTCTCGCCCTCCGATCGGGTGCGTGCCCTCTCCCTCCACCGCGCACTCTTCGCCCTCCGCGACGGGCGGGAGGCCTCGGTGCCGGCCCTCGTGGAGGCCGGCCGCGCCCGGCTCGACGTGGACCGCCTCGACTACCTCGCGGTGGTGGATCCCTGGACCCTCGAACCGCTCCCGCGCGTGGACCGCCCCGCCCGGGCGCTCGTGGCAGCCCTCGTCGGGGGCACCCGCCTCATCGACAACGTGACCCTGGAACCCCGGTGAACCTGGACGCCGCCACCTGGGGGTTCCTGGCCCTCCTGTCCGTGATCGCCGCCAACCGGCTCGGTCTGCCCGCCCTCGGCCAGCGGGTTGGCGACTGGGTGTACTGGCCGATCCAGGCCGTCAACGTCGCCGGGGCGGTCTACCTCCTCGGCTGGGGTCTCCCGGGTCTGGGCGATGGCCTGCGCATCGTGGACGTCTTCGTGGCTGGCGTGCTGGTCCTCCACCTGCTCGAGAACCACCTGCGCCGCGGCCGCCGGCCCCAGGCCGCCTCCCCTCCCCTCCCCGAGCCCGACCCGCCCGCGGAGGGGTGACCCGCGCGGCGTCACTCCGGCCGCTCGACACCGAAGGCGAGGTCGAAGGTCAGGTCGGTGCTCGAGGCCGAGGCCTGGTGGACCTCGACCGCGAGGGTGTTCTCGCCCTCGACGAGCAGGGAGGCGTCGAACTCGTAGTGGGCAAACGTGTACTCGGCGACGCCGGACACGCCCGTGGAGGCCCAGGTGCTCGTCGTCACCTCGCCGTCGGGCATGTTGATCCTGAGCGCCTCCACGCCGTTCACCCACAGGACCGCGCCGTCGTCGATCATCGCCTCCACGAAGGCGCTCCGGACCGCGTCGAGGCTCGGGACGTCCACCCGGTTCCGGAACCAGGTGGTGGGCCTCCGCTTGCCCTCCGGGCCGCCATCGAGGAAGGTCGCCAGGTGGCTGTCCCCGAAGCCGAGCGGGCCGGGTCCCGCGTCCCACCAGGTGTCGTCGAAGGTGGGGCTGGCCCAGGCGTCGCCCGGCGAGGACGGGTGGTCCCAGTACCGCCAGGTGCTGCCGCCGGGGAGGAGCGTGACCTCGGTCCACACGATGTGGACGTTGGTGATCCCCGGGGTGCCGTGGAAGTCGAAGCCGAGGCACCCCTCGCCGGTGCAGCAGTCGGTCCGGCGGGAAACGGAGAAGTCGTCCTCGACGTTGCCATAGGTGATGATCTGCCCGTCGCCCTCGGGGTCGAAGAGGGCGACCTCGCCACCGTCCGCGTCGAGCCGGAACCGGAGGTGGTCGGGGCCGGCCTGGTGATCCGCATAGAGCAGCAGGAACCCGCCCGCGGGGATGACGAGATCGCCGGTGAGCACCTCGGCGGTGGGTTCAGTCCGGTCGTCGGTGATGCCCCACCCGGCCAGGCCGACGTCCGCCACCCCCGGGTTGTGGAGCTCGATCCAGTCCGGCCAGGTGCCGTCGCCGAGCGAGAGGGAGGCCTCGTTGGCCGGCATGAACTCGTTGATGCACAGGGCGAGGAGGCCGTCGGACGCGGGCCGGCCGGTGTCGCCGCCCGTGTCGGCGGTGTCGTCGGGTCCACCGGTCCCGGTGTCGTCGGCCGCACCCGCCGTGTCGTCGGGGGGCGGGCCCGTGTCGTCCGGGCCGGGAGGTCCGGTGTCGACGCGCGACGTGCAACCCGCCAGGAGGCCGAGCAGCCAGGCGTTCCTCACGGGACTCCCCAGAAGGACCGCATCTCGTCGGATCGGCCGGCCACCCAGGACCGGACGAGGCCCTGGTACCAGGCCACGGAGTGGTCGGAGCACTCCCGGCGCGGATCGGCGGCCACCTCGGCGCCGATGAGCGCGATCATGGCCTCGACGCGTGCGGGCAGGTCTTCGGCCTCGACGGCGGCGAGCACGTCGTCGACGAGGGCGCGCTGGGCCTCCTGGCACGTCGCGTCGGCCATGCACCAGTAGGCCAGCGACCCGTACGGTGAGGCCCAGGACCGTCCCCACTCGTAGTCCTGGAGGAACGAGTAGTCCATGTCCCAGGGGAGGATGTCCATGAGGTCGTCGCCCGGATCGAAGTAGATCCAGTAGTTGTTCTTGTTGAGCCCGTAGCCGTCGTTCTGGCCGACCCACTGCTCGGCGAGCTGCTCGCGGTGGAACTCGTCCCAGTCGATCACCTCGCCCATCGTGGCGTAGTACCCCGGCTGCCCGGCGCTCGCCGTGAGCGCGCGGGACACCCGCCGGATGTCGTCGTGGTCGACGTCCGTGCCCTCGTCGAGCTGGTACATGTGGTCCACGCCCGCGCCGAAATCGAGGAGCGTGTAGTGGTACCCTCCGTACCAGACGTACTTCCCGTCGTAGAGGTTGCCGTCGGGACGGGCGTACACCCGCTTCAGGAAGCGATCGTCGTAGACCTCGAGGATCACGTACAGGCCGTAGCTGGCGCCGTCCACCTCGAGGCGGGCGAACCCGGTGCGGGGCGCGGGCACGCCCGCCGCGCGGAACACCCGGTACGAGATGGGCTCCTTGATGAAGGAACAGTCCACCACCTCGTTGTTGAGCGCGAGGGTCTCGAGGCCCCAGAAGCGCTGGTCGGTGCGGTACTGGTTGAAGTCGATCTTGAACTTGGGTTTGCCCGAAAGCGGGCGGAAGGAACCGATCTTGCCCCGCAGGTGGACCCCGACCTGTTCGACGCGTTCGCCATCGATGGTCACGTCGGCCGGAACGTACGTGTACGGATCGTCCTCGAGGGCGTTCCTGGACGCCTCGGGGATCTCCAGTTCGATGGTGTGGACGACGTCGTCGGAGAAGATCCAGGCGTCGTCGATCTCCTGGTCGCCGATGTGCTCCTCCGTGACCACGGGCCTCCCGGAGCCGCCACCGCCGGCGTGGGGCGTCCCGGTGTCCGCACCGCGGTCGTCGGGGAGGGAGGCGTCGTCGGACACCCCGGAGTCTCCCGGGGAAGCCGGGTCGTCCGGATCGCCGGTTCCGGGCCCGTCATCGGTGCCGGTGCACGCCGCGAGCAGGACGCCGAGGAGGAGCCACGGGGGGGAGGAGGGTACGGTGCAGGAGGGGGATCGACAGGGTGAACGCCTCATGACAGCATTCTACCCTGAACCTGGCGACGGCGACAGGCCGCTCTGGTGTCCGGACCGAGGTGCGAGCCGCGCCCGGGTTGACGCCCGGGCGCCCGGCGGACAGGATGGGGCGTCCCCCCGCCCTGGACCCCGATGCCGCACTACCGCATCCGCCGCGCCGGGATCGAGTTCCCCGTCTCGGGCCTGCCCGCGCTCGAGCAGATGGTGGGAGACGGCGCCCTGGCCGGGGAGGACCGGGTCTGGGATCCCGGGGTCGGATCCTGGCGCCCTGCCTCCGAGATCGAGGCCCTGGCCGAGGCGTTCGTGCTCAGGGCGGCGCTGCTCGAGCGCCTGCCCCCGCCACGCGCGCCGGCGTTCCCCCATGTGGCCACCCCTCCCGTGGAGCCGCCGGTGGTGGAATCCCCTTTGGGGAGCGCCCCGCCCCCGAGCCCGGCTCCCGACGATGCGGCCGCCCTCCCCCCCGAGGAGGAGCCCCCGCCGGATCCGCCCGAGTCCCTCGGGCAGGTGATCCACTTCCCGGCCCCCGTCCGCGGTCCCGACGACGCCCTCGCCCGCCAGGCCCTCCCCGAGGCGTTCGACACCGCCCTGCTCCGGCCCGCCGAGGTGCCTGCCGGCAGGCCCTCGCCCTGGCGGGTCCGCCCCATGGTCGTGGTGTCCACCTTCCTCCTGGGCGGCGCTTTGCTCCTCGCCGTGGAGATGCACGTCCGAGGCACGGCCGACCGCTACTTCCAGCCGGTCCAGGCCTCCCGCACGATCCCCACGGTGGTCCCGGGCGCACCCCCCACCGCGAGCCCGCCCAACCTCCCCGCGGGCATGGCCGACTTCTACGACACCATGGAAGACGAACTGCGGTCCCGCATGGTCACGGGCGAGTTCGAGGTCCGCTCCGACGATGCGCTCGAGATGGCCCTGATGGTGGAACTCTCCCGGCTCCGGGTGGACCTGGTCCGGGCGAACGCCCCGATCCTCGAGTGGGGCGGACGCAGGGGCGACGTGCCGCTCCGTGCCGAGATCCGCATCTGGTTCGAGAGCCAGCCCGCCGACCTCGACCGGGAGCTGGCGGCCGTCGGCCTCGTGATCGGCCGGTACGTGCAGCGGTTCAGCCTCGACGTGTCCGTGTTCGAGATCCTGATCCAGGATCCCGACGGCACCATCCGCACCCGATCGCTCGATCCCGAGCTGGCCCGCGCGTTCTACCTCCAGCGCATCTCCCTGTTGAAGTACCTCGCCGGTGACGAGGCGCCCTGAGCGCCACCCCTCCGCGCCGGCGGCCCGCCGGGGTGCCTCCCCCATCCCGCGCCATCACCGATGGCGCCCCCCGCCGGCCTCGAGGCGGTCCGCGAGCCGGTCGGCAGCGACGAGGAAGCGGTGGAGGTCCGGCGGTGGACCCGCAGCCTCCACCCCGTCGGGCCCCCGGGGCGGGGGGGGGTGCCCCCGGTCCTCCCCGACGAGCGCCACCACCGGGGCCTCGCCAGCAGCCCGTGCCGCGCGGACCACGATCTCCATCACCTTGCCCTCGAAGGAGGTCGCGTCGAGGCGGCCCTCCCCCGTGATCACCGCGTCCGCCCCGGCCAGCGCCCGCGCCAGACCGGTCGCCCGCGCCACCC
>JBFYZZ010000037.1:0-5156 GCA_041309225.1 Deltaproteobacteria bacterium | reverse complement strand
CGGCGTCCACAGAGCCCTCGGCCGCGCCCGCGCCGACGATGGTGTGGAGCTCGTCGACGAAGAGGATGACCCGGCCGTCGGATGCCTCGACCTCGTCGAGGACGCCCTTGAGGCGTTCCTCGAACTGGCCCCGGTAGGCGGCGCCCGCGACCAGGGAGCTCATGGCGACGCTGACGATGCGGCGGTCCTTGAGGGATTGCGGCACGTCCCCGGCGACGATGCGCTGGGCGAGCCCCTCGACGATGGCGGTCTTGCCGACACCGGGCTCGCCGATGAGGACGGCGTTGTTCTTCGTCCGGCGGGAGAGGACCTGCATGATGCGGCGGATCTCCTCGTCGCGCCCGATGACGGGGTCGAGTCGGCCCTGCTCGGCGAGTTCGAGGAGCGCCTGAAGGCCGTGCTGGAGGAGATCGAGCACTCCGGAGGGGAGATCGTCCTCTTCATCGACGAGCTCCACACCATCGTCGGCGCGGGCAAGTCCGAGGGCGCCATGGACGCGGGCAACATGATCAAGCCCGCCCTCGCCCGTGGGGAGCTGCGCTGCATCGGCGCCACCACCATCGACGAGTACCGCAAGCACCTCGAGAAGGACAAGGCGCTGGAGCGCCGCTTCCAGCCGGTCCTGGTGGAGGAGCCGACGGTGCCCGAGAGCATCCGGATCCTCCGGGGGATCAAGGAGCGCTACGAGGTCCACCACGGCGTGCGCATCACCGACGACGCCGTGGTGGCCGCGGTCACGCTCTCGGCCCGCTACATCACGGACCGGCACCTGCCCGACAAGGCCATCGACCTCATGGACGAGGCGGCCAGCCGCCTGAAGATGGAGATCGAGAGCCGGCCCCAGGAGATCGACGTCCTCGACCGCGAACTCGCGGGCCTCCAGATCGAGCTGCACTCCCTCGGTCGGGAGACCGACGAGAGCGCCGTGGCCCGGGCCGAGCAGATCCGGAGGGCCATCGCCGACAAGGAGGAGGAGGTGCGCAGCCTGCGGGCCCGGTGGGAGCAGGAGCGCGAGGCCATCGAGGCGGTCCGCGAGGGCAAGGAGCGCCTCGAGGCGCTGCGGCTCGAGGGTGAGCGCGCCCAGCGCGCCGCCGAGTACCAGCGGGCCAGCGAGATCGTCTACGGCGAGTTTCCTAGGCTCCAGGCCGAGATCCAGGCCCACGAGGCCCGGCTGGCGGAGATCCGGAAGGACGGTGCCATCCTGCGGGAGGAGGTCACCGACGAGGACATCGCCGAGGTGGTGGGCCGCTGGACGGGCATCCCGGTCACCCGCCTCGTCGAGAGCGAGCAGGCCAAGCTGCTCCGGATGGAGGAGCGCATCCACCGGCGCGTGGTGGGGCAGGACCGGGCGGTCGTGGCCGTGGCCGACGCCGTGCGCCGGGCCCGCGCGGGCCTCCAGGATCCCAACCGGCCCATCGGCTCGTTCATCGTCCTGGGGCCCACCGGCGTGGGCAAGACCGAGCTCGCTCGGGCCCTCGCGGAGTTCCTGTTCGACGACGAGAAGAACATGATCCGCGTGGACATGTCCGAGTACCAGGAGAAGCACACGGTGGCCCGCCTCATCGGCGCGCCCCCGGGGTACGTCGGCTACGACGAGGGCGGCCAGCTCACCGAGGCCGTGCGCCGCCACCCCTTCTCGGTGGTGCTCCTCGACGAGATCGAGAAGGCACACGCCGACGTCTTCAACGTGCTCCTGCAGGTGCTCGACGAGGGCCGGCTGACCGACGGCAAGGGCCGCACGGTCGACTTCAAGAACGTGGTCCTCATCATGACCTCCAACATCGGGTCGCGGCACATCCTCGAGGGCCAGCGCGCCGGCCTGCCGCGGGAGAGGGTCGAGGAGGCCGTGGACGCCGAGATGCGCGCCACGTTCCGACCGGAGTTCCTCAACCGCGTGGACGAGGTCATCGTCTTCGACTCGCTGAAGTACGAGGACATGGACCGGATCCTGGAGATCCAGCTCGGGCACGTCCGGCGCCTCCTCGAGTCCCGCCAGCTCGACATCGACGTGTCGCCGGCCGCCTGCAAGGCGCTCTGCGACGCCGGGTTCGACCCGCTGTACGGCGCGAGACCCCTGAAGCGCGCCATCCAGCAGCATCTCATGAACCCCATGAGCCGCGCCATCGTGGCCGGATCCTACGGGCCCCGCGACGGCATTCGGGTGGACGTGCGGGACGACGAGATCGTGTTCGAGCGGGTGCCGGGGGCGCCGGCTCGCGCCTGACCCCGTGGCGGCCCGCCCGCCGGCCCTACCGGGGCAGCGCGAAGAGGAACGTCTCCGTCCAGCGGTGCACCAACGCGTCGCCGAAGAGGAAGGTGGCCAGCGCCCCGAAGGCGAGGAACGGGCCGTAGGGCATGGCCGTCCTGAGCCCGCCCCGGCCGGTGGCCACGACGATGGCGATCCCGGTGACCGCACCCACCAGCGACCCGAGGATCAGTACGAGGACGAGCGCCGGGATCGCGCCGAGGAAGGCCCCGATCATGGCGAGCAGCTTGATGTCGCCCGGCCAGACCGCGACCTCGCGCCGCACGAGCCAGTAGACGGCGTTGACAGGGAGGAAGAAGACGCCGCCCACGAACGCGCCTACGAGCGACTGCTGCCCGCTGGGCGCGAGCCCGGGCTCCAGGAGCCCCAGGCCGAACGCACCCACCACGCCCACCGGGATCATCCAGAGGCTGAACTCGTCGGGGACGATGTGATGGCGGGCATCCACGAGGGCGCTCCCCGTGAGCGCGCAGGCGAACAGGGTGTACCAGGCGAAGGCCGCGAGGTGGGGGCCGTCGAGCGAGGCGGGACCCGGCACCACCTCGCGGAACACGAGGAGCACCAGGATCCCCGTGGACGCCTCCACGAGGGGGTAGGCCACGGAGATGGGCCGGTGGCAGTCCCGGCACCGGGCCCGGAGCACGAACCAGGACAGGAGCGGCAGGTTGTCGATCCACCGGATGCGGTGGCCGCAGTGCGGGCAGTGGCTCGGTGGCGAGACGACCGAGCGGTCTTCGGGCATCCGTGCGACGCAGACGTTGAGGAACGAGCCCAGGCAAAGGCCGAGCACGAAGGCGAAGGCCTCGAAGGCCCCGTAGGCGCTCACGGCCCGGACTCCGCGAGGGCGGTGGCGATCCGGGCGACGTCCGCGTCGGTCAGCCCCTCGTGGCACGGGAGGCAGAGCGCCTCGCGGCACCACCGGTCCGCGACCGGCGTGGGCGGCTGGGGCTGGAGCGCCGGCTGGGCCGAGAGCGGCCGGGGGTAGTAGACGGCCGTCTCGATGCCGCGGGCGCGGAGATCCGCGGCCAGCGCGTCCCGGCCCGCGGAGCGTAGCAGGTACTGGTGGATCGGATCCCCCTCGTCCCGGGGGACCCGCCCGCAGGTGGGGGGAAGGGCGGCGTCGTAGACGGCCGCGATCGCCCGGCGGCGGGCGACGCGGTGCGGAAGGTCCCTCGAGTGGGCACGGAGGATGGCGGCCTGGAGCGCGTCGAGCCGGCTGTTGGTGCCTCCGTGGCCGGCCACGAGGCCGTGGCGGTGGGGGACGCCGGGCTCCGCACCGTGGTCCGCGAGCCGGCGGATCCGCGCGGCCAGCTCGGGATCGTCGGTGGCCACGAGTCCACCGTCGCCGGCCGCCCCCCAGGTCTTGGTGGGGTAGAAGGACACGGCGGTGGCAACGCCCAGGCGGGGTGCGGGCCGGCGCCCGGCGGCCTGGGCCGAGTCCTCGACGAGCGGCACGGGCAGCGCCGGATCCGGGCAGGCCATGCCGAAGAGGTGGACCGCGATCATGGCGCGGGTGCGAGGCCCGAGCCGGGCGGCGGCCGCCGAGGGGTCGAGGAGCGGGCGGTCGGGGAGCACGTCCGCCACCACGGGCCGCGCGCCGGTGCGGAGCACCGCTCCGGCCGTGGCGTAGAACGTGAACGCCGGGACCACCACCTCGTCGCCCGGACCCACGCCGAGGGCCTCGAGGGCAAGGAGCAGGGCGTCGGTGCCGCTGGCGCACGCCACGCCGAGCGCCCGGCCGAAGGCGACGGCGGCCTCGGCCTCCAGGGCGGCCACCTCCGGACCGCCGACGTACCGGCCCGAGCGCAGCACGCCGAGCGCCGCCGCCTCGACCGCCTCCGCCACCCGGCGGTGCCGGGCGGCCAGGTCCGCCATGCGGAGGGGGGGGAGGGGCATCGGGGACGCTAGTGGAGGTCGCGGCGCTGGAAGAGGAGCACGGCGACGAGGAGCACCAGGACGGTGTACCCCAGGCCGTAGCCCCCGGCGCGGAGCACGTGGTCCAGCGGCACGGCCACCTGGTGCGCGGCCTGGGGCTGGACGTCGAGCACCTGGAAGTTCGGAAGTGCCCAGTAGAGGATCCGCGCGGCCGTCCCCAGCACGGGCGAGGCGGTCTCTGTCCCGAGGCGCTGCACGTCGTCGGCGAGGTGGCCGATGACGAAGACCGAGATCGTGAACACGGTGGCGGTGATGGGCCCTGCGAAGGTGGAGAAGAGGGTGGCCCAGGCGGTGAGCAGCAGCAGCTCCACGGCCAGCAGCGCGACGAAGGCGAAGATCGAGGCGTGGGGCCGCCCCAGGTAGGTCCCCACCAGGACGAGGTACAGCACGAGCATGCCCACCACGAGGGCCGCCAGGGTGGCCACGAGGCCGAGGTACTTGCCGCACACGAAGGCCCCGCGGGAGACGGGCTTGCTCGCGATGGTGTGGAGGGTGCGGCGCTCGATCTCCTTCCAGACGAGGCCGACCCCGAGGAACATGGCCATCACGGACGCGGAGAGGTCGATGCACCCGAGGGCGAGGCCGCGGATGACCTTGGCCTGGTCGCCGATGGTGATCTCCTCGGCCGCCAGGCTCACGCCGAGGATGAGTGCGGCCACGAAGAAGAGGGATCCGAGGACGCGGTCGCGGATGGCCTCCCGGAAGGTGGTGGAGGCGATGGCGAACACGGCCCTCATGCGAGCATACCCATCCGACGGTCGTCCACGGGCCGCGAGCGGGCGACCTCGTCGAGGAGGAGGGCCTCCAGGGTGCGACGGCCGGGAGTGACCTCGAGGACCCGGCCGCCCGCGGCCAGGACGGCCGCGAGGAGGGGCTCCACGCCGCCGGGCGGGACCCGCAGCACGCGCGCGTCGCCCTGACGGGCGATGACGGTGGCGCCGGCGGGCGGCTCGAG
>JBFYZZ010000036.1:0-11480 GCA_041309225.1 Deltaproteobacteria bacterium | reverse complement strand
GCCGCCATCGCCGCCGCGCGGCGGGGTGCCACCCTCGGCGCGATCGCCGCCGCGGTGCGCGGTCCGGATCCGCCCGCACGGGTGCCCGCGCTGCCCGCCTGGCGCGCGAGCGAGCCCTTCGAGGCCCTGCGCGACGCCTCCGACCGTTGCCTCGCGGCCACCGGCGCTCGCCCCCGCCTCTTCCTCGCCAACCTCGGCCCCCTCGCCGATCACAAGGCGCGGGTCGGCTTCACCGTGCCCTTCCTCGCCGCCGGCGGGATCGAGGCCATCGAGAACGACGGCTTCCCCACGCCCGAGGCTGCGGCCGAGGCCTTCGCCGCGAGCGGCGCCCCGGGCGCCGTCGTCTGCGGCACCGACGCCGCCTACGGGGAGGCCGTGCCGGCGCTGGCCCCCCTGCTCAAGGCGCGGGGCGCTCGCCTCGTGGCCGTGGCCGGTCGGGCCCGGGACGCCGAGGCCGCCTGGCGCGCCGCGGGCGTCGACGCCTTCCTCTACCTGGGGTGCGACGTCGTGGAGACCCTCGCCGCCTTCCACCGGATGCTGGGAGTGCAGCCATGAGCCGGGTCCCCGACTTCCGTACGCTCCCGCTCGGCCCCTCCACCGGCCCCGACCTCGCCGCCCCCGGCTCCGACGCACCCGCGGCGGTCTGGACCACGCCCGAGGGCATCGCCGTCCGCCCGTCCTACACCTCCGCCGACCTCGAGGGCGTGGACCACCTCGGCACCTGGCCCGGGATCCCCCCCTTCGTGCGCGGCCCCTACGCCACGATGTACGTCACGCGCCCCTGGACGATCCGGCAGTACGCCGGCTTCTCCACGGCCGAGGACTCCAACGCCTTCTACCGCCGCAACCTGGCGCAGGGGCAGAAGGGCCTCTCCATCGCCTTCGACCTGGCCACCCACCGCGGGTACGACTCGGATCACCCGCGCGTCACCGGCGACGTCGGCATGGCCGGCGTGGCGGTCGACTCGATCCTCGACATGCGGATCCTCTTCGACGGGATCCCGCTCGGCGACATGTCGGTGTCCATGACCATGAACGGAGCGGTGCTCCCGATCCTCGCCCTCTTCGTGGTGGCGGCCGAGGAGCAGGGAGTCCCGATCGGGAAGCTCGACGGCACCATCCAGAACGACATCCTCAAGGAGTACATGGTCCGGAACACCTACATCTACCCGCCGGGCCCCTCCATGCGGATCATCGCGGACATCTTCTCCTTCATGGCCAGGGAGATGCCGCGGTTCAACTGCATCTCCATCTCGGGATACCACATGCAGGAGGCGGGGGCGACCGCCGACATCGAGCTGGCCTACACGCTGGCCGACGGGATCGAGTACGTCCGGACGGGCCTCGCCGCGGGCCTCGGGATCGACGACTTCGCGCCGCGCCTCTCGTTCTTCTTCGGCGTGAGCACGAACTACTTCGTGGAGGTGGCCAAGCTGCGGGCGGCCCGCCTCCTGTGGGCCACCCTGCTGGCCTCCTTCCGGCCGAAGGACCCTCGCTCGCTCTGCCTGCGGACCCACTGCCAGACCTCGGGCTGGAGCCTCACCGCCCAGGATCCGTACAACAACGTGGCGCGCACCTGCGTGGAGGCCATGGCGGCCGTCCACGGCCACACGCAGAGCCTCCACACCAACTCTCTCGACGAGGCGCTGGCCCTCCCGAGCGACTTCGCCGCCCGGATCGCCCGCAACACGCAGCTCTACCTCCAGCAGGAGACGGGCGCCTGCCGCGTGGTCGATCCGTGGGGCGGCGCCTGCTACGTGGAGCGGCTCACCCACGACCTCGCCCAGCGCGCGCTCGGGCACATCCACGAGGTCGAGGCCCTCGGCGGCATGGCCAGGGCCATCGAGACCGGCCTGCCGAAGCTCCGGATCGAGGAGGCTGCCGCCCGCACCCAGGCCCGGATCGACGCCGGGATCCAGCGCATCGTGGGCCTGAACCGGAACCGCGTGCGGGACGAGCCGCCCCTCGAGGTCCGCAAGGTGGACAACTCCGCGGTGCTGGCGGCCCAGTTGGCCCGTCTCGCGCGGATCCGGGCCGAGCGGGATCCCGAGCGGGTGGAGCGCGCCCTTTCGGCCCTCACGCACGCCGCGGCCACGGGCGAGGGCAACCTGCTGGCCCTGTCGGTGGAGGCGGCCCGGGCCCGGGCCACGGTGGGCGAGATCAGCGAGGCCATGGCCAGGGTCTTCGGCCGGCACAAGGCCGAGACCCGCCTGGTGCAGGGAGTCTACGGCACGGAGGCAGGCGCATCCATGGACGACGTGCGGCGCGTGCGCGCCCTGGCGGAGGCGTTCGAGGCCCGGGAGGGGCGTCGGCCCCGGATCCTGGTGGCCAAGGTGGGGCAGGACGGCCACGATCGGGGGCAGAAGGTGGTGGCCACCGCCTTCGCCGACCTGGGGTTCGACGTGGACGTGGGGCCGCTCTTCCAGACCCCCGAGGAGACGGCGCGGCAGGCCGTGGAGAACGACGTCCACGTGGTGGGCGTGTCCACGCTGGCCGCCGGGCACCTCGCCCTGGTGCCCCGCCTGAGGGCCGAGCTCGCAGCGCTCGGGCGGCCCGACATCCTGATCGTGGTGGGCGGCGTCATCCCGCCCGGCGACCACGCGGCCCTCCGCGCTGCCGGCGCAGCCGCGATCTTCGGGCCCGGCACGGTGATCCCGGAGGCCGCGCGCGAGCTGCTGGAGCACCTCGCGGCCGGCCACGGAGTCTGATCCCGATGGCGCCGGCCCCGTCGGTGGAGGCGCTCGCCGGCGGGGTGCGGGCCGGCGACCGGGCCCTCCTCGGCCGGGCGATCACCCTGGTGGAGAGCCGACACCCCCGGCACCGCGCCCAGGCCCAGGCCCTGCTGCAGCGGCTCCTGCCCCACGCGGGCGGCGCCCTCCGCGTGGGGGTGAGCGGAGCGCCCGGCGCGGGGAAGAGCACGTTCATCGAGGCGCTCGGCTCCCTGCTCCTCGACCGGGGCCACCGCCTCGCGGTGCTGGCGGTGGACCCCTCCAGCGGCCTGTCCGGCGGCTCGATCCTCGGCGACAAGACCCGCATGGAGCGGGTGGCCACGCACCCCGCGGCCTTCGTGCGGCCCTCGCCCACGGGCGGCACGCTCGGCGGCGTGGCGCGGCGCACCCGGGAGGCCGTCCTCGTGGTGGAGGCCGCGGGTCACGACGTGGTGTTCGTGGAGACCGTCGGGGTGGGCCAGTCCGAGACGCTCGTCGCGGACATGGTGGACTGCTTCCTGGTGCTGCTGGCGCCCGAGGGCGGCGACGAGCTGCAGGGGATCAAGCGGGGGATCCTCGAGCTGGCCGACGTGGTGGCCGTGAACAAGGCCGACGGGGACGCGCGCGCGGCCGCCCTGCGCACCGTGTGCGACTTCGAGACGGCGCTCCGGTACGCCCGGCCACCCGATCCGGAGTGGCGACCGCCGGTGCTGCCCGTGAGTGCCCGCACGGGCGAGGGCCTCGAGGCGCTCTGGACGAAGGTGGAGGCGTTCCGCCGGATTCGCACGGCGTCCGGAGCCCTCGACGCCCGCCGCCGGGCCCAGGCCCTGCGCTGGCTGTGGGCGCTGGTGGAGGAGGGGCTGCTCGACGCCCTCCGCGCCCACCCCGCCGTGGCTGCCCTGCTGCCCGAGCTCGAGGCGGGCGTGCTGGAGGGCCGGATGCCGCCGGCGCTGGCGGCCGAGGCCGCGCTCCGGGCGTTCGGGGTGGACGCGCCGTCCGGGGGCCGGTCGGAGGGATAGAGGGGCGGCATGGCGGTTTCCTCCCCCGCAGGGCCCCGACGGGCGTGGCTGGCGTTCGGCCTCGTGCTCCTGGCCTGTCTCGCCGCCGTGGGCGCGATCCGGGTGCTGCGCGCGGAGCGGGTCCACGCGCCGACCCCCACCCAGCGCGACCTCCAGGCCCGCGACGGCCTCCCCGTGGAGACGGCGCCCGTGGTCCGCACGCGGATCGAGCCGATCCTCCGCCTCTTCGGCACCGTGCGCGGCGCCCGCCAGGCCGAGGTGGTGTCCACCACGCCCAATGTGCTCGAGCGCCTCCACGTGGCGGTGGGCGACCACGTCTCCGCGGGGCAGGTGGTGGCGTCCATGCGCCGGGTGCCCGTGACGCCGCTGGGCTTCCAGCTCGATCCGCTGGCCGCCCAGGATCGCACGCTGCAGGCCGAGCTCGCCCGCATCGAGGCCCTGCACGCCCAGGGCGCGGTGACCGACAGCGAGCTGGACCGGCTGAGGGCCCAGGCCGACGCCGCCCGGGCCCAGCTCCAGGCCGCCGAGGCCGCCGTGCACGTGGCCGCGCCCATCGCGGGCACCGTCACCCGCATCGACTTCCGGCCGGGGGAGATGGTGCCCAACGATCGCCCGCTCCTGCAGGTGGCCGACCTCTCCGCGGTGGGCGTGGACCTCCTGGTCGAGGCCGGCGACGTCACCGCGATCGCCGAGGGCATGCCAGTGGTCGTCACCACGGCCGCCCTGCCGGGCCGCGCGTTCGCGGGCACCGTCACCGAGCGCTCGCTCGGCGCGCTCCCGGTCCTGGGCCAGTACCGGGTCCGCGTGGAGGTGCCCGACGCGGACCTCGCCCTGCTCCCGGGCTTCCCGGTGGAGGTGGAGATCCGGGGCGGATCCGGGGTCTCGACCCTGGCCGTGCCGCGGGCGGCCCTCGTGCGGGTGGGCGGCGCCAGCGCCGTCTGGGTGGTGGGGCCCGGCGACCGGGCCGTCCTCGCACCCGTGGTCCCCGGCGAGACCGACGGCGTTCGGGTGGCCGTGGAGGGGGATCTCCACGAGGGCGACCGGGTGGTCACCCTGGGCACCGCCGACGTCCGGGCCGAGGGGCAGCCGCTCCTGCCGATCCAACCCGGCTAGCCGTTCATGTGGCTTTCCCGCCTGTCCATCCGGAAGCCGGTGCTGGTGGTCATGGCCATCGGCTTCTTCGTGGTGTTCGGGCTCGTGTCCTGGCCGCGCCTGCCGGTGGAGCTGCTCCCCGATGTCGGCGTGCCCTACCTGCTCGTCACGGTGGTCTACCCGGGCGCCTCCCCCTCCGACGTGGAGAACGCCGTGGTGCTGCCGCTCGAGGAGCGGCTCGGCCGCGTCGGTGGCTTGAAGAAGCTGCGCTCCACCGCGCGCGCCGACGTGGGCTCGGTCCTGCTCGAGCTGATCGACGGCACCGACGTGGACGGCGCCAAGGAGGAGGTCCGGGGCCTGCTGCAGGACCTGGACACCGCGCTGCCCTCCGATGCCTGGGATCCCCGCATCCAGGAGGTGGATCTCAACGCGGCACCGATCCTGCAGTTCGCGCTCGTGGGCGACGCGCCCGTGGCCGAGGTCACGGACTGGGCGGACGAGGTGCTGGTGCCCGCGCTCTCCCGCGTGGACGGCGTGGCCTCCGTCGAGCTGGTGGGCGACCGGCGCCGCGAGGTCTGGGTGGAGGTGGATCAGGCCCGCCTGCTCGCGCACCACCTCACGCTCGGGCACGTGGTGCAGGCGGTCCGGGCCGGCGGGGTCGACGTGCCGGCGGGCACGCTGATCACGCGCGGCCAGGCCCTCCCGGTCCGCCTCGCGGGCGCGTTCCACGCCGCCGCCGACGTGGCCGCCGTGCGCATCCGCGCCCCCACGGGCCAGGTGGTGCCCCTGTCCGCCTTGGCCGACGTCCGGGAGGCGCTGTCGCCCGAGTCCACCCGGGCCCGCGTGCAGGGCCGACCGGCCCTCGGGGTGGCGGTCCACCGTCGGCCCGGAGCCAACACCGTGGCCCTGGGCGACGCCCTCGCCGAGCGGCTGGCGACGCTGGAGGCCGGGCTTCCGCCCGGGATCGCGCTCGAACGCATCCAGGACGCCGCCACGCCCATCCAGGTCTCCATCCGCGACCTGCTCTGGACGCTCGCCCTCTGCGTCATCCTCACCGCAGGCGTGCTCGTGGCGTTCCTGCGCGACTGGCGCGGCACGGCCATCGTGGCGCTGGCCATGCCCGCGTCGCTCGTCGGCGCGCTCACGTTCATCCGGCTGTCCGGCTTCACCCTCAACTACATGACCCTGGTCGGCCTCGCGATCACGGTGGGGACCCTCGTGGACGCCTCGATCGTGGTGCTGGAGTCGATCGCGGTGGAGGCGGAGCGCGAGCCGGACGGCGCGATCGCCGCCGATCGCGGCACGGGTCGGGTGGTGCTCGGCGTCACGGGCTCCATCGCCACGAACGTGGTGGTGTTCACCCCGATGGCGTTCATGGAGGGGATCGTCGGGCGCTTCTTCACCCAGTTCGCCGCCACGATCGTGTACGCCACCCTGCTGTCGCTGCTCGTGTCGTTCACGCTCACGCCCATGCTGGCCGCCCGCCTCTACGGGCGGGCGCGACGGGCGACCGCCCCGCCAGGCCGGCTCGCGCGGGCGTGGGATCGGGCTTGGAACGCCTTCCGTGACCGCTACCGCGCGGTGCTCGGCTGGTGCCTCCGCCGCCGGGCCGCAACCCTCGCCGGCCTCGCCACCGTCCTCGTGGCCACGGTCACCCTCCTCGGCCCCCTCGTGTCGCTCGGCTGGTTCACCAACCCGGACCAGGGCTTCTTCCTCTGCCTCCTGCGCATGCCACGCGATGCCGACCTGGACGTGACGGAGCAGGCCGTGCGCCGGGCCGAGGCGGTGCTCCTCGCCCGGCCGGAGGTGCGCACGGTGTACGGCGAGGTCGGCCGGTACCACACGCTCGCCGGTGCGCTCCCGGCCCGCAACCGGGCGGAACTCGAGGTGGTGCTCGGATCCACGGACCGCCGCACCGCGGACGTGATGGAGGAGGTCCGGCCGCTTCTCGCCGCGGCGGTGCCCGGCGCGGTCATCGTGCTCAAGGAGCTCGGCGGCGGGGAGACCGCGGTCCGCGAGGACCTCCTGGTGGAGGTGCTGGGTTCGGATCCCACCGCGCTCGCGGCGGTGGCGGACCGCGTGATGCAGGTGCTCGACGCCCAGCCCAACGTGGTGGACGTGGATCGCTCCGGCGACGAGACGGCCCCCGAGGTGCGGATCGCGCCGGACCCGGCCCTGCTCGCGCGGGCGGGGCTCACCGCCGCGGACCTGGGCCGCCTCCTGCGCGTGGCCGTCGAGGGGGACGCCGAGGCCCGGGTGCGGCGCGGGGACGAGACCGACCCGGTGCGGGTGCGGCTGTCGGCCTCCGACCGGCGCGACGTCGCCGCCCTGGCCGCCACCACGGTGCAGACGGCCTCCGGCGCCCAGGTGCCGGTCCGGGAGCTGGCCCGCGTGGCCGAGGTGGAGGGTCCCTCGTTCCTCATGCGCCAGGACCGGGCCCGACGGGTGGCGGTGAGCGGGAACCTGGCCTGGGGGGCCATCGGCGGCACGGCGGCGGCCGTGGAGGCGGCCATCCACGCCTCACCCCTGCCCGACGGCGTCGAGGTGAGGGTGGGGGGCGAGGAGGAGCAGCGCAGGGAGGCGGCGCGGGAGATCGGGCAGGCACTCCTGCTCGCCGTGGTGCTCCTGGCCATGCTGCTCGCCATCCTGCTCGAGGATCTGCTCCACCCGTTCACCATCCTGTCCACGCTCCCGCTCGGCCTCGCCGGGGTGCTGGTGGCGCTCGCGGCCACCGGCGTGGACCTCGACATCTTCGGCATGATGGCGCTGGTGATGCTCGTGGGCATCGTGGTCAACAACGCGATCCTGCTCCTCGAGGGCACCGGCCACGCCCGCGCCGCGGGCCTGGGCCTGGAGGCGGCCCTGACCGAGGGCGGGGTGCGCCGGCTGCGGCCCATCGTCATGACCACGCTCACCGCCTCGGCCGGCATGCTTCCGCTCGCCTTCCGCATCGGTCAGGGCTCCGAGCTCAGGCAGTCCATGGCCATCGTCTCCATCGGCGGGCTCGCGGTGTCGTCGGTGCTGGTGCTCGTGGCCGTGCCGGTGGTCTACCACCTCGTCGAGCGCGCCCGCGCCCGCTGGCGGGTGTGAACGGCGCGATGCGGGGCGGGTGGGAGGTCAGGCGGGGCCTCCGACGTAGTCGGCCAGGTGCACGCCGGTCGGCGTCGACCGCTTCGCCACCAGGTCGGCGGGGGTGCCCTCGAACACGATGCGTCCGCCGTCGTGCCCGGCGCCGGGCCCGAGGTCGATGATCCAGTCGGCGTGGGCCATCACGGCCCGATCGTGCTCGATCACGATGACCGATCGCCCGGCGTCGACCAGGCGGTCCAGCAACGCGAGCAGTTGCGCGAGGTCGGCCGGGTGGAGCCCGGCGGTGGGCTCGTCGAGCACGTAGACGGCGCCCTCCGTGCCCAGGTGCGTCGCGAGCTTGAGCCGCTGCCGCTCCCCACCCGACAGCGTGGTGAGCGGCTGGCCGAGCCGCAGGTAGCCGAGCCCCACGTCGGCCATGCGCCGCAGGATCGCGTGCGCGGTGGGCAGGCGCGCCGCTCCGCCGCCGAAGAACCCGAGTGCGTCCTCGACGGGCAGGTCGAGCACCTCCGCGATGTGGATGCCACCCAGCCGGTAGTCCAGCACCGAAGCCTGGAAGCGGCGGCCTTCGCACTCCTCGCAGACGGTGGTCAAGTCGGCCATCATCCCCAGGTCGGTGTAGATCACCCCGGCGCCGTTGCAGGACGGACAGGCGCCCTCGGAGTTGGCGCTGAACAGGGCGGGCTTCACGCCGTTGGCCTTCGCGAACGCCCTCCGGATCGGCTCCAGCAGACCGCTGTACGTCGCCGGGTTGCTCCGCCGGGAGCCGCGGATGGGGGCCTGGTCGACCGCCACCACCCCGTCCCGGCCCCGCACCGAGCCGTCGATCAGGGAGCTCTTGCCCGACCCGGCCACGCCGGTCACCACCACGAGCACGCCGAGCGGGATGTCCACGTCGACGCCCTTCAGGTTGTGGGTCCGGGCGCCGCGTACCGGCAGCACGCCCGACGGTGTCCGCACCGACGGCTTCAGGGAGGCCCGGTCGCCGAGGTGGCGCCCGGTGAGCGTGCCGCTGGCCACGAGCCTGTCGACGGTGCCCTCGAAGACCACCTCGCCTCCGGCGGTGCCGGCGCCGGGGCCGAGGTCGATGACGTGGTCGGCGATCGCGATCGTCTCCCGCTCGTGCTCGACCACGAGGACGGTGTTGCCCTTGTCGCGCAGCCGCAGCAGGAGGTCGTTCATCCGCCGGATGTCGTGGGGGTGCAGCCCGACGGTCGGCTCGTCGAAGACGTAGGTCACGTCGGTGAGCGACGCGCCGAGGTGGCGGATCATCCGGGTCCGCTGCACCTCGCCGCCCGACAGCGTGCCGGAGGGCCGGTCGAGGCTCAGGTACCCCAGCCCGATCTCCACGAACGAGTCGAGCGTCTGTCGCAGGTTCGCGAGCAGCGGCGCGACGGACGGCGCGTCGAGGCCGCGCACCCATCCGGCCAGGTCGCTCACCTGCATGGCGCAGGCCTCGGCGATGTGGATCCCAGCGATCCGGGAGGATCGGGCCGCCTCGTTGAGTCGGGTACCCCC
This sequence comes from Deltaproteobacteria bacterium, assembly GCA_041309225.1. GTDB lineage: Bacteria > Myxococcota_A > UBA796 > UBA796 > JAFGLY01 > JAFGLY01. The sequence continues at coordinate 2,056 of JBFYZZ010000036.1, read as the reverse complement.
GCACTCGGGGCAGGGGGTGAAGGCGACCGCCCGCTCCACGAACTCCCGGATGTGCGGCTGCAACGTGTCCACGTCCCTGGAGAGGAACGACTTCCGGATCCGCGGGACCAGGCCCTCGTAGGTGAGGTTCACGCCCGCAATCCTCACCCGGGTCGGCTCCTTGTAGAGGAAGGCGTGGCGCTCCTCCTCGGAGTACTCGCGGATCGGCTTGTCGGGATCGAGGAAGCCCGAGGCGGCATAGAGGCGCACGGACCAGCCGTCGGCGGTGTAGCCGGGGATGGTGATCGCCCCCTGGGCGAGCGACCGGCGGTCGTCGAACAGCTGCGTCAGGTCGATGTCGGTGACCGATCCCATGCCCTCGCATCGCGGGCACATGCCGCCGCTGACGGTGAAGATTCGCTCCTCGGTGCGGCCGGCGCCCCGCGCGATCGTGATGCGCCCGACCGCGCGAACCGACGGGACGTTGAAGGAGAAGGCGTTGGACGGGCCGATGTACGGTTGGCCGAGGCGGCTGAACAGCACCCGCAGCATCGCGTTGGCGTCGGTCGCCGTGCCCACCGTCGAGCGGGCGTGGGTGCCCATCCGCTCCTGGCCGACGAGGATCACGGTCGTCAGCCCCTCCAGCAGGTCGACCTCGGGTCGGGCCAGGGCCGGCATGAACCCCTGCACGAAGGCGCTGTAGGTCTCGTTGATCAGCCGCTGGGACTCCGCCGCGACGGTGCCGAACACCAGCGACGACTTGCCCGATCCCGAAACGCCCGTGAACACGGTCAGCCGCCGCTTCGGGATCGCCACGCTGACGTCCTTCAGGTTGTTCACCCGGGCGCCGCGGACGCGGATCGTGTCGTGGCGGTCGGCAGGATGCGGGTCGGAGGAGGAGGACAGGGGACGCACGGCGACCTCGTGGACGGAGTCTACCGCCCGGTGGGGGCGGGATTCAACGGCTCCGGAGGCTACGATCCACCCGCCTCGCCGGTGTCACGCCCACCCTCCTCGGCGGCTGCCCGGACCGTCCGGTCACGCCGGGACGACGCTGCGCGGGAACCGACGTTCGAGCACGCCGTAGAGCGTAGGCAGGACCACGAGCGTGAGCAGCGTGGAGGTGACGAGTCCACCCATGACGACCACGGCGAGGGGTTTCTGGATGTCCGCGCCCGAGCCCGTCGCGTAGAGCATGGGCAGGTGGCCGATGAAGGACGTCAGCGCGGTCATGAGCAGCGGACGGAAGCGGAGGTTGCATCCCTCACGGATGGTCTCCTCCACGCCGAGCCCATGGCGCCTGAGCTGCCCGAAGAAGGCCAGGAGGACCACGCCGTTCTGGACGGCGATGCCGAGGAGTACGATGAAGGCGACGGCCGCCGACACCGAGAGCGGCATCCCGAAGAGCAGGACGCCGACGACCCCACCGACCAGCGCGAAGGGCAGGTTGAGCAGCACGAGGAGCGAGTCGCGCATCGAGCCGAGCCCGAGGTAGAGCAGGACCAGGATGATCAGGAGCGCGATGGGGACCACCACCGCGAGGTGGCTCATGGCCCGCTGCTGGTTCTCGAACTGCCCGCCGTACTGGACCCAGTAGCCAGGGGGCAGCCCGGCCGCGAGCGGGGCGATCCGCGCCTGCACGTCCTTCACGAAACCGCCGAGGTCCCGCCCACGCACGTTGGCCTCGGCCACCACCCGCCGCATGCCGTTCTCGCGGCTCACCTGGGCCGGGGCCTCCACGATCTCCACCCGGGCGAGCTCGGCCAGCGGCACGCGTGCGCCCGACGGTGTGGGGACGAGGAGCCGCTCCACGGCGTCCGGATCGCTCCGCGCTGCCTCGGGGTAGCGCACCACCACGGCGAACCGCCGCTGCCCCTCGATGAGCGTGGTCGCGACCCGGCCGGCGAAGGCCGTCTCGATCGTGTCGTTCACGTCCTCGACGTTGATCCCGTGCCGGGCCACGGCCTCCCGGTCGATGGTCGCGTCGATCTGGGCCATGCCCGAGACCTGCTCGACCTTCACGTCCTCGGCCCCCTCCACCGCGCCGAATTCCGCGGCCGCACGGTCGGCGAAGTCC
>JBFYZZ010000035.1:0-13990 GCA_041309225.1 Deltaproteobacteria bacterium | reverse complement strand
CCCGCCCCGGCCGTCGCCCCGACCGCACCCCCGGCCACCAACGCGGCGTTCCGCTCCGCGTACGGCCGCCTGCCCTGGCCCACGAGCGGGCGGGTGGTCCGGGGCTACGGGATCGGGAAGGACCCCCTGACCGGCGAGTCGACCCGCAACACCGGCGTGGACATCGAGGCGGCCTACGGCACCCCGTTCCGGGCGGTGTACGCCGGCACCGTGCACCAGGCGGGGTTCATCCGCGGCTTCGGGCAGACGGTCGTGCTCGACCACGGCGCCTACTCCACGGTCTACGCCCACGCCAACGGGCTCAAGGTGGTGTCGGGCCAGCAGGTCGCAGAGGGCGATGTCCTCGGATTCGTGGGCAACTCGGGCCTGGTCGACGCCTCCGGCTACCTGCTGCACTTCGAGGTGCGCTACCACGGCACACCCCAGGACCCGCTGGTCTGGCTCCAGGTCGGCGGGCGGTGACCGGACCCACCGGTCGCCGAGGGGGGACCCCGCGAAGCCCCGGTGGCGGGCGGGGGCGGTCCGTCGTAGGTTGGAGGGTCGCATCCCTCCCTCCCCAGGAGCCCCCTTGGCCGACTCCGCCAGCCCCCGCGAGGTCCTCCGCCGCACCCGCGGCATGTGCAACGTCTGCCTCGAGGACGTGCCCGCCGAGGTGGTCATCGCCGAGGGCGCGGCCCGCCTCGAGAAGATCTGCCCGACCCACGGCACCACGGTCCAGGTCCTCTCGCACGCCCCCGACTACTGGCGCGACGTGGACCGCTTCTACTTCCAGGTCAACGCGGACCGGTACGAACAGCGCGACTACCTCCTGCGCCTCACCGAGACCTGCAACCTCGACTGCCCCATCTGCCTCGCCAAGGCCAACACCGAGGAGACCACCGACCTCGACCTCTCGGGCATCGAGCCCCTGCTGCGCCAGAAGAGGCGCATCAAGCTCGACTTCATGGCTGCCGAGCCCACGATGCGCAAGGACCTCGTGGACTGGGTGCAGAAGGCGAAAGCCGCGGGTCACCTCGCCGCCCTCCACACCAACGGGCTGCGCATCGCGGACATCGCGTTCGCCCGGCGCATGAAGGAGGCCGGGTTCGACGAGGTGTTCCTCCAGTTCGACGGCTTCGACGAGGAGGCCAACCGGTTCTTCCGCGGCCGCCCCATCCTGGACGTCAAGCTGCAGGCGCTCCGGAACCTGCGCGAGGTGGGCCTGGCCACGAGCCTCATCGTGGTCATCGGCAAAGGCGTCAACGAGGCGCAGGTCGGCGAGGTCTTCCGGTTCGCCATGCGGCCCGAGAACGACCACATCCGCGAAGTCTTCTACCTCGGCCTCCGCATCCTCGGATCCATGCGGGATGCGCTCCGGCGCGAGGGCCGGGATTTCGCCGAGTCGGCGCTCATGCCCGACGAGACGCTCGATCTCCTCGAGGCCCAGGTCCCCGGCATCCGGCGCGCCGACGTGCGGGTCTTCAACAAGCTGTACTTCTCGCTCCTGTCGACGTTCCGCGTGAAGAAGTGCCTCTACGTCCAGCACTACCTCGTGGTGCGCGACGGGCAGGGGGGCTTCGTCCCCTTCTCCGAGCTCGTGGACCTGCCCGGCCTCGAGGACGCCGCCGAGCGGTTCGCGTCCACGATGCGGACGCACCCCCGGCGAGCGAAGATCCGCTTCCTGGCCGACCTCGGCCTGCACTCGGCCAACCGCCGGATGGCGCCGGTGCTGCAGGAGTTCGTCCGCCTGCAGCTCCTGCTCCGGGTGGGCATGAACCTGGAGAAGGTGAGCCCCCGCATGGTGCTGCTCGGGTTCATCACCGCCTGCGATCCCCACAACTTCGACGAGCAGGTGGCCGTGAACTGCGGCAAGGGGGAGATCTCCTCGGACGGCGGGTTCGTGGAGGCGGGCGCGGTGGCCAACGTGCTGCGCGAGCGCCGGTTCGACGCGACCGCCCGCACGCCCGGCGCCCTGCACGCGGGGCGGGGGTGCGTCCCCGAGGCCCCGCGGAAGCCCACCCGTTCGAAGAAGGCGCCCAAGGCCTAGACCCTCAGAGGGCGTCGCCCTCGGTCCAGGTGCCGGCCGGGCCGTGGCGGGGCACGAGGACGGCCTCGTGGGCCGATCCCGGAACCCGGGCGAAGGCGCGCCCCCACCGGAGGGTGAGGAACTCCCAGGCACGTCGTGCGGGCCGGCGGTCGGCCCCCAGGTCCAGCTCCAGGGTGCGGTAGCCGGCGAGGGACACCGTGGCGGTGGGGTGCGTGAACGGGACGCCCCAGACGACGATCTCGACGGGGGTGGGCCCGAGCGTGCGGCGACCCGCCTGGACCATGGCGCCCGGTGGGTCCGAGGTGACGAGCGTGCGATGGGCGCACCCGGCCAGGAGGAGGAGCGCTCCTGCGAGGAGGGGCGCTCCCCGCCCGGGCGCACGCGGGATCCGAGGGGAGGACGGCATCGGTCGGTGTGCCGGGGGTAGCCCGTCACCGCGCGTCGGGCCCGTGGACGCCCTGCGGAGCCCGGCGGGTTACCGGCCCGCGTGATCCGCCTCCTCCCGATCCTCCTGCTCGCCGGCTGTCCCGCCCACCGCCCCGACGCGGCCCGGGACGAGGACCACGAGGTACGGCAGCTGTCGGAGGTCGCGGACGCCTTCTGGCAGGCCGTCCGGTGGCGCTCCTTCGCGGACGCCGCCCGGTACGTGCCGGAGGGCTCCCCCCGCCTGGAGTTCCTGCGTGTCTGGTCGGTGGATCCGCCGCGCCAGGTCGTGGACGCCAGCGTGGTGCACGTGTCGATCGGTGACCCCCTCCCCCCGGAGCGGGCGCCGGTGCTCCGCGAGGGCACCGTCCTGGTGCGCGTGGAGGGCTACGGCCCACAGTCCCCGGTGGTGGGCGTGGACCTGGTGGAGCAGACCTGGCAGCTCCTCCCGGCCGGCTGGTCCCTCGCGCCCGACGAAACCGGACGCACGGTGTTGCGCTCCGAAGAGGGTTCCCGCGTTCCTAGGCCTTAGAAGGGCATGTCTTCGTAGGGGGCGTCGCCGTCGGGCGGGGGCGGGACGTCCTCCTCGAGGCCGGGTTCGCCGCCCTCGACGTCGCGGCGCGGGGTGTCGCGACGGGGGGCGCCCTGCTGCTGGCCGCCCCCGAGAAAGCGGATGTTGTCGGCGATGATCTCGGTGGTCCAACGGTCCTGGCCGTTGCGATCCTGCCACTTGCGGGTCTGCAGGCGCCCCTCGACGTAGACCATCCGGCCTTTGCGCAGGTACTGGTTGGCGGTCTCGGCCTGTCTGCCGTACACCACGACGCTGTGCCACTCGGTGTGGTCCTTCCAGTTGCCGTCTTTGTCCTTGCGGCGGTCGGTGGTGGCGATGCGCAGCGAGCAGACGGGCATCCCCCCCGCGGTGGCGCGGAGATCCGGGTCCTGTCCGAGATTTCCCACGAGGATGACCTTGTTGACGGTCATGGGGGCTCCAATGTCGGCCGGCCGCCCGGGGCGCCCGGCGAGGGTCCACTCCGGGGTAACCCGGGCACGCCCCCGCGCGCGGACAGCCCGTGTCCCGGGGTCGGGGGCCGGCGGGACCCGGCCTACCGGTCGTGCGGTCCGGGCACGGGGACGCCCTCCTCGGCGCAGAGATCCAAGAGCGACCGCCAGGCCCAGGGAGTGTCGAAGAGCACGTCCCAGGGACCCGCCAGGAGCTCGACCACGAGGCGGATCTCGGCGTTCTCGGAGCCCGAGGCCGCGGCGTCCACGCCCTCCATCGCCCGGCCCGTGAGCTTCAGCGAGGCGAAGACGCGGACGTCGGTGGGCTGGATCCGGATGGGGGCGAGGCGCTCGCCCATCACGACCTGGCGGGCGCGTACGAGCCGCCGCTCCCCCACGTCGTCGAGGACCTGCATGTACTTCAGGAACGAGATCCACTCGTCGAGGAGGAAGGCCACCTCCGCATCGTCGAGGGCGCGCCAGAAGCCCCCGGGGTGGGGGACCGCCACGAACCGGCCCAGCATGAAGGACCCGGCGTCCAGCCCCCGGAGCCCGTCGGCCCGACACCGGGCGGTGGCCCGGCGGTGCAGCTCCGCCCGGTGGTCGGTGCTCAAGCAGCGGTACACGTCGAGGAGCTCCTGGTGGGTGCCCAGACGGGCGGCCAGCACCTGGGCCACGAACGCATCGGTATTGGCCTCGAACCACTGGTTCACGAGATCGAAGGACCGTCTCGGATCGCCCCGGAGGTCGGACCGGACGAGCTTGGTCAGCTCGGCGAGGGACTCGATCTCCTCGGCGTCGAGGCTGGCCACGAGGTGGCGGTAGGCCGTGGCGGCGTCGCGCAGGACCCCGAAGACCTCCGCCTCCCGTGCCTCGAGGGGGAAGCGCTCCCCCGCGAGGTACTTCTGGTACCGGGAGGCCATGAAGTCGGCCTGGCCGCGGAAGAGGGTGCGTCGCTTCGAGGACACGGTGAGCCAGTCCCCCTCCTCGAGCACGAGGCCCTGTGCGTTCACGAGGCGTCGGCCCTCCTCGATCCGGACCCCGTGCCGCTCGAGGTTGAGGAAGGCGGGGATCCCGAAGCCACGGCACGCGGTGACCACGTGGATGGCCGCCGGCGCGAGCGACAGGACGATGTCCATCTCGCCCATGACCACCGTGTCGCTCGGCACGAAGCGGTCCTTGCAGAAGCAGACGCGCTCCCCGCGGCGACGGGCCTCCAGCGCCGCACCGGCGTTGAAGTAGATCCGCGCGGAGGCGGCCGTGCGGGGCAGGATGGAGAACCCCTGGGAGAAGAACTCGAGGCGCTCCATCGAGCGGGGGTCGATGCTGTCCGAGACGATCTGGCGGAGGTGGTAGGGCTTGACCAGCTCGGGCACCCGGCGGGCGGGGACGATGCCCTCCGCCACCATGTCCATGGCGGACACCAGGGTGGCCCGGCCCGTCATCTCGGAGGGGTTGAGCTGCAGGAGGGCGAAGAAGTGGCCCCTGCGGACGCACTCGGCGGCGAACTCCACCGTGACGGTCGAGGCGGTGCGGCGCTCCAGATCCGGGAGGAGCGGCTCGACGTGGTAGACGGCGGGGAAGCGGTCCCGGACCTGCTCCCGGTCGTCGAACTCGTCGTTCTCCGTCTGGACCGTGCCGGTCATGATGTCCTCCCCGAAGATGTTCCGCACGCTCTCCACGACCCGACCCCGGCCCGTGCGCGGGTTCCGGCTGTAGAGCACCCCGGGGTAGGACGCGTCGTCACGGACGGTGCAGATCATCTGCTGGAAGAGGATGGAGGGGAGCAGGCGGCGCCCCCGCGTGAAGGTGAAGATGAGCTCCTCGTTCTCCTGGAAGTAGCGGTGGACGTGGTGGACGAAGAAGCAGGCCTGCCGGAAGGCGTCGTGCAGGAGGCCCGGGGCCCGGCGGCCGAGGTCGTCCGAGAGGCGGGCGAGGGTGGCCTCGCGATCCTCACGGGCCGTGGGGGCGGTGTGGGCCTCGGGCGACACGTCGAGGGAGGCGGGATCGAGCAGGGCGTGGAGATTGCGGAGGTTGTTGAGGAACATCCGGTCGGCGGCGTCGACCCCGTAGATGCACCTCAGCGCGCGCCAGGTGGCCTCGGTGACCCCCACGTTCAGGTAGGTGGGCATGAGGCCCGGGATGTAGTCGGGCATCGCGTACCGCATCGCGAACACGAGCGGGTGCGTGGGCGAGTTCAGCCCGCGCCGGGTCATGCGCTCCAGGTTGCGGAGCGCCATCGCCGTGAGCCGCTCGCGGTCCGCGGCCGGAAGGTCGTGGGCCTCGGAGGTGAGCACGCAGAAGTCGGGGACCGGGTAGCCCTCCTGCGAGAGGGCGAGCAGGCTCGCACCCTTCTGGCTCAAGCGCGCCGGATCGGCCGGCATGCGGGACGTGGACGGGACCACGTACGGATCCTCGACCAGCCCCAGAGCGCGGTAGTGGGCGTCGATCTCGGCCACGACGGGTGCGAGCACCGCCTCGAGCTCGGCGTGGGCGCCCTCGTGCCCCTGGCGGGCGGCCACGAGAAGCGACAGGTGCTTGAGGCCCACCGCGGAATCAACGTGGTTGAGCAGCCGGACGTCCATCTCCCGCACGCCCAGCACGTGCCGCTCACCGCCGAGCACGTACTCCACCTCGGGGCCCGCCAGGAACGGCCGCGCCCCGCGCTGGCGCTCCTCCCGCCACGCGGCGTACGTCCACGCATTGGGGTAGCACCCACGGACGACGAAGTCGTGGATGGGCAGGTCCGGAATCGGATCCACGGGCGCCTCCGGCGGTACGCGCATCGTAGCACCCCGGCGGGGGGCGGAGCCGGGGCGGCGATGCGCATGAGGCGCCCACCGAGTCGTGGTAGGGTGGACGGCAGGAGCCCAGGAGGATCCGATGCATCCCTCCCTGCCCCTCTGCCTCTCCGTCCTGGTCCTCGGCCTGGGCGCCTGCGACGACGAGATCGAGGACGACCCGTCCCCGGACGACACCGCCTCGCCCGACACCGGCACCGGTGACACCGCGCCGCCCCTCGTGGATGGGGACCAGGACGGCTACACCTCCGACGTCGACTGCGACGACGACGACTACCGGGTCCACCCCGGGGCCCGCGAGCTGTGCGACGGTCTCGACAACGACTGCGACGGTCGCTGCGATGAGGACTTCGACCTGGATGGCGACGGCTGGGCCATCTGCTTCGCGGACTGCAACGACGGGGATCCGACCGTCCACCCGGAGGCCGAGGAGACCCCCTACGACGGCATCGATCAGGACTGCGACGGCGTGGACCTCGAGGACGTGGACGGCGATGGGTATCGCGCGAGGTTCATCGGCGGCGACGACTGCGACGACGGCGATCCGGACGTCCATCCGGGCGCCAGCGAGATTCCGTGGAACGGCGTCGACGACGACTGCCGCGGCGGTGACGACCCCGATGGCGACGACGACGGGTACGACGACCGCACCCTGGGCGGCGACGACTGCGACGACACCGATCCCCTCGTCCACCCGGGGGCGGCCGAGGTCGCCTACGACGGCATCGACCAGGACTGCAACGGAGCCGACCTGCTCGACGCGGATCGGGACGGCTGGGACTCGGCCGACCACGGCGGCGAGGACTGCGACGACGACGATGCCTCCATCCATCCGGGCGCACTCGAGTCCTGCGACGGGATCGACCAGGACTGCGACGGCGAGGTCGATCCCGACTCGTCCGTGGACGCCCCCACCTGGTACCTCGACGCCGACGGCGACGGCTACGGCGATCCCGATGCGTCGCGCACCGCCTGCGACGCGCCGGACGGCTACGTGGCCGACGGCGACGACTGCGACGATGGGGACGCTGCGATCCTGAGGTGCAGCTGCGTCCTCACGAGCGTGAGCACCCCCACGTCCTGGGTCCACGCCGGCTCGACCTACGGCCAGTGGATGGCCGATCCGCTGGAGACGCTCGGCGAGGGCCTCCACTGGGAGATGGACGGCTACACCGGATCGACCGTGACCGAATTCGCGAGCTTCGACGACCTGGTGGCCCGCACCTCCACCGGTTCGTATCGGCTGCCCTACGCCTTCGACGGCACGGGCGCGGTGGTCTACGACGGCTACCTCTACTACAACCGGAGCAGTACCGGCACGCTGGTCAAGTACGACCTCGCCACCGGGGAGCTCGACGGCACCCTGTCCGTGCCCGAGGCGGGCTACCACAACACCTACCACTACCAGTGGGGCGGGTACTCCGACCTCGACCTCGCGGTCGACGAGGACGGGCTGTGGGTGCTCTACGCCACGGCCGCCAACGAGGGGCGGATGGTCGTCAGCAGCCTCGATCCCGACTCGTTCACCATCACCGGAACCTGGGAGACGGACTCCGACAGGAAGACCTCCATCGGCAACGCATTCATGATCTGCGGCGTGATGTACACCGTGGACCAGTACAGCACCTCGCCCACCACCATCGGCTACGCCTGGGACACCCGCGAGAGCGCGTCGTCCTCGCCGGGCATCCCGTGGACCAACGACCACGGCTACGCCTCGATGGTCGGCTACCAACCCAGCGACGGGACGATCTACGCCTGGGACGCCGGATACCGGGTCACCTACACGCCGACCACCGAGTGAACCGCCCCCGCGGGGGGGGTGGACGGCCGCATGCTCGAGTCGGCTTCGACTTGCAGTCGATTCGACATTCGTTAGACTTGTCTACATGTCGGACACCCCCCATGACGCTCCGCTGACCGGCGCCCTCGAAGACTACATCGAGACGGTCTACGAGCTCGTGCGCGACCACAAGGTCGCCAGGGTGCGCGACATCGCGCGAGCCCGGGGGGTCCGCGCCGCCTCCGTCACCCCGGCCATGCGGCGGCTCGCGGACCTCGGTCTCGTCCGGTACGTCCAGCGCGAGTACATCGACCTGACCCCGGAGGGGGAGCGCCTCGCCCGGCGGGTCTATGCCCGCCACCAGGTCCTCGTCCGCTTCCTGTCGCGCGTCCTCAAGATGCCCTGCGACGTCTCCACCCAGGACGCCTGCGCCATGGAGCACAGCCTGTCTCCGGTCGCGATGGACCACCTCGTCCGTTTCTTCGAGTTCCTGGGCTACTGCCCCGAGGGATGGGCGTTCCTCGAGCGCTTCCACGCCTGCCCCATGGTCCGGGACGAGGCCGGGCGGTGCGTCGCGGACTGCTCCGCCCGGAGGGACCCCGCGACCGACCCCGAGCCACGGACCGTGCGCCTCGACCAGATCCACCCGGGTCGTCCCGCCCGGATCGTGCAGGTCGAGGCGTCCGGCAGTCTCAGGGATCGGATCCTCGACATGGGGATCCTGCCGGATCTCAGGGTCGAGGTGCTGCAGGGCGGCCCCGGGTCCAGCCGGGTCACGCTCCGGCTGCAGGGCTTCGACGTCGATCTCGGATCCGAGGAGGCCAACGCCGTGCTCGTCGTTCCCGTGGAGGATGGATCATGATCCGGAGGCTCGCGGAGTGCCGGCGAGGAGACCGCGTCCGTATCCTGAGCGTGGAGGCGGGCAGGGGCGCGAGGCTCCACCTGACGAACCTCGGCCTGGCGGTGGGCCGCGTGGTCGACGTCGTGGGCGGCACGCCCTTCGGGGGGCCGGTGCTCGTGCGGAACGGCGACACCGAGGCCGCCATCGGCTTCGGTCTGGCCGAACGGATCGTCGTCGAGGACGGGCAACCGGCCCAGGAGGCGTAGGCCTTGGAGTTCGTCCTCGTCGGACAACCGTACGGCGGCCGGAGCACCATCTTCAACGAGGTGGCCGGCTATCGGGCGGGATCGCGGAACGTCCCCGGCGTCGTGGACGACCACGCCCACGGGGAGGTCGAGGTGGACGGAGAGCGGGCGGGTCTCGTCGACCTGCCCGGCTTCTACTCGCTCCAGCTGTCGGACGACGAGTCCGATCCCGCGGTGGAGCACCTCCTGGCCGCGCCGCCCGATACCGTGATCGTGAACGTCGTGGACGCGTCCGTCCTGTCGCGGAGCCTCGAGTTGACGCTCCAGCTCGCGGAGCTCGGGCGGCCGTACGTCGTCGCCCTCAACATGACGGACGAGGCCCGCCGCAAGGGCATCCGGATCCACGTGGCGCGTCTCTCCGAGATCCTGGGCGTGCCGGTCGTCGAGACCGTGGCGCGGAGCGGCGAGGGCATCCGCGACCTGTTCCGCGCCGCGCTCCGGGCGGGTCGCGAGGGCCGGCCCCCGGCGATCCTCCCCGCACCCCCCCGCCTCGAGGAGGCCATCGGCGACCTGGTCCACCTCATCGGGGACCACGTGCCGCAAGGGACGCCAGGGCCGCGCTTCCTCGCCATCAAGCTCATCGAGCGGGACCCGATCGCCCGGAGCATCCTCGACCCCCACCTCCCCGAGGACGTGTGGTCGGCCGTCCGGGCCCGCCTGGTCGCGCTGGAAGCCGCCACGGGACAGGCCACCGACGAACTGATGTCCGCAGCACGGCACAGCGTCGCCTTCGACCTCTTCGAAAGGGTGGCTTCGTTTCGCTCCCGCCCCCGCCGGGACGTCCGCGAGCGCCTCGACGACGTCCTCATGCACCCGGTGCTCGGGTACGTCTTCCTGGTCGCCATCCTCGCCGCGTCCTTCTCCCTCGTGTTCCAGGTGGGCAACGCGGTCGAGCCCGTGTTCCTCACCTGGTTCGACCGCCTCGCCGTCCTGCTGGCAGCCCGCCTGGGCGAGGGCACCCTGGCGTACACCGTCGTGCACGGGATCGTGGCCGGGCTGGGCGGCGGGGTCGGCATCGTCGTGCCCTACCTCCTGCCGTTCTTCGTGGTCCTCGCGATCCTCGAGGACAGCGGCTACCTGCCGCGGATCGCCTGCCTGCTCGACAACCTCATGCACCGCATCGGGCTGCACGGCACCTCCGTCCTCCCGCTCGTGATGGGCTACGGCTGCTCGGTCCCGGGCATCCTGGCCACCCGGGTCCTGAAGGGGCGCGACCGCCTCGTCACGGCGGCGCTCACCTCGCTCATCCCCTGCTCGGCCCGGATGACGCTCATCTTCGGGCTGGTCGGGTTCTACATCTCGTTCGAGGCGGCCCTCCTGGTCTACGGCCTCAACCTCCTGCTCATCGCCGCGGTCGGGAAGGTGCTGTCCCGGTTCCTGCCCGACGACAGCCCGGCCCTCATCCTCGAGATCCCCCGCTACCACCTGCCCGGACCCGTGGTGGTCGCCAAGAAGACCTGGTTCCGGCTCGAGGAGTTCATCGTCATCGTGTGGCCCCTCCTCGTGGTGGGCAGCGTGGTGCTCGAACTGATCGACCACTTCGACCTCTCCGGGACCATCAACGGGTTCCTCGCGCCCTACACGGTCGGCCTCCTCGGGTTCCCCGCCGCGGTCGGGATCACGTTCCTCTTCGGGGTGCTCCGAAAGGAGCTGGCCCTGGTGCTGCTCTTCGCCGCCCTCGGAACCACTGAGATCGACCAGGTCATGACCCTGGGGCAGATCGCCGCCTACACCTTCTTCGCGACCTTCTACCTCCCCTGTCTCGCCACCTTCGCGGCACTGGGCAAGGTGATCGGCGTGCGCGCCACGGTGGCCCTCGCGATCGGCACGCTCGGGCTCGTCTCGCTCCTCACGGGCGGGATCTCGCACCTCTTCGGGTGAAGTGGACGAGCGAGGGTCCGTGCTATCCTGCGTCCGGAGGATCCATGCACACCCGAGCATCCCTCCTCCTCCTCGGCCTCGGGCTCATCGGCTGCGAGGACGGCGGGGAGGACACGGGCGTCCCCGACACCGGGTCCGACGCCGACACCGACGTGGACACCGACGCGGACGTGGACACGGGTGGCCCCTGCCAGGCGGGAGGCAACGTCGATGGGCACGTGACCGTGGTCGACGGCTGTGCCTCCTCGCCACCCCCCGAGGTCGCGTTCTGGACGGTCCTCGACGGCGTCACCCCCTGCGGCGGCGACACCGGCGGCGCGAACTGGAAGGACACCCGGATCGGCGGTGCCCCCGTCGAGGACGCCGCATTCCACGCGTGGCTGGATCCGGATCGGTACGCGGTCACGACCCTCTGGCAGAAGGGCTACGGCTGCACCGGGTTCCAAGCCACCCCCCACGACTGCGCGGAGGTGGAGCTGCTGCTCGACTGGTACGCCGGCGACTGGGCGCCCTACCTCTACCTCTACCCGGAGCGTCCCACGCGCATCCGCGTGGGCCTGGGCGATCCCGAACGGGTGACCCTGTCCGATCCGACCTACCCCGACGCGGGGTGGACGGTGCGGGCCTTCCCCGACGGCCGCCTCGACACGCCCGAGGGTTCGCGCGACTTCCTCTTCTACGAGATCGCCCTGGACCCGTCGCGCTTCCAGTACGACGAGGGATGGTGCGTGGAGGGGCCCCAGGCCCAGGCCTCCATCGAAGCGGCGCTGCTCGACTGGGGCTTCCTGGCGGCCGAGGTGGAGGACTTCGGCCGGTTCTGGGACGGCGAGTTCCCGGAGGCGGCGTTCCTCACCGTCTTCCCTCAGGTCGGCGCCACCTACCCCATCCGGATCGATCCCCGGCCGGACCATGTCCTCCGGGTGGAGTTCGTGCTCGAGGCCGGCTGTCGCCTCGTGGCGCCCCCCGTGATCGAGCCGGTGCCGAGGACCGGCTTCCACGCCGCCGAGTGGGGGCTCGTGCTCCTCGAGCCGCTCGCTCAGCCCGGCACGCTCGTTCCGACCTGGATGTAGGGACCGCCGTCGAACGGACCGGCGCCGCCTGCGGATCAGCGCGCGGCGCAGGTCCGGACGATCAGGTTGTCCTCCATCATCGGGTCGGTCCCCACCCAGGGCCGCTCCTCCACCCAGGCGCAGAGCCGGTCGGTGAGATCCTGCCGGCGCGACGCCTGGGCGGGATCCTCCGCGAGGTTGGTCCGCTCCTCCGGATCGGCGCCGAGGTCGTAGAGCTCGCACGGCTCGGACGGGAACGCGGCGTCGTGCTGGGCGTAGGGGCCGCACTCCTCGTAGCCGTCCGTGCCAGAGAGGACGATGCGATGGTCCCCCCAGGTGAGGCCCGCCGTGTTCACCCCGCGCTCGAAGAACGCGGGCTGCTCGTCGAGCTCGCCGGCGAGCATCTCGTCCACGAGCGAGCGGCCAGCGGCGAAGCCGGTCCATGCGAACGCGGAGGCCAGGTCCACGATCGTCGGCGCGAGGTCCGTCTGGCTCACCCAGCCGTCGAGGGCGAGCCCGCCGGGGAGCCGCCCGGGCGCACGCACCACGTACACCAGCCCCGACACGGGCTGGTACACCGAACAGCCGTGGCCGACGTAGTGGAAGTGGCCGCCGAGCTCCTCGCCGTGGTCGGCGCCGAACACGAAGACAGCGTCGTCCCACCGGCCCGCCTCGTCGAGGGCCGCGACGAAGCTACGGACCCGCTCGTCCATGGCCCGCACCTCGCTCGCGTAGACCGCCCGGAGGTGGCGCCACTCCGCCTCGGTGGCCTCGTCCAGCCCGAGGATGACGTCGTTCATGGCCTGCACGTCCTCGACGTCGAGGTCGCCCTCGTAGGGCTCCGGGTGGAACCGGTCGTACCACGCCTGCTCGACCACGTACGGGCTGTGGACCTGGTTCAGGTGCAGCCACGCGAAGAGGGGCTGGTCCGGGTCCAGCGCCCGCACGGCCTGGGCGAGGTGGACCTGGGCCGCCTCGTCCTGCCTGGCCTCCCAGCCGGCCTCCTGGTCGTTGGGATCGCGGGCGCACTCCGCCTCGTCGAATCCGAAGTGGAGCAGCTCGCACAGGTTGGTCGAGACGCCGAGCGTGCGGTAGCCGGCCGCCTGGAACCGCTCGGAGATCAGGGGGAGGGTCGGCTGCACCTCGCCGGCCTCCCGGACCTTGTGATCCCGCGGGTAGGTGCCCGTGTGGAGGCTGGTGAGCGCCGGGCCCGTGATGTTGCGGGCCGCCTGGACGTTCGAGAGCAGGACGCCCTCCTCGGCCAGGGCGTGGACGAAGGGCGTGGTGTCCCATCCGTCCGCCTGCCCCCACACGACACTCCCCTGCAGGGAGTCGACCGTCACGAGGACCACGGTGGTGGCCGGATCCCATCGGGCGTCGCCGGACGTGTCGCCGGCGGGTGCGTGGCACGCGGCGAGGGCGAGCGCAAGGAGGAGGCAGCGGGGCGGCATGGGCGGGGTGGGGCAGAGGCAAGCAGAAACGTACCACGGCGGGAAGTCGAGCGGTCCGACGCGATCTCCGTCAAGTCGGTGTACGTCGTGTACAGCCAGGACTTACCCCGATCGGGAACGGGAACGGGCCGCAGAACGGCTGAAGTCGCGACAGGCAGGGATCGGGCGACGACATCGGTCTCGGACTCGGTCTCGACGGTCCGGCGTGCCGCGGTCCTGCCCCGAATCGCCCGTCGCGCCGTGCCGCTCGACCTGCCAGCGCCCCCAGGACAGGGGCAATGCCAGCGTCCCCACGCAGGCGTTACCCCATTTCGGGTCGGAAGAGGGCCTGGAACGGTTCGAACCGCCGAGCGGAAGGGGTCGTGGTGATCCGGCCGGTCGGTTCGACGTCGGTCCGACGCGGGGCGTTGGGGGGATGGATCCAGGCGCCC
>JBFYZZ010000034.1:0-29363 GCA_041309225.1 Deltaproteobacteria bacterium | reverse complement strand
GCCGCCCGCGGCAGGTCGAGGGCGCGGGTGAGGTCGGGGTCGCAGCAGGCCGCGAGCGGCAGGCCGCGCTCGCGGGCGAGGGCCGCGAGCACCCCCACGAGCGCGGTCCGCCGGTCGAGGGAGGGATCCGCGAGCCGATCGCCACTCTCGCGCTCCCAGCGGCCCAGGTCGGGGGCCACCCGGCGGCCGTACCGGGTCACGAAGGAGACCACCACCCGGTCCACCCGGCTGGCGAGCGCGTCGGCGAGCCGGAGGAAGGCGTCCCGGTGGAAGGCCTCGTCGTACCGGTCCGTGAGGAGGATCGGATCGTACCGCCAGGAGAGGGCCGCGGGCGGGAGGCGCTCGGCCAGCGCCAGGGCGGCGGCCACGGCGCGGTCCGGCGGGGGGCCGCCGGGCTCTACGGGGGTACCGCCCAGCGGGGTCAGGGTGAGGCTCACGACCACGGGGAAACCCCGGGCCAGGACGAGGTCGAGCACGGGCAGGAAGGGGCGGGGCCAGCGGGTCCAGAACGCGAACCAGCGCACGTCCTCGGGCCGCAGGCTGGCCCGGCAGGTGCGGGGCGGCCCGGCGGGTTCGTACGCGCACCAGCCCGCGTCCAGGCGGGCGGCGAACCAGGGTCCGTAGAGGGCGGGGATGTCGGTCCGGCGGCTCGCGCTCACGACGCGGGCGGCGGGCGAGAGGGCGGCGGCGGACCAGGGCACGGCACGCCGAGTGTAGCCCGGGGGACCCGCCCGTCGCGCGGCCTTGCCCGCGAGCCCCGGCCGTGCTCTGTGTAGATGCCCATGCTGCCGCTCCTGCTCGCACTGCTCACCCCGGCGAGGGCCTGCGAGGTGCCCGCCACGCGGGCCCAGCTCGCCGACGCGCTCGCGCGGGGCGAGGAGGCCTGGGCGATGCTCGACCGGCGGGCGTTCGACGTCGCGTGGGCCGACGCGCGGACCCACCTCGCCTGCCTGGCCGAGCCCGTGCATCCCGAGGAGGCCCGCAGTGCCCACCTGGTGGAGGCCTACGCCTGCGCGCTCGAGCGCGACGACGCGGCGGCCCGCGCCGCCTTCCGCTCCATCCTGGCGGTGGACCCCACGTGGCAGCTGCCGGTCGCCGCGGCGCCGCCCACGCACCGGCTGCGCCTCTCCTTCGTCGCGGCGCAGGGGGATGCCCGGGATCCCCGCCGCCCCGTGCACGCTCCCCCGGGGGGGACGATCCTGGTGGACGGGCTCCCCTCGGGCGACGTGCCCCTCCTGCGGCCCGTGATCGTCCAGGCACTGGACGCCGGCGGACGCGTTCTGGCCAGCGGGTTGCTCGAGCCGGGGGCGCCCGCGCCGGGCGACGTCGCACCGTACGTGGCGGCCCTGCGCGTGGAACCGAGCGTCGTCCCGCTGCCCGAACCGCCCCTCCCCGTTCAGCCGGATCCGCGGCACCCGCTCGCGGTGCCGCTCCTGGTGGGCGCCGCCGTGAGCGCGCTCGCCGCCGGCGGCCTCTACGCCGCGGCGTCCGTCCAGGCGGATCGGATGGCCGAGGGCGACGTCGGCTGCGCGGATCTCGAGGCCACCCGGGGCCGCGTCAACGGCCTGGTCCTCGGATCGGGCGGTGCCGCCGTCGCGGCCGTGGGCGCGGGGGCGGCGGGCGTCGTGCTCTGGCGGTGGTGAGGGTGCGGGGTTCCGATCCCGTGGTACCATCGCCCGGCCACCCGGTCCGGAGCCGCCAGTGCCGTTGACCACCCACCTCTTCCTCCTCGGCCTGCCGCTCGCGTTCCTCGCCGTGCCCCTCCTGATCTTCGCGATCGGATCCGGGAGGCGGCGCGCATGACCCCCGACGCGTGGATCGTCGTCATCGTCGTGGTGTACATGGCTGGGCTCCTGGGCCTCGGGGCCGCGGCGTCGCGTCTCGCCCGCGACCCGGAGCAGTACTGGCTGGCGGGCCGCTCGCTGGGCTCCTGGGTCACGGCCGTCTCGTCCACCGCGTCGTCCGAGAGCGGCTGGGTGGTCCTGGGCGCGGTCGGCATGGCCTACAAGGACGGCCTGTCGGCCCTCTGGTTCGCTCCGGGGTGCCTCCTGGGGTACGCCGTCAACCTCTACTTCCTCGCTCCCCGGATCCGCCGGATCGCCGCGCGGCAGGGCTCGCTGACCCTGCTCGACCTGATCGCCGATCGCCTCGGGGGTCCGGTGCGCACGTTGCGGATCGTGGGGGCGGTGGTGATCCTGTGCTGCCTGGGCGGCTACGTCGCGGCCCAGTTGACCGCCACGGGCAAGGCCATGGAGGCGATCCTGGGCATGCCCTACGCCCGGGGCGTGATCGTGGGTGGCGGGATCGTCGTCGTGTACACCCTGCTCGGCGGTTTCCGGGCCGTGGCCTGGACCGACTTCCTCCAGGGGCTCGTGATGGTGGGCGCCCTGGTTGTCATGCCGCTCCTCGTGGTGGCCGAGGTGGGTGGCTACCACGGACTCCTGGCGCGTCTCGAGGCCGTCCACCCGGCGCTCGTCGAGCCCACGGGGAACCTCACGGGCGCCCTCCTCTTCGGATCGGTCACCGGCCTGCTCGGCATCGGGCTCGGCTACCCGGGCCAACCCCACGTGCTGACCCGGTACATGGCCGCCTCGAGCGACGAGAAGATCCGGCAGACCCAGGTGATCGCCATGGTCTGGGGCGTGCTGGTGTTCTACGGCGCGGGCTTCCTGGGGCTCGCCGGGCGCGTGCTCCTGCCCGAGCTCATGACCCAGGGCGACCCCGAGCAGCTCTTCCCGCTGCTCGCTCGCCGGATGCTCCACCCGCTGGTGGCGGGCATCATGCTCGCGGCGATCCTCTCCGCGATCATGTCCACTGTCTCCTCACAGCTCCTCGTGGCGGCCTCCACCGTGAGCCGTGACGTGCTGGAGCGGATCCTCGGCCTGGGGCGCGGGAGCCGGGCGCTGGTGACCTCGGGCCGCCTCGCGGTGCTCGTGCTCGGCACCGTGGCCATCCTCGTGGCAATGCGCGACGTTCGCCTCGTCTTCTGGTTCGTGCTCTACGCCTGGTCCGGCCTGGGCGCGGCCTTCGGGCCGGTCCTGCTGCTCGCGCTGACCACGCGCCGGGTCACCGGCTGGGGCGCGGTGGCCGGCATGATCACCGGGTTCCTGGTCACGGTGGCATGGAAGCAGAGCGGCCTGTCGGAATCGATGATCTACGAGCTCGTTCCTGCCTTCCTGTCCGCTGCGCTCGCGACGCTGGCGGTGAGCACCCTGGACAGGGCCCGGCGTACGACGGAGGCCCGATGACCGAGCGACCGCCCGATCTCGTCCGCGATCCGGCCTTTCGGAAGCGCCGCTTCCAGAACTGGATGATCGTCGGCCTGCTGTACGCGTTCTTCTACATGACGCGGTACAACTTCAATGCGAACGCGCCCACGCTCATGGACGTGTTCGGCTGGACCAAGGTCGACCTCGCCATCCTCGACACCGCGATGCCCTTCCTGTACGGCATCTCGGTCCTGTTCAACGCCGCCATCGCGGACAAGGTGGGCGGCCGCAGGGCGTTCCTCGTCGGCGCGGCGGGCGTCGTGGTCATGAACCTCGTTTTCGGCGCCTTCCACTGGGCCGTGGTCTCGCCCCCCGTGTTCACCGGCGAGGGCGCGGCGCGCACCCTGGTCACCCCGGCCGTGCTGGCCGGCGGGCT
Organism: Deltaproteobacteria bacterium; assembly: GCA_041309225.1. Taxonomy (GTDB): domain Bacteria; phylum Myxococcota_A; class UBA796; order UBA796; family JAFGLY01; genus JAFGLY01. The sequence continues at coordinate 25,718 of JBFYZZ010000034.1, read as the reverse complement.
CACCCCTCGGCAGCTCGCCTACGTCATGTCGGCCGTATGGGCCGTCAACGCCTACTTCCAGTCGTTCGGCGCGCTCTCGATCGTCAAGATCAATGCCCAGTGGTTCCACCTGAGCGAGCGCGGCACCTTCGGTGCCATCTTCGGCGTGCTCATCCGTCTCGGGCTCATCTTGGCGTTTTCGGGCACCCCCATCATCGCCAGGGGCCTGGGCTGGTACTGGGCGTGGTGGCTCCCGGCCCTCCTCGTGGGCGTCTTCTTCCTCCTCACGCTCCTCTTCGTGCGGGAGCGGCCCGAGGAGGCCGGCTTCGAGCCCCTCGACACCGGTGACGCCCAGATCGGCGCGCCCGAGGAGAAGGTGAGCGTGCTCGACGTGGCGAGGAGGATCTTCACGAGCCGAGTGATGTGGACCATCGCGCTCGCCTCCGTGATGCTGGGGTTCGTGCGACGCAGCGTGGTCGACTCCTGGTGGCCGGTCTACTTCAAGGAGGTCCTCGGCGTCACCACCACCGAGGCCCTGTTCCAGGTCACGGCGTGGGGCATCGGGCTCCTGGGCATCGCGGGCGGCTTCGTGCTCGGGCCGCTGTCCGACCGGGTGTTCCAGAGCCGCCGCGCACCGGTGGTGGTCATCGGCTTCGCGGGCATGGCCGCCTGCCTCGTCCTCTTCCGGCTCCTCGGCAACGGCGCCTGGCAGGCGGTGGTGGCCCTCTGCCTCCTCTCCTTCTTCATCAACGGCGCGCACGGCGTCATCGGCGGGGCCGCGTCCATGGACTTCGGCGGCAAGAAGGGCGCGGCCACCGCGGCCGGGCTCTTCGACGGCATGCAGTACCTGGTCGCCGCCCCCTTCACCGGACTGCTCGTCGGGTGGATCACCGAGACCTGGGGTTGGCAGGTCTGGAAGCTGTGGCCCCTCCCCTTCGCGCTGGTGGGCATGCTGCTCATGGCCACCCTCTGGAACGAGAAGCCCAGGGGGCGTGCCGCCGCCCACTGATCCTGGGGAGCACCGACCACCCGTGTGGTAGGATGGCACGAGCCTGCCGGACGCCTGGAGGTCGCCATGCTCGTGCCCGCCCTCGCTCTCCTGCTCGTCGTGGGGCCCGCCCGAGCCTACCCGCCCGAGGGCGCGATGGCCGTGGCCACCACGGGCCTCGTGCTGGCGCCCGTGGGTGCGCTGGCGCTCGGGGGTCTGGCGGCTGCGGACCTCGCCACCGATCCGGACGGACCGGTCCTGGGCCTCTCCCCGCTGGCGTCGGCCACCGCCCTGCCGCTGCTCGCCGCGGGCCCCCCCCTGCTGTTGGCGGGCTCACTCCACGTCCAGTCGGTGCTGGAGGAGCGAGGCCGGTACGCCAGCGGCGCCATGGGCTGGCTCTCGGTGGCCTGCTACGTGGGTGCCCTCGCCGTGCCCGAGCTCCTGCGCACCCCCGACGGCGACCACGGGTCCGTGTCCGACACCACCGTGCAGTGGACGCGGGGCGTCCTCTACGCGGCCTCCTACGCCACGGGCGTGGTCCAGTACGTCGAGGTCCGACGGGTCTTCGCCCCCTACAAGCAGGCGGTGCAGAAGCGCGTGCTGGAGCAGCAGTACCAGCGTCGCATCGACGACGGCACGGGCGGGGACGTGGACCCGGAGACGGCCCCCGAGCCGCCCGAGCCGCCCAACCCGGAGCCGCCCATGCCGCTGGCCGGGTCGTGGTCGGTGGCACCCATCGTCCTGCGGGGTGGGGGCGGCGTGGCCGTGGGGGGCACGTTCTGAGGCCGCCGATCCCCCCTTCGTGAGCCTGCCCCGGTGAGGGGCTACTCCTCCTTGCAGTAGGTCTCGGCGCCGGCGGCCTGCAGGCAGAGCTGCATGGCCGTCTTCACGTCCTGGTCGCTCACGCGGGCGTACTCGAGCCAGGCCCGTGCGTACTCCTTGGCCACGCCACGGGCCCGCTCGGCGGCGTCCTCGGCCTGCGGGGAACGGGCCTGCAGGTAGGTCTTCTCGGCCGTGGACCAGAGACGGACCGAGGCCTCCGCCCGGATCCGGTGGAGCGCGTAGACCTTCTTCTCGTAGAGCGTGCCGCTCCAGGCGTCCTTGCGGTCGAGGGCCCGGCTCGCCCACCAGATGACCTGATCCTGGTCGCCGCCGTCCTTCTTGGAGAGGTAGACCGCGTACTTGAACGCCAGGTCCGGGTCGGACTGGTCGATCTCCTTCATGTGGCGGGCGATGAGCTTCTCCCAGCGCGCGTAGTCCTTGCGGGCCTCGGCGTCCACGAGGAGCACCCGGGAGATCTTCTCGCGGGTGGTCATCCGGGTGTCGGAGGCGACCAGGCGCCCCTCGAGGCACGCGATGTGGCCCTCCTTGAGCTGGCCCACCCGCGCGAGATCCTCGAACCGGACGAGGTCGTCGCAGGTGTCCGTGGGGACGTCGGCCGGACTCCGGGCGGATCCGACCGGGGCCGCCGGCCCGGTGCCGGTCGCGGCGGGGGCCTTGGCCCCGCCCGAGCCGGGGGCGGGCGTCTTGCCGGCCCCGGCGGCGGCCAGGGTCTTGGGCTTGCCCCACTCGACGAGCATGCGCCGGGCCTCGCGGACCTCGGGCACGTAGGGCGACCAGTCCAGCATCATGGTCGGCCGCTCCCAGGTGGACACGAAGTTCTCGAGCGCGGCCCTGCCCTCCGGGGTGCCCTTCTCGGCGAGGACCCGGATCCCGTCCCAGGCGGCCTTGGCCTCCTCGGCCTTGGCCTTGCCCAGGCGCTCGGCCCGGTCGGTGCGGTCGCGGGCGGCGAGGGCCCGGATCTGCTCCGGGGCGGGGCCGACCTCGAGGTTGCCGTCCATGAGCACCTGGTCCCAGACCTCCGCCCGGCTGTCCATCGTGGGCCGGGGCAGGCGGCCGAGCCGGGCGGAAAGGTCGTTGACGTACTCCTGCGCCTCGGCCATCGTGACGATGCCGTCCGGCAGGCTGCCGAGGGCGCCGTCCGCCCAGCCTCGCAGGGCCCCCAGGACCAGCCAGGTGAACAGGCCGTGCCGGGCCTCCTCCCAGACCTCGGGGGTCTCCGTCGCGGAGGTGGCGGTCCAGACCATGACCGTGGGCGAGGCCGGCGCCGCGAGCCGGGGGACCGGGACCGCCCGGCCAGGGAAGAGGGGTCTGCCCCCGCGGCTGCGGGCGCCGAATCCGGCGTCCAGCACGAGGATCACCCGCTTGGCCTTGAGCTTCGTGACGGTATCGATCAGCTCGTCGAGCGGGACGCCGGCGTCCCCGGCGGACTCGGGTTTGGCTGACTGGTTCACGCCGAGCAGGACGCGGCGACCCGAGGCGTCGACCGTGCCGTGGCCTGCGAAGAAGATCCAGAACGTGCCCCCCTTGCCCACCTTGGAGGCGGCCTTCGGCACGGCGGCCCGCAGGGAGGCCGCGTCGGCGCCGTTGAGCGTCCGGATGCGGCTCGAGGGGATGCCGAGGGTATCCTGCAGGAACCCCGTGAACGCCTCGCCGTCGCGGGTGGCGTAGGGTTGCGGGGGCAGGGCGGAGTGCGCCTCGTTGGCCACCACGAGCGCCGCGTCCGCGGCGTTCGTCTGGCCCGTGACGAGAGGCTTGTCGACGGAGGGCGAGACCACGGCGGCCGGCGTCGTCGAGGGCCCGGCGAGCGCGAGGGAGACGGCGAGAGCAAAGAGCGGGAGCATCATGGTCCATCCGGGGGTGGTGACCGGGGAACGGAAACGCATCGTGACACGGTGCACACCCTCGGGGCAACCGGCACGGCCCTCACCACCCACCCCGCACCAGCGCCCGCATGTCGTCCGGCAGCGGGGCGCAGACCTCGAGGAAGCCGCCTTTCGGGCCTGGCAAGCGGAGGATTCGGGCATGCAGCGCCTGGCGCCGGAAGCCCGCGCGCCGTCGCGTCTCGTCGTCGACGCCGTGCTCCAGGACGTGGAGGAACACCTCGTCGGGCTGTCCGTAGACGCGGTCGCCGAGCACCGGGTGGCCCGCGTGCTCGAGGTGGACCCGGATCTGGTGGGTGCGGCCCGTGCGCGGGTGGGCAGCCACCAGCGCCATGCCGACGAACCGGGCGAGCACGTGGAAGCGGGTGCGCGCCGGGAGGCCGTCGGGTCGGACCCCCATGCGGAGCCTCACCGTGGAGTGGGTGGCCTTCCCGATGGGGGCGTCCACGAGGAGGGTGCTCCAGGCGGGCACCCCGCGGACCACGGCCCAGTAGACCTTGTCCACGCGGTGGTCGAGGAAGGCGTGCTTGAGGACGCGGTTGGCCTCGTCGTCCTTGGCGATCACCGTCACGCCCGAGGTGTCGCGATCCAGGCGGTGGACGAGGTGGAGGTGGTGACCGGGCCGGGCCTGGCGGGCGAGGCCGATGAGCGCCCACGCGAAGGACGAGCCGGAGGGGTGGGCCAGCATCCCCGCCGGCTTGTCGAAGGCCACGATCCGGTCGTCCTCGTACAGGATCGGGGGCAGGGGGGGCGGGGGCTCGCCGGGGACCAGGCGGGGCCGCCACACCCGGAGCCGCTCCCCGGCCTGGAGCAGCGAGGAGGGCTTGAGCGGGCGGTCGAGGCCCTCCACCCGCCCCGCCTCGAAGAGCCGGGCCGCGGCCGTCCGGCTGAACCAGGGGAAGCGGGCGGCGATCCAGACGTCGGCCCGCCGGCCGGCGGACTCGGGTTCCACCACGGCCTCCAGCGGCTGGAACGCCCCCTCGAAGGGCTCGTCCTGCTCCTCGTCAGGGTCGACGTCGTCGGGTGGATCGATCACGGGGTCCTCGGCTCGGATGCGGCAGGTATCGCCCCGCCCGGATCCCGGGTACGTTGTCGCGATGCCGGGTGTCTCCGCCGATCCCCCCGGGACCGGGTGCGCTCCGTGAGGGTGGGGCGTCGCGACCTCGACCTGGGCGTGGTCGCGGCCCTGACCTGGATCCTGGTGGCCATCGGCCTCACCGTGCTGCTCGGGCCGCGCCTCGGCCTGCGCGGCTGGACCTGGCTGGGCGTGCACCACGTCCTGTGCGCCGTCGGGAGCGGGCACGAGCTGTGGCGGGCGGCGCTCGGGCCGCGCCGCGCTGCCCTCTCCCGGTCGCGGTAGGCCCCGGCCGGGCGCGTCAAGAGATGGACAGGGGGGAACCCGTCCGGGTCCAGGCGTGTCACAATGGTCCCGTAGCCACTGGTGGAGACGACCTCGTGACGCCGCTGCTCCTCCTCGCCGCGATCGGTGCCCCCCAGGGCCTCCCCGCCGCTCCGGCCGGCGACCTGGACTGGGCCTCCGCGCCCTCGGACGCCCCGGTGGACATCCGCGTGGCGCCCCTCCTCCTGGTGGGGCCGCTGCCCGAGCTCGACGCAGTCGGCTTCCTCGGGGAGCCGCTCAAGGGCAGCGAGGCCGGTGCCCGTGAGGCCCGGCGGGCCGCCCTGGCCGAGGTGCCCTCGGCCTTCGGAACGGCCCTGCCCGGCGAGGTGGCACGCGCCCTGCCCCCGGGGTGGAACGGGCGCTTCCGCGACGTCGACCTCGCCGCTCCCGCCCGGGGTCGCATCACCCAGGCCCTCCAGGACGGGCAGGCCGTGGAGGACGCGCTCCGGGCCGCGGCGGCCCACCTGCCCGGCGAGGCCGTCCTCTTCCGCTGGATGGCCGACATCGCCGCGATCCCCCTGAAGAGCGTGTCCGTGCCGGCCTCCACCACGCGGGCGGGCGACCGGGTGGTCTACGTGGACCCGGACACCGATCCGGTGCTCGTCTCGGCCACGCTCGGCGTGGCGCTCGTCGCCCCCGACGGCGAGGTCTACCTCCGCTACGCGGACCGGTATGACACCGTCCTCTCGGCCGTGTCCGGGCCCCGTGCCGTGGGCCGGGACCTGGCCCGGCACCTCGTGACGGACGTCGCCACCCTCCTCACGACCGAGGGGTCGGTGGCCGACCGGACCGGCTACTCCGACAGGCCGTAGATCAGGTACGCAGCGCCGGACTCGGCGCCGCCCCGGTCGCTGCCCCTGGCGCCGATGAGGATCGCGTCGTCGCCGCCGGCCCCCTCGACGTTACCGGCAAAGGCCACCGTGGCGCCCGCGTAGTCGCTGGCATCCTCGCCCCGGAAGGTGGCGTCGGCCTCGGAGCTGTACCAGGTGCCGTCGGTCGGTGAGAGGAAGAGGTAGGTCCACCCTGCGTTCCCGTCGGTGTCCGGTGCTCCGGCCAGGAGGTCGTGGACCCCGTCGCCGTCGTAGTCGTAGCCGCCCTGCACCGCGGTGCCGAGGTGACCGTTGGACTCCTCGCCGTAGAAGGTCATCGAGGCCTCGGAGGAGGCGAGGTACGAGCCGGCGGAGACGGGCCCGTAGACCACGTAGACCGCGCCGCCATTGTTGGCGCCGCCGTCGGCCAGGTTCGCGCTGAGCAGGATGTCGCCGTACCCGTCATCGTCGACGTCGCCGGCGGAGCCCACCCGGGTGCCGAGGCGGTCGCCCGACGCGCCGTAGAAGTACGCGTCGTACACCGTGCCGAGGCTGCCGCTCGTGAGCCCGTCGGCATACACCAGGTAGGCCTTGCCGGCGTCGCTGGTGGTGCCGCCCAGGTCCTGGTTCGGCGCGCCCACGAGGATGTCGTCCTGGCCGTCGCCGTCGACGTCGCTGGCCGAGGACGGCAGGCCGGTGGAGTCGTAGGCGGTCTCGCCCCCGAGGGTATAGTCGGCGCTGTTGACCGACATGTCGGAGGCGATGGGGCCCCGGATTACGAACACCGTGCCGGCGTTGGCGCCGTAGGCGTCGTCGGTGGTGGCGCAGACGAGGAGGTCCTCGTAGCCGTCGTCGTCGATGTCGCCGGCGAAGTCGAGGGTGATGCCGGTATAGTCCCAGGCGGAGTTGCCGCCGATCTTGACGTCCGCGTCGGCGAGCGAGTCGGCCGAGGCGGAAACCGGCCCGTAGAAGAGGTAGGCGGCCCCGGTCGCGATCCCGATGCCGGCCGTGTTCTTCTTGGCCGCGATGAGCAGGTCGGAGATGCCGTCGCCGTCGACGTCGCCTCCCATGGCGAGCGCCGTGGAGGACTGGTCGGAGGCGTCCTCACCCACGAGGATGTTGTCGGCGGCGGAGAGATCGATGGCCCCTTCCGCGACCGGTCCGTAGAACAGGTAGGTGGCGCCCGCGTCGGTGTCGGAGCCCTCGTCGCGGAACTCGGCGCCGATGAGCAGGTCGTCGTAGCCGTCGTCGTCGATGTCGGCCCCGGCGGCCACCGAGGTGCCGGCGTAGTCGGCGTAGGCCTCGCCCGCGAAGATCACGTCCGCGGCGTCGAGGTCCAGGACACAGGGCCCGAAGACCCCGTCGCAGTCGTTATCGACGCCGTCGTTGCAGACCTCCTCCGCGCCCGGGTGGGTGGTGGCCTCGCCATCGTCGCAGTCGTCGTCGGTCGCGACGTACCCGGAGGGCCGCGTGCAGGCGGTGGTGGTGGTGGTGGGGTCGCCATACCCGTCCCGGTCGGTGTCCGCGTACCAGGTGGAGGCGTCCGCCGCGTCGTCCTCGTCTACGACGCCGTCGCAGTCGTTGTCGTCGGAGTCGCACATCTCGACGGCGCCCGGGTTGATCGCGGCGTCCGTGTCGTCGCAGTCTCCGAACTCCGGGCCGTACCCCTCGGGCTCGTCGCAGGCGTAGGTGACGTAGGCGGCGTTGCCGTAGCCGTCGCCGTCCCGGTCAAGGTACCAGGCGGTGACGTCGAGGGCGCTGCGCTCGTCGACCTCCCCGTCGCAGTCGTCGTCGTAGCCGTTGCAGTACTCGTTGGCGTCGGGGAAGACGTTGGGGTCCCCATCGTCGCAGTCGTCGCCGTTGTCCTCGTAGCCGGCCGGCCGGCTGCACGCGACGGCGCTGGAGGCGGGATCGCCGTAGCCGTCGCCGTCGCGATCGGCGTACCAGGTCCCGGCGTCGACCGCGGACTCCTCGTCGGTCTCGCCGTCGCAGTCGTTGTCGTCGCCGTCGCAGTACTCGGGGGCGTCGGGGTAGATGTCGGCGCGGCGGTCGTTGCAGTCGTCGGCGTTGGAGGTGTACCCGCTGGGCTCGTCGCACGCGATGCGGGTCACGGCCGAGGAGCCGTATCCGTCGGAGTCGTAGTCGAGGTACCAGGTGGTGGCGTCGATCGCGGAGGCTTCGTCGGTGGTCCCGTCGCAGTCGTCGTCCACGTCGTTGCAGGACTCGTCGGCCCCCGGATGGATCGCCGGGTCGGTGTCGTCGCAGTCGTCGTCGTTGGAGGTGTACCCCTCGATGCCCTCGCAGGCCTCGATCGACACGGCCGAATCGCCGTAGCCGTCGCCGTCGGTGTCGGCCCAGAAGGTGGAGGCATCGACGGCGTCCTCGTCGATCTCGACGTCGCAGTCGTTGTCCTCCCCGTCGCAGGTCTCGGGCGCGCCCGGATGGGTGTTGCGATCGAGGTCGTTGCAGTCGGTGTCGTCGGCGACGTGCCGGGCCGGCCGGTCGCAGGCGGTGGTGGTGTTGAGCGCATCGCCGTACCCGTCGGCGTCGGCGTCGTAGTACCAGATGGACTCGTCCAGCGCGTGGTCGTCGATGAACCCGTCGCAGTCCTCGTCCACGCCGTTACAGTACTCGTCGGCCCCGGGGTGGACGTCGGGGTCCGCATCGTCGCAGTCGTCGGGGTTGTCCGCGAACCCCTCGGGCGGCAGGCAGTCCTCGGCCGTGACCGAGGGATCGCCGTAGCCGTCTCCGTCGGCGTCGATGTAGAAGGTGTACGGGTCGGTGCCGTCCTCGTCGATCTCGCCGTCGCAGTCGTTGTCGAGGGTGTCGCAGTACTCCCGGGCGTCGGGGTGGACGGTGTCGTCGCCGTCGTCGCAGTCGGTGCCGTCGAGCACGTAGCCCTCGGGCGGCGTGCACGTGAGGATCGTGTCGTCGGGATCGCCGTAGCCGTCGCCGTCGGCGTCGCGGTACCAGGTGACGGGATCGAGGACGCCGTCATCGATCTCGCCGTTGCAGTCGTTGTCGATCCCGTCGCAGGTCTCGTCGGCGCCCGGCCAGGCGGCCGGCTCGCTGTCGTCGCAGTCGTCGGGATTCCCGACGTAGCCGTCGGGCTGGTCGCAGGCCTCGGTGGTGTAGACGGGCGTACCGTACCCGTCGGCGTCGGCGTCGGCGTACCAGGTGAGGGCGTCCTCGGCGTAGCCGTCGTCGGTGGTGCCGTTGCAGTCGTTGTCGATCCCGTCGCAGGACTCGATCGCGAGCGGGTTCACGGCGGGGTCGTCGTCGTCGCAGTCGAGCCCGTTGTCCACCAGCTCCCCCGCGTCGGCGTCGCAGGCGGCGAACCCGGTGGCCGGATCGCCGAACCCGTCCCCGTCGGAGTCGGTGTACCAGATCGGGGCGTCCACCGGCTCGTCGTCCACCTCGCCGTCGCAGTCGTTGTCCACGCCGTCGCAGACCTCGTCCGCGTCGGGGTTGACGAGGGAGTCGTCGTCGTTGCAGTCGCCGTCTTTCTCGGAGAACCCGTCGCCGTCGTGATCCGCACCGCCGCAGGCGGGCAGGAGGAGGACGGAGGCGAGGAGGAGGAGGCGCAGCATGGTGTCTCCTGGCGTGGCCGGGGTCGACCGGAGGGTCCTCGGACATTCTGGCCCGGGTCTGGCCGCGGGGCAAGCGCCAGCTCCCGGCACGGGCCGGCTGCGTGACATCCGGCTCGGGTGGCGGCTCCTCCGGAAGCCCGTTGCCCGCGACCCCCCTTGGGGGCTACGGGACACACCCACCGAAGGAGGACACGATGCTCAAGGCCGCGATCGAACACGAGCTGAACGTGCAGATCCACGAGGAGACCGGATCCGCCTGGCTCTACCTCTCCATGTCCGCCTGGTTCCAGTCCATCAACCTCCCGGGCTTCGCCCACTGGATGTTCGTGCAGGCCCAGGAGGAGCTGGTCCACGCCCGGATGTTCTACGACTTCGTACACGGGCGGCGCGGCCGGGTGGCCCTGGGTGCGATCTCCGCCCCCGCGACGGAGTGGGCCTCGCCTCTCGCGGCCTTCCAGGCGGCGTTCGACCACGAGGTCCACATCACCGGGCGGATCCACCACGTCACCGCCCTCGCCCGGCAGGCCGACGACTACCCCACGCAGGTCTTCCTCCACTGGTTCGTGACCGAGCAGGTCGAGGAGGAGGCCAGCGCGGACGAGATCGTGCAGAAGCTCAAGCTGCTCGGCGACACCGGCCATGGGCTCTTCATGCTCGACCGGGAGCTCGCCAGCCGCGTCTTCACCCCCCCGGCGCCGGCCTCGGGCACCTGATTCAGAGCAGCATCCGCACGCCGTCGAGGCCGCGCAGCACCTCGTAGACGGCCACCCCCTCGTCCGCGCTCCGGACCGTGGTCGAGGCCCTGCGGGCGTCCTATACTGCGACCATGCGCCGCACCCTCCTCCTCCTGCTCGCCCTGGCCGCCTGCCACTCGTCCGAGCCGGTCGACACCGGGCCACCGCACCGCGACACGGAGACCCCGCCCGACGACACCGCGCCCGACGACACCGCGCCCGACGACACCGCGCCCGACGTGACGGTCTCGATCGAGGCCGCGCCGGTGTTCGACCCCGTCCTCGGCGGTCCGCTCGTCCTCACGCTGACGTCCATGGGAGCGTACGAGGTGCGGATTCGCGTCCTCGACGCCAAGGGCCTCGAGGTGGCCACGCCCACCGCCACCTGGGACGGCCGCGACGCCAAGGGCGACCGGGTCCCCTCCGGCACCTACACGATCGAGGCCATGGCCCTCCGTGACGAGGCGACCGCCGTGGACGCCACCGAGGTCCGGGTCGTGCGCTGCGGGGTCGCCCGCGCCTGGGCCGAGGGCGACAAGGGCGTCTCCGCCGAGGCCGTGGCTCTCTGGTGGTACGCCAGCCGCTCCCTCCAGGACCTCGACCAGCCCTTCGTCTCCCTCTCCGCGCTCGAGGACGGCGTGGGGGAAGCCTCCCAGTTCCCGGCGGTCACGGACGACCTGGCCGACGAGCCCCGCCGCGGCAACCTCCCCCTGGCGTTCACCTGGGACAGCCAGCCCATCCTCACGCTCGAGCTGGGCGACGTCACGGTGCTCGGCACCACGGGTCTCGAGGGGGCGGGCGTCTCGCTCCGGATCCCCGGCTGGACCGCCCTCGCGGGCGCGGTGGGGATCGTGCCCGGCACGCCCGTGGTGCTCCAGGCCGAAGCGCCCGTCGCAGCCGGCCCCTCGGTGGTGGAGACGACCCTCGAGATCGTATTCGAGGTCACCGACGACGACGCGGTCACCCACACGATCGGCGTCCAGTCGCTGCCGGTCCGCTTCTACGCGCTCTACGACAGCCCCACCTTCACCCGGACACGCGAGGATCAGACCGCGTGGGCGGCCGCCGTGGACCCCGCCCTCAGGGCCCTCGCGGGCGTGGCACCGGATCCCGACGCGATCCTCGACGCCCTGGTGGACTGGGTCTACTACGACCACGACATCGAGTACGACACCGACTACGGCGCGTCCTACTACACCGACTACATCTCGGGGTACGAGCAGGCGGTGTTCGTGCTCTCGGCCTACCTCGAGCGGCGCTTCGGCCGGATCGTGAACTGCAGCGACTGCGCGTCCATCATGGTCGCCTGGGCCAACATGCTCGGCGTGCCGTTGGACTACACGATCATCCTGTCCAACTACCAGCTCAACTACATCCTGGCCATCGGCTGCGACGAGTTCACCCACTGCCCCTTCGGCCCCTCGAGCTGCGGCTTCTCGTACCACGCCGTCACCACCGACGACGAGGCCACCACCATCTGGGACGCCACGCTGGCCCTCGACGGGGACGATGACCCTTCCCACCCGCCCAACACCCTCCTCATGGTCCAGCACATCCCGGGCGACGAATACCTCGAGCGCCTGGTGATGTCGGGAACGGCCGGCTATCAGTACAGCGAGCAGGTGATCGTGCAATGAACGTCCTTTTTCTCGGTCTCCTCCTGGCCACCCGCCTCGCCGGGGCCGATCCGCCCGCGTCCCCTCCCTGGGCCGGTGTCCCCCTCTCCCGCCTCCCCGACCTGGGCCTGGGCGTCCCGATGCTCTCGGTCGAGACCTCGGGCTGGCAGGCGCCCCTGCAGGCGGGCGGGTTCGTCCGGGTCCGGATCCTCCCCGACGAGGCCGCTGCCGGCGCCGAGTTCGCCTTCCAGCGGGCCGCGGTGTCCACCCGCGGGCTGCCCGATCTCCCGGGCATCGCTCTGGCCGAGGCCGCGGGCGACGGCGCGGGCATCCTGCTGCTCAGGGACCGCAACGTGCTGATCCTGGTTCGCGATCCGGCCGATCGGGCCCTGGAGGTGGCCGGCCGGCTGCGCGCCGCGCTGGTCGAGACCGCGCCGGACGGGACGGCCGACGAGCGCCTCCTGGGCGGGCGTGTCCTCACCTGGGACGCCTGCGGGCGCCTCGCCGCCACGCCCCCGCTCCCGGGCCCCTCGGGTCAGTAGCCGCCGCCGTAGAGGAGGTAGGCCGCGCCGCGGTAGTAGCCGGCCCCGCCATACTGGGCGGCCCCGATGAAGAGGTCGTCGTACCCGTCGGCGTTCACGTCGGTGCCGCTGGCGACCGCGGTGCCGGCGGCCTCGTTGGCGCCCTCGCCCACGACCTGGGCCTGGGCGAGCGCGAGGGACATGCTCTCCACGATGGGGCCGTACACCACGTAGACGGCGCCCGCCCGGTCCTTCAGCGCCGTGTGGAGGGGGGCGCCGACGAGCAGGTCCCGGTGGCCGTCGCCATCGAGGTCGCCCGCGGCGAGGCTGCTCCCCGCGCCCTCGGCGGCCTGGGCGCCGCTCAGGACCACCTCGGCTGTGGCCACGGTGTCGGATCCGACCGGAGGATCCAGGAAGAGGTACACCAGACCCGAGTCCGTGGCGTCCCCGTCCCCGGACGGGGCGCCGACGGCGAACTCGTCGGAGCCGTCGCCGTCGATGTCGCCGAGGCTCGCGAGGGCCGCGCCGGTGGAGGTGCGCTCGGCCTCCCCGCGGAGCCGCGCATCGGCGTCCCCGAGGTCGAGCGTGCCCTTGACCGGGCCCAGGACGAGGTAGGCGGCGCCCGACCACTTGCCGGACGTGGAGACCCCCTCGGCCCCGACGAGCATGTCGCCGATGCCGTCGCCGTCGACGTCGCCGGCCATCGCCACCGGGTACCCGGCCAGGTCGCGGCTGTCCTCGCCGACCAGCATCGCGTCGGCCTTCGCCAGGGTCTCGGAGCCGTCGATGGGGCCGTACACGAGGTAGGCCGCTCCGGCGTCCATGCCTCCCCCGTCGGCGAGGCGGGCGCCGGCGAGGAGGTCGTCGAGACCGTCGCCGCTCACGTCCCAGCCGCCGGCCACACGCGTCCCGGCGCTTTCCTCTGCGTCGCCGGGGATGAACACGGACGCGTCCCCGACGGCCAGCTCGCCGGTGACCGGGCCCGAGACGACGTGGATCCCACCGGGCTGGCCCACGAGGAGCTCCCTGGATCCGTCAAGGTCGAGGTCTCCGCCGTCCGCGACGTCGGCGCCGGTCATGCCGTCGCCCCGGAGGATGGCGTCGGCCTGGGCCAGGGACATGATGCGGGCGGTGGCCGCGGACACCACGTAGACCGACTCGGAGACGTCGGCACCGGCCACCACCAGGTCCGGGAGGCCGTCGCCCGTGAGGTCCGGGACGATGGCGAGGGTGTCGGCCACCAGGTCGTTCTGGGCCTCCCCCTCCAGCCTGGCCACGGCCTCGTCGAGGCTCGTGGACCCCCAGATCCCGCAGCCCGCGGGCGTCCCGTCGCAGTCCTGGTCCACGCCGTCGCCGCAGACCTCGTCGGCGTCGGGGTGGACCGCGGGATCTCCGTCGTCGCAGTCGCCCTCCTCGACGGTCCAGCCGTCGCCGTCGGCGTCGGTGCCGGTGGGGGCGGTGTCGTCCACGGGGGGTTCGTCGTCGCAGGCGACGAGGACGAGGCCGAAGAGGAGGATGGAGGTGCGCATGATCCTCGGCTTATCGTCCCGGCCAGGCCGTGGCCCGCTCGAAGGCGGCGACGACCTCCACGTGGCCGGTCTGGGGGAACAGGTCCACCGTGCACAGGTCCGTCATGCGGTACCCGCCCTCCTCGAGCACGAACCGGTCGCGGGCGAGGCTCGGCGGGTGGCAGGCGACGTAGACGACGCGCCGCACACCGCAGGTGACGAGGGCGGCCGAGGCACGCGGGTGGAGTCCCGCACGGGGCGGGTCCACCACCGCCACGTCGCCGGTGAGGCCCGGCAGCCGATCCTCGACCGGTCCACAGCGAAACTCGATGTGGCCGATCCCGTTCCGTCGCGCATTCTCCCCGGCGTCGTCCACGGCCGCGGGCCACGCCTCGATGCCGATCACCTCGTCGAAGGACGGCGCGAGCCAGAGGCCGATGGCCCCGATCCCGCAGTAGAGGTCGAGCAGGCGCCCCCCCCCGCCCGCCAGCGCGGCGATCGTGGCGTACAGGACCTCCGCGCCCGGGGTGGAGGTCTGGAAGAAGGAGGTGGGCCCCAGGCGGAGGCGCAGCGGCCCCACGCGCTCCTCGAGGGTCGCCGGCTCCCGGACGACGGCCTGGAGCACGCCGGTCGCGGCGTCGGCCGGTCGCGCGTTCACGTACCAGGCCAGTCCCGTGCCCGAGGGCAGGGCGTCGCCGAGCGCCCGGACCTCGGCCTCGGCCTCCGGGCCGGCGGGCGGTGCCGTGAACACCGCGGCGAGACGGCCGCCCCCCGAGGCGATCCGGAGCAGGAGGTGGCGCCAGAATCCCTGGTGGAGGCGGGGGTTCCACGCCTCCAGCGCGGAACGGGCCAGGTGGGCGCGGGCCCGGGTGATGACCTCGTTCAGGCCCTCGGGCACCAGCTCGCAGCGGGACACGTCCACCACGCGATCGAAGCGGCCGGCGGCGTGGAACCCGAGGAACCGGCCCTGGCCCGGCACGCCCGCGTCCCGATCCGCTGCCTCGAGCCAGCGGGTCGATCCGTAGGTGAGCTCCACCCGGTTGCGGTACCCGTAGGCGAGCCCGGTCCCGGTCGGCGTGTGGATCCTCGCCGAGCCGGGGTCCCCCACCACGCGCAGGACGAGGTCGTGGCGCGCGGCCCGCTGGGCGGCCAGGTCCATCTCCTGGAGCACACACCCGCCGCACGTCCCGTGGATGGCGCAGCGGGGGACGACCCCGCCGGGCGGGGGTTCCTCGAGGGCGAGGCGCCGGGCGTGGACGATCCCGCGGCGGCGAGCGAAGGGCTGGACCTCCACGACCGCCCCCGGCGGGGCTCCCCGCACGTGGACCGTGCGGCCGTCCGGCGCCGTGCCCGCGCCCACGCCGCCGAGCTCGAGGCGCTCGATGCGGAGTGGGAAGGGAGGAGGCGGGCGACGCGACACGCGGACGGGCTACCCGGGGCCGCGGGGGCCGTCCAGCGCGGTCGGTCGGTTAGGTATGGGCGGGATCGGAGGTGGTTCATGGGTTCCGGCATCTTCCTCCCCCCCGTCCTCGAGACGAGCGTACGGGCGTTCCTGGCCGAGGCGGCCATCCCGCTGGCCGTCCTCCCCGAGGTCGAGGCCCCCGTGCGCGTGCTGCCGGCCGAGGAGGGGCCCCGCCGCGAGGCCGACGCCGCCACGCTGCCCGCCGGGGGCACCATCCGGTGCGCCGTGGCGCTGGGCATGGCGCCGCGGCTCGGCATCGGCACCAAGGAGCTCGGCCGGCTGCTGAACCACCTGGACATCAAGGTCCACGACTGTTCCCTCGGGTGCTTCCCGTGAGGGAAGGGTCGTGATCTGGCTGGTCTGCGGAGCTGCCCGCGGCGTGGGCAAATCCTGGGTCGCGAGGCGCATCCTCGCAGCCCTGCCCCGCGCGATGCACGTCAAGCACGGCCACGGCGAGGCACGGGCCGATCGGGCCACGCCCCTTCTGCACGACGTCGACCGGGTCCGCGCGCTCCTCGCCGCCCCGCCGGCGTGCGAACACCTCGTCGTGGAGTCCAACACCCTCGCCCTCGAGGGGGTGGGCGACCTCGTGATCTTCGTGGACGGTCCGGTGGAGGACGCCCGGCGCCGCCCGGACGCCGGCGCCTTGAGGGCCCGGGCCCACCTCGTCGTGGCCCGGGACGTGCCCGAGGAGGCCTGGGATGCCCCCCTTGCCGCCCACCTGCCCGATCCGGCCGTGCGTGCCGCGGTCCGCGCGGTGCTGGCCTCACAGCGGGCCCACCTGCTGGCCGGCGTGCTGCGGGCCCGCACCAAGGTGTGGCTCGAGATCGACGGGCGGCACGGGCTGGGCGAGGGCCTGGCCACCCTCCTGCCCGCCGTGGCCGGGGCGGGCACGCTGGCGGCGGGCGCTCGGGCGGCGGGCATGTCCTACCGGCACGCCTGGGACCTCGTCCGAGGGGGCGAGGCGGCCCTGGGCTTTCCGCTGGTCGCCACGCAGGCGGGGGGCCGCGCCGGCGGATCGACCGCCCTCACCCCGGACGCCCTGCGCCTCGTCACCCTGTTCCGCGAACTGGAGGCGGAGGTGGAGGCCCATGCGGCCGAGCGCCTGGCCGCCCGGCTCCACGAGGCGTCCGGGGGGAGATGAGGCAAGCGCCGGTTATGGAGCCTTGAAGCCGGCGAAGAGGGAGCGGTTCCTCCAGACGTAGCCGGTGCCCGACCAGAGCGAGAGCAGGACGATGAGGCATAGGAACGGAAGGGCGACGAGGGCCATCTCGTGCTCGAACGCCGGGCCCGCGAGGCCCATGGCCGAGCGGATCGTCGCCCAGAGCAGGAGGGCGATGCAGGCGATGCCCAGGACGGTGGTCTTGGCCTTTCCCGTCCAGTGCGCGTGGATGTAGAGCCCCTGCTCCTGCCCCAGGGAGCGGACGACGTGGACCACGACCTCCCGGTAGTAGGTCACCATGACCATCCAGAGCGGGACCCAGGTGCCCCAGGCGTCGCTGGCCATGCAGAGGAGCACCGTGAGGTGGAAGGTGGCGTCGGCGTACGGGTCGAGGATCTTGCCGAGGTTGCTGACCTGGCCGAGCTTCCGGGCGAGGCGGCCGTCGAGGATGTCGGAGATCTCCACCGCCACCGTGAGGACGAGCAGGCCGAGAAAGACCACCCATGACGGCATCGCGCCCTGGAGCGCCCCGCCCTCGCCGGTGACGAGGTACCAGGCCAGGAACAGCACCGCAGCCGGGAAGCGCCACACGGTCAGCAGGTTCGGAAGGGACATGGAACGCCTCACTTCGGCGAACCCTACTGCGAGGGGATGTCGGTGTCAACCCGCTCCGCCCCCACGCGCTCGACCGTCAGCACGTTGGTGGATCCCCGGGTGGGGGCGCGACCGGCCAGGATCACCACCTCCGTGCCCGGAGGGACGTGCCCGCCCTCGAGCAGGGTCCTGGACGCGGCGGCGATCATGGCGGAGGCGCCCCGGGTCTCGGGCACCCGGATCGGCGTGACCCCCCAGGCGAGCGCGAGCCGTGCGATGGTGTCGTCCTCGGGGGAGAGTGCGAAGAGGGGGCCGGGCGGGCGGGACTTGGAGGCCACCACCGCCGACGCGCCGGAGCGGGTCCAGACCACCAGGGGACGGGGGCTCTCCCGGACGGCCCAGCAGGCGGCCCGCACCACGGTGGGTCCGATGCCGGGGTGGGTGGGGAGGGCCTCGAGGTCGGGCCGGCGGAGCCAGGGGCTCGCCTCGACCGCGCGGGCGATGGCGTCCACGACGCGCACGGCGGCCACGGGCCAGGCGCCGGCGGCGGTCTCGCCCGAGAGCATGACCGCGTCGGTGCCGTCGAGGATGGCATTGGCCACGTCGCTGGCCTCGGCACGTGTGGGGCGGGGCGCGACCACCATGCTCTCCAGCATCTGGGTCGCGGTGACGACCGGCACGCCCGCCCGGTTGGCCGCCTCGATACAGCGTTTCTGTGCCAGTGGGACCTCCGGGATGGGGATCTCGACGCCCAGGTCGCCGCGCGCCACCATGATGGCGTCCGAGCGGTCGAGGATGGCGTCGAGGGCGTCGAGCGCCTGGGGCTTCTCGATCTTGGCGCAGACCGGCAGCCGGCCGTGGCCCAGGCGCCCGAGCGCCTGGCGCAGCCGATCGATGTCCGCGGCCCGGCGCACGAAGGAGAGCGCGATCCAGTCCACCCCGGCCTCGACGCCGGCCTCGAGATCGGTGAGGTCCTTGTCGGTGAGCGCCGGCGCCGAGAGCGGGCGGCCGGGGACGTTGATCCCCTTGTGGGCTCCGATGCGGCCGGCCTCCTCCGCCACCAGCACCACGCGGGCTGGTCCGGACTCGCGCCGGACGGCCTCCACCCGCGCGGCCAGCGCGCCGTCGGCGAAGAGCACACGGTCGCCGGGGGCCAGGTCGTCGGCCAGGGCGGGCCAGGTCGTGCCCACGCGACCGGAGGCGGCGGGCAGGCCGGGGTCCATCACGAGTTCGAAGCGGTCGCCCGCCGCCACCACCAGGGGCGCCTCGGCAGGGCCGGTGCGGATTTTGGGGCCCTGCAGGTCGAGCAGCACCGCCGGACGCCGGCCCCGGCGCCGGGCGGCCGCCCGGACCCGCCCGGCGTCCTCGACGATCGTGGCCGGCGTGCCGTGGCTCGCGTTGATGCGGAAGACGTCCACGCCCGCGTCGACGAGCGCGTCCAGCACGGCGGGGTCCCGGCAGGCGGGGCCTACGGTGGCCACGATGCGGGTGCGGCGGGGCGAGGGGGTGTCCATGGCAGGCTCCGGCGGACCGGGGATCGCCCCTCCTCTACCCCGCCGGGCCGGGACGCGACCGCCTTGGAGGACCGGATCCCGGTTCCGGACTCGGGGATGCCCGCACACCTGGAATACAGGACAGGATTTGACATTGACACGTCAATGCTACGTGGTAGGATGAGCTCGGATCGCGGACGGTCGGCCCCTCCGACCCCGCACCGGGGCGCGCCGGACCCGGCACCCCCCCGGTCTGGACCAGGAGCACTCCATGGCCATCCCCTCTGCCAAGAGCCGGGAACGGGTCGCCCGGAACTTCATCAAGACCTACGGCCGCTCGAGGTTCCGGCGCCTCCTCGAGGCACTGGCGTCGGGCGCCAGCGGCCAGGCCATCGCCGACGAGTTCCACGTCTCCCGAGAGCGCGTCCGGCAGTGGAAGAACACGTTCGGACAGGTCATCACGCTGTACCAGCTCCACCCCGAGGTGGAGCGCGTGGTCCGGGACGTCCGCGGCGCGGGGTAGCCCGCGTCGCGACCCCACGCCCGACGAGCGGCCGCACCCGCCGTCCTCGGCGCTCCGGGTGGAGGGGGCTCCCCCTCGTCCATCCCCGGGCGGTTATGCCCCTCGGTACGACGCGGGCTCGTCCCGGCTCGCCCTCCCTCCCACCGAAGGGTGCCCCGTGAACCGCAAGATCATCCTCGTCCTCGCCCTCATCGCCGGCGCCGCACTGGCGCTCATCCTCCTGCTGCCCGGGGGCGACGGCGGCGGGGAGAACCAGGTCGCCGTGGGGCGCCCGACCGTCGAGAAGCCCGCGAAGGCCATGAAGACGCGCACGGAGGTCCTCGACGCGGACGTCTCGCCCGCCAAGCGGGAGGCCACCCAGGCCCGCGCCGCCCGGCGGGCCACCCCGTACTTCCAGCACGTCCAGACCGTCGCCAAGCGCTGGATGCGGATCGGCAACCTCATGGCCGGACAGGGGCAGGAGGACGACGCGTCCAAGGCCCGTACCGTGGCCCGGGCGCTGCGCTCGGCCAACCGCACCGACGGCACGGAGGAGGCCCAGAAGGCCGCCCTCGACGAGGAGGGGCGGATCCTGGCGGAACTGAAGGCGCGCTACCCGGAGGGCGACGTTTCCAAGATCCTCGCGAACATCGAGCTCGCCTACAATGCCGCCCTCGAGGGCCAGGCGCCCCCGCAGCTGGGGAAGGCCGCGGGCCTCGAGGAGGCCTCGGGTGGCCTCCCCGCGCCGTCCACCGAGGCGCCCGAAGGGGAGGCCGGCGCCGCAGCGCCATGAGGGTTCCGTCGGGCCTGGCGCTCCTCGTGGTCCTCGCGGCCCCGCCGGCGCGGGCCGACACCCCCCGCCGTCTCGCGGTGGTCGTGGGCGTGGAGGACTACGGCGCCCTGGGCCCCATCCTCCCCGTGGAGGGCGCCCGCGACGACGCCGCCCGTGTGGCCGAGGCCCTCGAGCGGGCGGGGTTCGACCAGGTCCGGCTCTACACGGACGCCAGCGCCACCCGATCGCACCTCGAAACGGTCCTCGCCAGGGAGATCGGCCCGCGCACCGGGCCGGCCGACCTCTTCCTGCTGTTCTTCGTGGGACACGGCATCGGCGGCGACTTCGGGGAGCCTCGCCTCCTGCTCCACGACACGGACCCCGATGCGGTGGAGCGCACGTCGTGGCCCGTCTCGGCCCTCGCCGCGGCGCTGCGCGCGTCCATCCGGGCCGGCCGCGTCGTGGTGGCCACCGACGCCGCCCGAGCGGGCTCGCTCGGCGGCCTCGCCCTGCTCGGTCCCCAGCCGGACCAGTGGCCGACCCTGGGGCGCTCCTCGCTGGTCGTCGCCTCCACCGGCCCGCGGGAGGTCGGGGCGCCCCACGCCTTCGGGGAGGCGTTCGTGGAGGCCCTGGGCGCCGTGGCGGACACCTCCGGCGACGGCCGCGTGACGAGCGGCGAGCTGCTCCGCCACCTCGTACGCGCCGTCCCCCAGGCCACGGGCCAGGCCCAGCATCCCACGGCCCAGGCGGACCACGATCCGTCCTTCGAGGTGGCCCGCGTCCCGGGAGCCGAGGGCGTCGAGCCCACCGGATCCCGCATCGACAAGGTCAAGTTCGTGTTCCTCTCGGGTGTCTCCCCGACCGTCCGGTGCGAGGGGGCCGATCCGGTCGTCTGCGATCCGTCCTGCGTGATCTGGGACGTGGTGCCGGGCAGGTGCGAGGCCAGTGCCGTCGTGGGCGGGATCCGCCGCGCCTTCGACGCCCCGGTCCAGCGCCGGGGAGGATGGGTCTGCACCGAGTCCGGGGCCCGGCTCGCCTGCAGGGAGAGCCGCTGATAGGTCGACCCGTCGGCGTGGCAGGACGACAGCGGAGGATCCCGTGCACTCCATGACCGCCTTCGGACGGGGCGAGGCGTCCAACGGCACCGTCACGCTCGTCGTGGAGATCCGGAGCGTGAACCACCGGTACCGCGACATCGCCCTCCGGGTGCCACGGGAGTACGGCGCCGTGGAGCCCCGGATCGTGGCCTGCCTGCGCGACGCCTTCGAGCGGGGGCGCATCGAGTGCACCATCCGGCGGACCGGCCGGGAGGGTCCCCAGACGGTCACCCCCAACCTCCGGCTCGCCCAGGCCTACCTGCGCGCCATGCAGGAGGTGGCCCGCCGGGTCCAGCAGGATCCGGGCCACATGCCGTTCGAGGTCCTCGTGGCGCAGCCCGGCGTGCTCGAGGCCTCCGAGGAGGACCTCGACGTGAGCCGCGAGTGGGACCTCCTCGAACCCGCGCTCCTCGGCGCGGTGGACCACCTGAGGGCCATGCGGGCCACCGAGGGACGCGCCCTGGCGCGAGACCTCGGCGCCCACCTCGAGGCGCTCGTCCGCCTCCTCGGCATGCTCGAGGCCGACCGCGACCGCGTGAACGGCCTGCTGGCGAGCCGCCTCGAGGAGCGCTTCCGCCACCTCCTGGGGGACCGCATCGATCCGGTCCGCCTGGCCCAGGAGGCCGCGATCCTCGCGGAGAAGGCCGACGTCTCCGAGGAGCTGGCGCGGCTCGCGAGCCACGTGGAGCAGTTCCGGGCGCTCTTCGAGGCCTCGGAGGGCGTGGGCCGTAAGATGGACTTCCTCCTCCAGGAGATGGGGCGGGAGGCCAACACCGTGGGCGCCAAGGTCCCCGACGCCGCGGCGGCGCGGATCGTCGTGGAGATGAAGGCGCTCCTCGAGAAGATGCGGGAGCAGGCCGCCAACGTGGAGTGACGATGCCGATCGACCTGACGCGGTGGGAGCCGCCCGACGAGGGGGCGCTCTTCGTCGTCACGGGCTCTTCGGGCACCGGCAAGACGACCCTCGTCCGCCGGATTCTCGCCCGGATCCCGCACCTCGGTTTCTCGGTCTCGGCCACCACGCGAGGCCCGCGGGCCGGCGAGGCGGAGGGCGTGGACTACACCTTCGTGAGCGAGGCCCGGTTCGACCGTCTCGTCCGCGACGACGCCTTTCTCGAGCACGCCACGGTCTACGGCCACCGCTACGGCACGCTCCGCGAGCCGGTCGAACGCGCCATGGCCGCCGGCACCTCGATCCTGCTCGACATCGACGTGCAGGGCGCGGCCCAGGTGCGGAGCCGCTGGCCGGGGGCGGTCACCGTCTTCGTGCTCCCACCGAGCCTCGAGGCGCTGGCCGAGCGCCTCGAACGCCGGGGCACCGATCCCCCGGAGGTGCTGGCGCACCGCCTCGATGAAGCCCACGTGCAGCTCGAGTCCTGCGGCGACTTCGACCACCTCGTCCTGAACGACCACCTCGAGGCGGCCAGCGACCAGCTCCAGGCCATCCTCGTGGCCGAACTCCTCAGGCGGAGCCGCCGATCCTCGTGGGTCCGACGGTTCGCGCGGACCTGACGGTGGGGCTCGGCGAGGTCCTCGCGGCCGTCCGGGCCTACGCCCCCGACGCCGAATGCGAGGGGGTCGAGCAGGCCAGCGCACTGCTCGAATCCCGGAGCCCCGACACCCGCGACCGGGGCTTCGGGATCGCGGCCGTCCTCGCCGATCTCCGGATGGACGTGGATGCCGTCGCCGCGGGCCTCCTCCTCGTACCCGGCATCCCCGGCGCGGAGATCGAGGCCGGGACCGGTCCCGTGGTGGCGGGCCTCGTGGAGGCGGTGCGGCGGCTCGATCGCCTGCGCTTCGAACGGGGTGCCGCCTCGCAGGCGGAGAACTTCCGCAAGATGGTCCTGGCGCTCGCCCGGGACGTGCGGGTGGTCATCCTCCGGCTCGCGGAGCGCCTCGAGACCCTGCGCTCCATGGGCCCCCTGCCCGAGGCCGACCGTCGCGCCCTCGCGGAGGAGGCCCTCGAGGTCCACGCCCCGCTGGCCGATCGCCTGGGGCTCGGCCGCCTGAAGGAGGAGATGGAGGACCTCTGCCTCCAGCACCTCCACCCCGACGCCTGGCGGGCCCTGGACGAGGCCCTGGCCCGGTTCCGCGAGGCCCGCGACCCCTACGTGGCCCGGACGGCCGCCCGCCTCACGGAGATGCTCCGCGCCCGCGGCATTTCCTGCGAGGTATTCGGCCGGGCCAAGGGGCTGTGCTCGATCCACCGCAAGATGGTCCGACAGGGGATCCCGTTCGAGCAGGTCCACGACCTCGTCGCCTTCCGGATCCTCGTCGACGACGTGCCCACCTGCTACGAGGTCCTGGGCCACATCCACGGCGCGTGGGCGCCGGTGCCGGGCCGGATCAAGGACTTCATCGCGGTCCCCAAGCCCAACGGCTACCAGTCCCTCCACACGACGGTGATCGGCCCGGAGGGGCAGCGCGTCGAGATCCAGATCCGGACCCGCGAGATGCACCGGATCGCGGAGGACGGCATCGCCGCCCACTGGCGGTACAAGCAGGGCCGCCTCGACGTGCGCCAGGAGGACCTCCAGCAGGTGGCCCGCCTGCGCCGTGTGGTGGACGCCGCCCGGTCCGTACGGGACGCCGGGGAGTTCCTCGACACGGTCCGTACCGATCTCCTGTCCGAGCAGGTGTTCGTGCTCACGCCCGGGGGGGAGGTGAAGGCCCTCCCGTCCGGCGCCACGGTCCTCGACTTCGCCTACGCCGTCCACAGCGAGCTGGCCACCGGTGCACGGGGGCCCGGGTGGACGGCCGCATGGTGTCGCTCCGGCACGAGCTGGCCAACGGGGTCACCGTGGAGGTGGTGACCCGATCCGACCAGCGTCCGAGCCGCGACTGGCTCTCCATCGCCCGCACCGGCCGGGCGCTGTCCAAGATCCGCAGGGCCGTGCGGGCACAGGAGCGGGAGCGGGCCGTGGAGCTCGGCCGGAGCGTGCTCGCCGCCGAGTGTCGCCGTGTGGGGCTCGCCCTCCCGCGCCTGATCAAGGAGGGTCGCCTGAAGGCGGTGGCCCGGGACCACGGCCTCAAGGAGGCGGAGGACCTCCTCGCGGAGCTGGGCCGGGGACGCCAGGCGCCGTCCCGCGTCGTCCGGGAGCTGGCGCCCGGGGTCGGGGAGGCCCGCGAGCCCGAGGCTCCCCCCCCCACGTCCCCCACCCGTGCGGAGAGCCCCGTGCTCATCCACGGCGAGGAGGACGTGCTCGTGTCCTACGCGGGGTGCTGCCGCCCCCTGCCCGGAGAGTCGGTCACGGGCTTCATCACGCGGGGCCGGGGCATCTCCGTGCACCGCTCGGACTGCCCCCAGCTGCTCGGCCTGCCCCCCGATCGCCGGGTCCCCGTGGAGTGGGATCCGCGCGGCCGGAGCGCGCACGGCGGCGAGATCCAGGTGGACTTCGCCGATCGGCCCGGCATCCTCGCCGACATCTCCAAGCAGTGCGAGGATCTCTCCATCAACATCGTCTCGGTCGAGGCCAGGCAGCTGGGTGCGGGCCGGGGGCTCATCCGGCTTCAGGTCACGGTGCGCGACGTGGGGGAGTTCCGGCGCCTGCTCAAGCGGGTGGAGCGGATCCGGGGGGTGGACCGGGTGACCCGGACGAAGGAGTGAATCCGGTCGGCCCGTGCAACCCATCGCGAGGCTTCGCATTGCATCCGGGCGGACCGGCATCTTACCCTCCCTCCAGCGCGCGGCGGGTCCGACCGCGCGACACCCCGGAGCGCACCTGCCGTCCGCCCCGACCACCTCCCCGTATCGCCTGCTGCGCGACAACATCGGCAGCATCCGACGCGTCTACCTCCGCGGCAACCGGATCGTGCGCCGCGGCGACTTCGCCCGGCACGAGGAGACCGTCCTCCTCCTCCAGGGCTTCCTCCAGACGCGCAACGTCTGGGAGGTCCTGGAGGACCGGCTGCGGTACGACGGCTTCGGTGTTCTCTCCTTCGACCTGGGGGGGATCCTCTCGCGCTTCGCCACCCGCTCCCACGAGGACCTCGCCGCCCTGGTGGGCGAGAAGGTCGAACGGGTGTGCGTCCGCTACGACATCGATCGCGTCCACGTGATCGGGCACTCCAAGGGCGGCCTGGTGGCACGGGCCTGGATCCAGCAGCACGGGGGTCACCAGCGGGTCCGGTCCCTGATCACCCTGGGCACCCCCCACCACAGCGCCACCTCGGCCCTGCTGGGCATGCCGCTGTCCACGTGGGGCCTGCCCATCCCCATCGGGCACCGCTCCGGCGCGCCGTTCCCCCGCCGCTTCGCCGAGGACGATTTCCCGTCCGACATCCCGCTCGTGAGCGTGTACAGCCACGCCGACCTCGTCTGCCCGTGGCCGACGTCCGTGCTCAGGCCGCGGTCCGGGGCGTCGTCCGTCCGGAACGTGGCGGTCAAGGGCGTGGGCCACACCGCCCTCACCACCGATCCCGGCGTGTACCGGCTGGTGCGGGACGAGCTGCTCGCCGCCGCGCGCCTGTGGAAGGAGCGCCGGGAGGGTCGGGCCGAGCCAGAGCCTGCCGGTGGATGATCCTCCCGGATCGTCGGTCTTCTCGGTAGTCTGCCGCTCCGGATCGTGCACCGGGGTGTCCCGGAGGGCCGGAGGCCGCCCCCCACGTCGGCCCGCAGGGCCGGCAGCACCTCGCGGCCGGCGGGGAGGCCCGCAGGGCCGGAGTCCCCTCGTGGCCAGCGGGGAGGCCCGCAGGGCCGGAGCCGCCTCGCAACCGGCGGGGAGGCCCGCAGGGCCGGAGGCCGCCCCCCACGTCGGCCCGCAGGGCCG
>JBFYZZ010000033.1:0-27933 GCA_041309225.1 Deltaproteobacteria bacterium | reverse complement strand
GGCCAGGGCGTGGCGGCGTCGGGGCGCGGCCAGCCCGCGGGCGCCCAGGGCCACCGGACGGGCGGCGCCGAGGTGGGCTGCCCGGTCACGGGATCGAGCGCGTCGGAGGGGCCCACCAGCGGACCGCCCGGGAACACCTGGAACCGGCCGAAGGCGCCGAAGGGACCGGGCACGATCCCGTCGGGCAGACCCCCGGGCGTGGCCCCGACCGGCGGCCCGCCGGGGGAGCCGCCGGGGCCGAGGAGGCCGTCGCCGGCGAGGGAGACCCTGCCCTCGGGCGCGGCCAGCACGCGCGTCCCGTGGGGTCCCTCGAGCACGACCGCCCGCCGCCCCCCGCCGGACAGGACCCGGAGGCCGCCGAGGGCCGTGATGATGTCCGTTCGCCCCTCCGGACCCTCCACGGAGCTCAAGCCGCCGAGCGGATCCCAGGCGAGGCGCCAGGTCCGGGTGCTCTCGCCGGCCGGCGCGACCGCCACCTCCACGAGGCGGCCGAGGGGGTCGTGGGCGAGGCGCACGGTGCCGGCCTCGCCCTCCACGGCCACGATCCCCCCTCGGGGATCGGTCCGCCAGGCCAGGTGGGTGCCCGCGAGGCCCCAGGCGGCGACCGGTCCCCGGGGGAGCCCCTCCTGCGGGGGGACGCCGCCTTCCAGGCGGATCTGGGTACCCCCAGGCGTCTCCAGGAGGCCCGGGAGCAGGGACCACGCCCCCTCGCCCTCCTCGACGGCGACGACCTCGTCGCGCGGGCCGTACCGGTAGCGGCGCTCCACCGGGCCCTCGGTCACCGAGGCGAGGCGGCCCAGGGCGTCGGCCCGGACGCGGACCGTGCGGGTCGCCCGGCCCGCGGCGTCCTCCCAGGCGAGGTCCGCCCCGGCGCCCACGGGCTGGATCCGGAGGCGCTCGCCGTCCGGGAAGCGCACCGAGACGGGGCGGCCCGCCACGTCCCGGTCCACACCCAGCACTGCGCCGGCCGGGCCGGTGATCCGCAGGACCTGCCCGCTCGCGCCCCGCCCGATCGCCAGGGCCAGGTCGCCGGCCTCGAAGCGGTCCACCCCCCCCCGCGGGCCGCGCTCGAGGCGCCAGGTGGTCCCCGGCCCTTGCACGGCCGCCACGAGGCCCCCCGGATCCCGCTCGAGCACCCAGCGGTCCGGCCCCTCCGCCACGGACTCCACCCGGCCGGCCGCGCCGTGCAGGAGGCCGATCTCCCGGCCGCCGAGTGCGATCCGGGTGACCCGCCCCGCGGCGTCGCGGCCGAGGCCGAGCGTGCCCCCGTCCCAGGCCACCTCGGTCACGGCCCCCCGTGCGTCCCGCCGGACGGCCAGGAGCGGCGCTCCTCCCTCCGGGCCGATGGCGAGGAAGCGGCCCAGGACGTCGCGGGTGATGGCCAGGCGGGCCTCGCCCCACGCCACCGTGGCCACGTCCCCGCGCGCGTCCCGCCCCAGTCCGAGGCCGGACCCGTCCGCCCCCAGCCAGGCCGCCAGCCGACCCGTCCGATCCCAGGCCCACCCGGTCACGCGGCCGAGGGCGTCCTCGATGCGGGTGGGTCGGCCGTCGGAGCCCGTGCCGATGCGCGTGCGGGCGTCGTTCCGGCGGATCCCGGTGAGGGTGTCCGCGGGGCCGCGCTGCCAGGCCAGCACGGTTCCGCCCGGCGCCTGCAGACCCGCGGGCAGGCCCAGGGCATCGACGGGGAAGGTCCAGACCTGCCCGTCCGGGCCGGTGGCGGTGCCCGGCAGGATGGAGCGGGCCCCGACCAGCACCGTGCGGCCGCCCGCCGGATCCGTGAGGGCCACGATCCGACCCGCGGCGTCCCGCTCGAGGCGGGTGGCCAGCCCGGTGCCCGGGTGCACCTCCACCACCCGCCCGGCCCGGTCCCGGCGCAGGACCACGCGCTCGTCGCCCCGCTGGACCTCGGTGACGGCGCCCGTGGCGTCCCGCAGCCAGCGCACGATCCGGCCGTCGGGGGCGATCCGGCGCACCACCCGGCCCACGGCGTCCCGCTCCGTGCGCCAGGGCTGGCCGGCGGGATCGATGGCCTCCAGGAGGCGGCCCGCGGGGTCCATGCGCAGCCGCCAGCGCTCCCCGCCGGGTGCGTCGAGCCCCACCGGGCGGCCGGCCGCGTCGCGCAGCACGCGCGTACGGACCCCCGAGGGATCCACCCATCCCGTGACCCGGCCCTGCTCCAGGAGGAGGCGGGCGGTGCGGTCCGCGGGATCCGTGACCGCCACCCCGCCCGCGTCGCGCCGTACCTTCCACGGAGTGTCGCGCCCGTCCCAGGCGGCCTCCAGACCGGCCGGGCCCCAGGCGAAGCGCCACCGGGCGGGCCCGGGGCCCGTCAGGGCCTCGACGCGCCCGGCGGGATCCCGCGCCACCACGCACCGGGCGCCGTCCGGCCAGAAGACGGCCTGGAGCCGTCCCTCCGGATCGTACAGGTAGCGGTGGCGCACCCCGGCGGCGGTGCGGGCGGCGGCGAGCCGGCCCGCCTCCTCCTCGTACCGGGCCTCCAACCCCGCCGGGCCGCGGGCCACCCGGGCCGGCCCCCGGGTCTGAGTGCCGGGCGCCTCCACGATCTCGATCCGGCGGCCGTCGGGCAGGGCCAGGGAGGCGAGCACCCCGTCACGCCAGCCGGCCAGGAGGGGAGCCTCCGGACAGCCCGTCCGTGCGAGCATGCGGCCGTCCGGATCGAAGGTCTCGGTGCACCCGCGGCCCCGGTCGAGGGTCCAGCCCTCGGCGGTGCGCTCGAGCGTGCGCCCCGCGGCGTCCGCGAGGCGCGTGCCCTCGGGCCAGGACCCGGCCCCGGCGCGCGGATCGGGCGCGTCCAGGCGATCGTGGGCCCCCCCGGGCTCCACGAGGCGGGCGCCGCGGGCGTCCTCCAGGACGCGGTCGAGGCCCAGCCACTCCCACCCTTCGTCGTGCCACGCCCGCCCCAGCACGAGCGCGTGGGGCTCCCCGGAGACCACGAGATCCACCACCGCCAGGGCGAGGTGGCCGTCCTCCGGGTCCACCACGAGGTGACCGCGGCCGGCGGCGGGATCCACCGCGGGAGGTGGCCCACGGAGCGGGCCGAACGCGACCGGGCCGTCCGGGCCGAGGAGCGGCGCGGCCCGAGCGGGGGCGGAGGCGAGCCCCAGGAGGAGGAGCGCCGCCAGTCTCACGGCACCCCGAGGATCAGGAACGCGCCCCAGGACGACGGATCCTCGAGGTCCGCAGCGAAGGCGGCTTCGGACCGGAGCGCGCTGCGCGCCTCGGCGAGGGCCCGGGCCGGCGGCCGGTCCTGGGCGAGGGCGTCGTACATGGCCGTCAACAGGCGGCTCCGGAGCGGTTGGGGGACCTCCCACAGCGTGAGCAGCACGCTCCGCGCCCCCGCGTCCTGGAGGGCCCGGGCGCGGGCGACCTGCTGGAGCGGATCCACGGGTCGGGTAAGGGTGACGAGCTGGGCGTGGAGCGGGGTGCAGCGCAGGACCGGGAGCGGCACGCGGCTGGTGGCCCAGGCGAAGCCGCCGTCCGGGGCGGCCCCGAGGCCGGCGAGGTGGACGAAACGCGCGCCGCCAGCCGTCGCCCGGTAGTCGGCGGCGGTGGCGTCGGTCCCCTCCCGCGCCACGGCGTACCCGCGGCGGAACGGGAGCGTCACGTAGGCGATCTCGGACCCCGAGAACCCGGCCACGGCGGCCTCCTCGGCCTCCGCCTCGTCGGGTGGAACGATCGTCTCCTCCGGTTCGGCGCCCGATCCGTAGAAGTCGGGCTTGTAGCCCTCGGACGGGGGAGCGCCGGGGGGGATGGTCTGGCCCAGCCGGAGCACGGTCTCCACGGTCCGGATGTCGGCGAGGAAGCGCCGTCCCTCGAACTGCTCGGGCAGCGTGGACCAGGGGAAGAGGAGGAGGTCCGGGTCCACGGCCAGGACGAGGTGGGGCAGGCCGGACAGGGCCTCCCCGGCCAGGTCGAGCGTGGCCGCCCTGAGTGCGTCGCCCGCGGCGGCCTCGGTCCGCTGGCCGGTGGCGCGGCCTGCCTCCAGGGCGGCCCGCCAACCCGCCACGAGGCGCCGGACCCGGGCCGGGTCCGGAACGGGGACCACGCGGGCGACGTCCGCGGTGAGGACGAGCAGTTCGCCGGCCTGGTCGCCGAGGTGGAGCGAGAGCACCGCGGCCTCCGGGAAGCGCCCGCGGACGGACACGACGGCCGGAGGCGTGCCCATGGGGCGATCGCACCGGCCGCCCTCGGCGAGGGCCTGGGCGGTCTGGCCGCGCTGCTCCCGCGGGAAGGGGCCGGTCCCCGCCAGCCACTGGAGCGAGCGCGCCTGCTCGCGGGTCCAGGCGGCGCGGAAGGCCGTGGCCCGGGCGTCCTCCATGCCGCGCGTGAAGTCGTCGCCCACGCGGTCGCCGATGCGTACCCCCTGGCGGTAGCGGGACCACTCGTGGAGCGCGAGGACCAGGTCCTCGGCGCCCTGGCCCATACCCGGGAGCGCGGCTCGGAGATCGGTCTCGAAGGAGGGTCCGTCGGCGCCGTCGAGGGCGAGCGGCGGGGCCCAGCGACCCTGCCGGGCCACGGGCAGGGACACCATGGCGGCCCGGATCATCCGGGCGGCGGTGATCCAGTCGCCCGCGGCGAGGGCCCGTCGGCCCACGGCCCACGCGGCCACGGCGGGGGGTTCGCCCGCCTCGGGCGGAGGTGCCTCCGCGAACGCGCGCCAGGCCGTGGCCTGCGGGGGCTCGTCGGGTCCCGGCGGCGGGAGCACGGCAGGGACGCCGAGGCACATGCGGCGCGCGTAGATCTCGATCCGGACGGCGTCCGTGGGGGCGATCCGCTCGAGATCGGCCAGGGCGGAGGCGGCGGTGGCGGTCTGCCCCGCGAGCCGGGCGTGGCGCTCGAGCGCGAGGCGGGCCTCGATGCGGGCCGCGAGCGGGCCCCAGGCATCGGCGAGCCCCACAGCCTGGCGGGCAGCCTCCACCGCCTGGGCCTGGCCGATCCAGGCGAGTGCCCGGGCCTGGGCCACGTCCACCGCGGCGGGCGGGGGCAGGCTCGCGGCCTTGAGGGCGGGCCGGGCCGTGGCCAGGTCCCCCTCGCACACCGCGACGAGGCCCCAGACTACGGCGGCCTCGGCCTCGGGCAGCGTGCGGGCCGCCTCCTCCAGATCCGGGGCGCTGCACAGGCGGTACGCGGCGCGGGCGCGGCTCCAGGCCGCCTCCCGGCGCGGACCCTCCCGCATCTCGCCCGCGAGCGCACGGGTGCTGGCCTCGAGCGCCTCCTCCGCCTCTCCCGCCGCGAGCGCGGCCTCGGCGAGGCTGGCCTCGAAACGGGCGGTCACGGGATCGTCCCCCGGCGGTCGTCCGGCGATCAGGTCCCGGGCGGCACGAAGCGCGGGATCGGGCGTGGAACGGATGAGATCCGCCACGACCGCCCGTTGGAGGAGTTCGGCGGCCTGCTCGCCGGCGTGCTGGGCGGCCGCGGCCGTCGCGGCCTCCACGGCGGCGGCGGAGACGTCGGCCGGCCCCTCGGCCGCCGAGAGGCGGAGCAGCAGCGCACCGAGCCGGGCGCGGGGATCGGGATCCGCAAGCGCGATCCCCGTCTCGCGCTCCACGCTCGCGAGGTCGGAGAGGGCCAGGTCCAGTTCACCGCGCAGCAGGGCCGCGCGCCAGCCGGGCACGGACCGGGCCGCCACCAGCGCCTCCCGCTGCCGGCGGGGATCGGCAGCGGTGGCCGCGAGCACCAGCGCATCGGCCGGACGAGACGGATCGAGGGTGGAGGCATCGAGCGGAGCGCCGGCCCGGGCCGCGCGCGCGCGGAGGGCGGCCGCCGCCCCCGGATCCTCGGTCTCGAGGGCGGCGGCGGCCGCCAGCGCCGCGTCGGGCCGGCCCGCGTTGAGGGCGAGCGACGCCCGGAGCGCGAAGTGCAGGGCCCGCTGGCCGCCCACGGCCTCGGAGACCGAGAGACGATCGAGGAGATCGCCGGCCGTGCCGGCCGCCAGGGCCTCCCGCTCGAGGGCCGCCCATAGGCTGGTGTCGTCCGAGCGGGTGGGGAGGAGGCCCTCGAGGGCGGCGAGGGCGGCCCGGTGCTCCCCGATGTCCGCCTTGGCGAGCGCCACGTCGAGCGGATCCACGGGAGGTGGGGCGGGCGGGGTCTCGACGACCGGCGGCGGAGGAGGTGGAGGTGCCTCCTCACGGCGACAGGCCACCGCGAGCGCGGCGAGGAGGAGCACCAGGAGCGTGACGGCCGGCCAGCGGGACATCCGGGCCTCCAGGGCGGCTCGAGGTGCCGATGGTATCACGGCGCTCCGACGCACCGGCGGGTACACCGGGGGCGCGGCCCCGGATAGAGGGGCGCCGCGTACCCCTCGACGGGTGGGTCGACCCCCGATGAACGGCAGCGACGAACTCGAGAACCTTGATGAGGAGGCCGAGATCGAGGACCCGATGGGCCCCGGTGCGGGCCGTCCGCTCGAGCCGGGCCTGCTGCCGGCCCGCCTGCCGTCCGCGGAGATCGCCAGCCGCGATCTCCTCGGCCGATACCTCGCGGAACTCCGTCGCCACCCCCTCCTCACGCCGGAGGAGGAGCGGGAGGCCGCGGCGGCCTACTACGAGCACGGGGATCGCAAGGCCGGCGAGCGCCTGGTCACCGCGAACCTCCGGCTCGTCGTGAAGCTGGCCTTCCAGTACCATCGCCAGTGGTCCAACGTACTCGACCTCATCCAGGAGGGGAACGTCGGGCTGGTGCAGGCCCTGTCCCGGTACGATCCCTACCGGGGGATCCGGTTCTCGTCCTATGCCCAGTACTGGATCCGGGCGATGATCCTTCGTTTCCTCATGGACAACTACCGCCTGGTGCGCCTCGGGAGCACCCGGGCCGCGCGCCAGCTCTTCTTCCAGCTCCGCAAGGAGCGCGAGCGCCTCCTCAAGGAGGGGCTCACCCCCCATCCCCACCTCATCGGCGAGCGCCTCTCGGTCCCGGAGAGCGAGGTCATCGCCGTGGATCAGCAGATGCGCGCGCCGGCCCTCTCCATCGACTCGCCGGTGGGCGCCGACGCCGACGGCCGGATCCTGGGCGACGTCATCGCGGATGAGCAGGGGCGCAACCCGGAGCTGGACGTGGCCCGCACCCAGATGGGCGGAATCGTCCAGAAGGCCCTCGCGACCTTCGCCGCCGGCCTGCAGGACGAGCGGGAGCGCTTCATCTGGGAGCAGCGGCTCGTGGCCCAGGATCCGGTGAGCCTGTCGGTCCTCGGCGAGCGGTTCGGGGTGAGCAAGGAGCGCATCCGCCAGATCGAGGTGCGCATCCGGTCCCAGCTCCTGACCTTCCTCAAGCGGGAGCTGGGCGAGGACATCGACTTCGAGTTCAGCCCGCGGGACGGGTAGGCCGCCGTGACCTCCACCCGCACCCTGCGCTGGGACCTCCCCTTCGCCCTCGCGGGTACGGTGGCCGTCACCTGGCCGCTCGTGCTGCACCCGGGCCGGGTCCTGGGGCACCCGCGGGGGGAGACCGACAACCACCTGTGGATGCTCTGGCGCGCGGCCCAGCACCTGCTCGGCCGCCCCGGTCCCTGGGAGAACGTCCCCGCCGGGTCGCCCGTGCCGCTCATGGACCCGGTGAACCTGCCCCTCTTCCTGCCCGGGTACGTCGTGGACGCCATCCTCGGCTGGAACGGGCTCCTCTTCCTGGAGGTGCTGCTCGGGATGCTGGCCGCGGGGGTCCTCGCCCGCCGGTTCGTGGGTCCCGAGGCCTCCTGGGTGGCCATGGCGGTGGCGGGCACGAGCCCCTTCCTCGCGGGCGTCATGGAGTTCGGCATCTCCGAGTCCCTGCCCCTGTGGCTCCTCTCGCTCCACCTCGCCTTCCTGTGGCGCCACGCCGAGGAGGGCCGGGTGCATGACGCCGTCCTGGCGGGGGCGTGCCTCGCGGGGTTCGCGTACTCGGGCTGGTACCACGCCTTCTTCGGCGCGCTGGTGGACGTCCTCGTGGTGCCGGTGCTGGCCTGGCGCCACCGGAGGTGGGCCGGGCTCCTGCTCCAGGGCCTGGCCGCGGGGCTCGCCGTGCTCCCGTCCTTCCTCCACTTCCTCTCGATCCGCCACGTCTGGCAGTCCCGCTGGTTCGTGCCGCCGGGCATCCCCATCCTCCACCACGGCAACTGGCGGTGGCTCACGGCCTACGGCACGGACCTCCTCAATCTCGTCCTCCCCACGCCCACGCCGGCCCCGATCTCCCACTCGGTCTACCTGGGCCTCCTGGCGCTTGCGCTGGCGATCCTGGGCTGCATCGCCGCCCCCCGGCGGGCCCTCCCGCTCCTGGTCCCGCTCCTGGCCCTGCTCCTCCTCGCCCTCGGCTACTGGTTCCGGGTCGCCAACCAACCCATCCGGGTGGACGGCGACCCCCTCCCGGCTCCGGCGCTGCTCCTGGTCCGGGCGGTGCCCCCCCTTGCCGGCCTGTCCCACTGGTACCGCGCCGTGGGCCCCGCCATGGTGCTGCTGGGGGTGCTCGCGGCCCTCGGCGCGGAACGCGCCACCCGCCGCCGCCCGTGGATCGCACGCGTGCTGGCGGGCGTCGTGGTGGTGGAGGGCATCGCGCTCGGCGGCACGCACTGGCCGCGCATCCAGTACGACGCCTCCGCACCCCCGGTGTATGCCGCCCTCGAGGCGCCCGGCGGGGTCATCGACCTCCCCTTCGACAACGGGCGCGTCCCGTTCACCGAGGAGGAGGCCCGCCAGTACAACCGCTGGCAGGTGTCCCACGGCCGGCCGGTGGCGGAGCACTACGACGGTGCGGACGATCTCCTTTCCCACAACCGGCTCGTGGCCATGCTCGACACCCTGTGCGGGCTCCCCCCCACGCTCCCGCCCCACGAGCTGCCCCCCCACGCCATGCGCGACCTGTCCCGCCTGGAGGACGGACCCCTCCTCGCGTACAACACCCGCTTGCTCCTGGAGGCAGGGGTCGCGTACGTGGTGCTGCACCGCTCACGGGCCCCGACCCCCGAGAAGGCCGCGGCGGTGCTCGATCGTCTCTACGGCCCACCCGAGGTGGACGTGGCCGGCGACGCGGCCTGGCGCATCCGGATGCCGGGGCCCTGATCTACTTCCTGCAGATGGCGATCAACGCTCGGTAGATTCCGGGCTGCCGGGCGAGGGCGGAGGAGCCGAGGACGCGTTGGCGAAGGAGGCGAGGAGCAGGCAGCCGAAGGCGAGGACGAGGAATGCGTTGAGAAGCAGGGATGTGCTCGGCTTCTCCTCGTTCTTCACGGTCAGCGAGCGGGCCATGGCTGGACTCCGGGCGGGGCGGCGCCGGTGGAGGGAAGACGGCAGGAAGCAGGGGTCCTCCGATCCGGCGGCAGGAGGAAGGTGCAAGATCCGGGCCACGGGATAGGGCTCCCTCATGCCTCCGGACCCGGCCGACGAGCGCATCGCCGAGCTGCACCGCATCCTGGTGGAGGCCTCCGACCTCACGGTCCGGGCCCGGGCCCACGTGGAGTTGGGCCGGCACGCCCTGGCCCACCGGCGGGTGGACCTCGCCATCCGCCACTTCCGGGAGGCCCTCCTCCTCGACGGCCGCCTGGAGTCCGCCCGCCACGCCCTCCACGAACTGGGCGAGGAGAGCTGCATGGAGGCGCCGTCCACGGGCAAGCGCGCCGCGCTCCGCCGCGTGCTCCGCCGCGTGCTGAACCGGCCCCGGGCGGCCTGATCCGCTGGCCCCTACAGGCGGATCTCCTTCTCCTCGCGCGTCTTCACGACGTATCCCTTGGCCTCCCACTCCTTGGCGACGCCCATGGCCCAGGCGCCGATGTCGGCCTTGGAGGGGAGGGGATCCGGAGAGATGACGACCGGCCAGGGCTCCTCGGGCTTGCACTTGACGAGCCTGGGTTTGGCGGCTCGCGCGGGTTCCTGCACGAGCGGCAGGATGATCCAGTACGCGGAGGGATTGGCCACGAGGGCGAGGTGCACGATGGCCTGCTTCCCGTTCGAGCACTGGCCCGCCTCGATGGCGGCCGACGCGTACCAGAAGGCACCCTCGATCTCCCGGCCGGGGTAGACCGCGCCCAGCAGCCCGGCGGCCCGGGACTCGGACCCCATGGCGGTGAGGCGATCCACGACGGAGCGCGCCTTCTCGGGGTTCAGGTCGCGGGCCATGTCCACCATGATGGTCTCCAGAGCGGCGCGATCCTCGGGGGGCAGCTCCTCACCCCACGCGGGCGCCACGGCGGCTTCCATCAGCATGAGGATGGCCTCGAAGGGCCCGCCGTTCCCGGCGGCCTTGCCCGCGGCCTCGGCCAGCAGGGGCAGGGCGTCGCGCTGCTTGCGCTTCACGACGGTGTTGGCCAGGGTGGACCACTTGTCGTCGAAGACCTTGGGCGGGGGGTTGCGGACCTGCTGGACCATCCACTCGTCGAACGCCTGGGAGTCGCAGGTGATGAGCGCGTCGTCCCACTGCTGGAAGTCGATCTCCCTCAGGCTGAAGTAGGCGCCCTGGAGAAACCCGATGACCTTGGGATCGGTGGCGCAGGCGGAGCCTACCCTCAAGGCCACCTCGTCACGGGCCTCGTAGGACGACAGCTTGCTGATCATCTCCCAGATCGGGTTCCAGACGTCGGCGTCGATGGCGGTGAGGGTGAGGGCCACCAGGGTGTCGGCGTCGCCCGCCACCCGCATGAACTGGGGGAAGGTCTGCTGCGCCACCTTGGCGTCGCAGGCGATCACCTTCTGGTACGCCGCGACGAGTGCCTCGCCGCTCAAGGCGTCGACGCCCTGCAGCAGCGGGTCGCACCTGGCCGCGGCGGCATCCGCAGCCCGGGGCATGGCCAGGAGTCCGAGGACGGCGAGGGGGAGTGCGAGGGCCTTCATGGTCGATACCGTGTCCGGAGATGGGTTCGGTGGGGGACAGCGGCCCGTGGGTGGTGGAACCCGGGTCGGGGCTCGACGGGGGGGGGAACGTACCGAGCAGAGCCGGGCCCGTCGAACACCACGGCGCGCCACGATGGAACCCGGCGGGCCTCCTCCTATCTTCCCACGCAAGTCCGCGACCCGCGAGATCAGGTTTCGCGCCACTCCTGGAAGAAGTCCACGCGCCGGGTGTCGGCGCTGGCCCGCCGTGCCCGCGGCCGGGCCCAGTCGCGCAGTTCCTTCAAGCGATCGTCCATGGTCACCGCGAGCGGGACCATGTCCCGGATCACCTGGAGGAGGTCCTCCTCCTTGAGGTCCCGGCCCGCGGCGAAGGCGAGGAAGAGGCCGGAGACCACCACCTCCTCGATCTCGGCTCCGGAGAAGCGGTCCGTCTCCTCGGCGAGCGCGGTCAGATCGAAATGGTCCGGGTCCCGGCCCCGGCGCTTCAGATGGATCTCCAGGATCCTCAAGCGCTCGTGGACGTTGGGGAGATCCACGAAGAAGACCTCGTCGAAACGGCCCTTGCGGATGAGTTCGGGGGGCAGGGACCGCACGTCGTTGGCGGTGGCCACCACGAAGACCGGCCGGGTCTTCTCCTGCATCCAGGTGAGGAAGTCCCCGAGCGCCCGGCCCCCGAGGTCGTCGCGCGTGGCCAGGAAGCCCTTCTCGAGCTCGTCGATCCAGAGCACCACGGGCGAGAGGCTCTCCGCCACCCGGATCGTCTCCCGCAGGGCCGACTCCGTGCGATCGCGGACCTGGAAGACCGCGCCCACGTCGAGGCGCAGGAGGGGGACCTGCCAGAGACCGGCCACCGCCTTGGCCACGAGCGACTTGCCGCACCCCTGGACGCCCAGGAGGAAGAGGCCCCTGGGCGTGGGCAGGCCGAAGGTGCGGGCCTCGTCGGAGAAGGCCGCCGCCCGTGCGCGCAGCCACTCCTTGAGGACGTCCATGCCGCCCACGTCGGCCAGCGTGTGCGGGCGATCCCAGAACTCCAGGAAGCGGGTGCGGGCGAGGACGCGGCGCTTCTCGTCGAGCACGGAGCCCACGTCGGCCGCGGTAAAGCTGCCGCCGGCCCGGCGGGTGCGCCAGAAGGCGCGCCGGGCCTCCTGGGCGGTGAGGCCGAGCGCGGATCGCACGAGGAGGTCGCGCACCTCGGGATCGGGGGTGAGGCCCTCCCGTACGGCGATCTCGTCGAGGAGGGCCCCCATCTCCGTGCCG
The DNA here is from genome assembly GCA_041309225.1 of Deltaproteobacteria bacterium. GTDB lineage: Bacteria > Myxococcota_A > UBA796 > UBA796 > JAFGLY01 > JAFGLY01. Next base: position 15,865 of record JBFYZZ010000033.1, on the reverse strand, counting down.
TCGGGGAGCGGCACGTCGAGGACCGCCACGTCCTTCTCCAGCTCCACGGGCAGCACGAGGCGCGGCGCGACGAGCACCAGGGCCTGGCGCCGTGCGGCGAGCACGGGCTCCAGGTCCCGGACGAGCCGCCGGACGGAGGGATCGCCGAGTGCGTCGTGCATGTCCTCGAAGACGAAGAGGGCGGGTTCGGGGACCCCGAGCACGAGGCGGAGGGCGGCGGCGGGGTCGGTGGTGCCCTCGGCCGGCTCGCCGCCTGGGCGGACGAGGCCGCTGGTCGAGCGCCAGCGCCACACGGTCAGCCCCTCCTCGGCGGCCACGGCCGCGAGCTCGCGCTCCACGCGGGCCTCCTCGTGGGTGAGGAGGTACAGCACGGCGTACCGGGACCGGACGAGGAGGCCGACCTGTCGGAGGGGGTGCATCGCGCCGGAGTGTAGCCCGGAGGGTCGGAGCCGGCCCTGGATCGCCGCCCGGCGCCTTGCCCGGGCGCGCCCCTCCCGCTACCGGGCGACTGTTCCCATGCGACTCGTCATCGCCATCACCCGCGCGGCCTCCCTGGAGGCGACCTACACCACCGTCCACATCGCCATGACGGCCCTGGAGCGTGGGCACCCGGTCCGTTTCGTGGAGCCCTGGGACTTCGAGGTGGACCCCTCGGGCCGCCTCATCGCGAGAGCCCATGCGCTCGATGCCCCTCCCCCCGATCGGGAGGTCCTGGTCCGCCTCCTGGCCAGCCGCCGCGTGGCGCGGCGCTACGTCGAGTTCGCCCCGGGCGACGTCCTCCTCCTGCGCATCAACCCCGTGGATCCTGGCGTCCTGGCCTGTGCCCAGATCGCCCGTCTCCGGGGCGTGGTGGTCCACAACGATCCCGCCACGCTCCTGCTCACCGGCCACAAGGGCTACATCGCCGCACTCGACGGCGTCCCCCGCCCGCGCACCCTGGTGACCCGCAGCCACACCACCGCGCTCCTCTTCGCCCGCGAGCTCAAGGACGGCGTCGTGGTGAAACCGGCGCGGGCCTCGGGCGGGCGGGGGGCCAGCCTCGTCCATAGCCCCCGCCACCAGCAACGCATCGAGTCGGCCTTCGAGGAGGCCCGCCGTCACGGCGACGGGTACGTGGTGGTCCAGGCCTACCTGCCGGGTGCCGAGGCCGGGGAGAAGCGGCTCGTGTGGCTCGACGGCGAGCTCGTCGGCGGATACCTGCGGAAGCGCGCTCCCGGCGAGTTCCGGCACAACCTCCACCAGGGCGGCAACCCCGCCCCCTGCGAGATCCTCCCCGAGGACCGCGCGCTTGTGGACCGGATCACCCCCTACCTCCTCCGGGACGGCGTCTGGCTCGCGGGCCTCGATGTGATCGACGGCCGGATCGTCGAGGTCAACACCCACAACCCGGGCGGCGTCCACTTCGGGGACATGCTCGGCGGCACGCACATGGCCGAGACCATCGTGCAGCGCCTGGAGGCCGAGGTGGCCGCCCGCGGGGGCCCGGCATGAACCAGCGGCACCGGGGCCCCGACACCGAAGAGACCGGGAGCGTGTCGCTCACCAAGAAGCAGGTCGCGGACAAGCTCCGGCGCCGGGAGAGCCTCGCCGACCACGACATGCGGGGGCTCGACCTCTCCTGCCTGTGCTTCGACGGGCTGGACCTCACGCGGGCCAAGCTGGCCCACGCCGACCTCCAGCGCGCCAGCTTCCGGCGGGCCAACCTCGCCTGGGCGAGCCTCTGGGGGGCCGATCTCCGCGACGTCGACTTCGAGGGGGCGAACCTGGAGGACGCCGACTTCGACCAGGCCCGGCTCGGCGGGGCGTCCTTCCGGGGCGCACGCGTCCGCCGCACGCTCTTCCCGCTCACCGAGGTGAGCCTGGCCGAGATCCAGGCCTCGGTGCGGACCGGCCAGAAGATCGTGGAGCACGAGCCGGACGACGACGGATAGCCGATGCTCCTCGCGATCCTCTCGGTGCTGGCCGGCACGTCCGACGACAAACTGGTGGCTCGCTTCCGGGAGGGCGACCTCCACGCCTTCAGCGCGCTGGTGCGGCGCTACCAGGATCGGGTCTTCGGGCTGTGCCTGAGGTGGCTCGGGGACGCGGCCAGCGCCGAAGAGACCGCGCAGGACGTGTTCGTGGCGCTCTTCCGGTCGCTCGGCCGGTTCCGCGGCGAGTCGAGCCTGTCCACCTGGATCTTCCGGATCACCGTCAACCACTGCAAGAACCGCCGGGTATGGCGGACCCGGCGGGCGTACGACCGGCACGTGCCCCTCGAGGGGGAGCGCTGGGACGACGGGCCCGAGCGCCAGGTGGCCTCGGACGGCCCCGCAGCCGACGCCGGGGCCGAGCAGGGCAGCGCCGAGGCGCTCATTCGCGAGGGGCTCGAAGCGCTCTCGGAGGAGCACCGGCAGATGATCGTGCTCCGCGACATCCAGGATCTCGACTACGGGGAGATCGCCGAGGTCCTCGACCTCCCTCGCGGGACCGTGAAGAGCCGCCTCCACCGGGCCCGGGCCGAGCTCGCCCGGCTCCTCAGGAACCGGATCGGACCGGACGATGTCAAGGCCTGACGATGGATGAATTCTTCGCCCTGAACCGCCTCTCCGCCTACCTCGACGGCGACCTCTCCGAGGCCGAGGCGGCCGAGGTGGCGCGCGCCATCGAGCAGAACGACGAGGTGCGCACGGCGTGGGAGGAGATGCAGGCGAGCGTGGCGTTCGTCCGAAGGCACGGCGGCGCGGTGGCCCCGGCCCGGTTCCACGCGAGGGTCATGCTGGCGGTGGAGGCCCTCCCGTCGCCCGCCTCGCCGCTCGCCCGCCTGCGGGCGCTGCTCCGGCGGGTGCCCCTGCAGGCCGCCGGCGTGGCGGCCGTGGCGGTGCTCGTGCTGATCGTGATCTGGCGGCTCCCCGACGGCGCACCGCCGCCGCCGCCGGCCACCACGCGCGAGGCCGCGGCGCCCGAGCCGTCGATGGAGGACGAGGCCGGAAGCGTCGAGGCGCCCGAAGCGCCCGAGCCCGTTGCGCCACCCCTGGCCGGGCCCGTCGTGCCCGAGGAGGCTCCGCCGTCCGACGCCGCCAGAAACGAGGCCTCCGCCGCCGACCGATCGGAGCGGGTGGCGAGCGCACCGGCGTGGCCCGGGGCGACCAGCCCCTACATCCCCGACTGGGAGACCCGGGGCACCGCGGCCGAGGATGTCCCCGCCGCCCCGGCCGTTGCCGTGGGCGCCGCCACCCGCGGCCTGATGGAGGCCCCGTTCGTGTACCGCCTCTACCCTGAGGATCCCGAGGTCCTGCGCAGCCTCGCCGCCCTCGCGGAGCGGTTGGGCGGCGTCCTCCTCTCGCCCTCCGGCGCCGTGGTGGACCCGTGGAGTCTCACGGTGGAGCGCAACCACGCCGAGGTGGTGCTGCGGCTGCCCATGGGCAACCTCGAGCAGGTCGAGCCCGCCCTGCGCCGGCTCGGCGGCATCCTCCCGGTCCAGGCCGACGAAGAGCGCCTCTACGGCGCGGGCGGGGTGGACGTGGGCATCGAGGTCATCTTCCGGCCCTGATCGTGGGGGGGTGTCGGAAGGTGTCGGACACCGACGCTTCCGTCCGACACCCCCCGTACACCGATCCGCCTCCGAAGCGGAGAAATGGCAGGCACGGCCCTTGCGGAGGGGGGTGTCGGAGGTGTCGATGCGACCCCGTGAACAGTACACCCTGGCGGGCCCGGACGAGTTCGGAGATGCCGACCTGCTGGCCCTGGTCCTGGGCACCGGCCTGCCCGGCCGGTCGGCCCGCTCCGTGGCGCAGGCGCTGCTGGACGAGGCCGGCGGGCTCGCCGGCCTCACGGGCCGACCCGTGGCGGCGCTCGCTCGGTCGACCGGCGTGGGCCCCGCCCGGGCCGTCCGCATCCACGCGGCCCTCGCCCTCGGACGGCGGGCGGCGGCGGCGACCGAGCCGCCGTCGGACACGGTGCGCTGCGACGAGGACGCGGTGCGCTGGTTCGCCCCCCGCCTCGCCTCGCTGCCCCGCGAGGAGCTGCACGGGCTCCTGCTCGACCGCCGCCAGGGCGTGCGGGGCTACCGGATCCTGAGCCGCGGCAACGACGGCCACACCATCGTGGATCCACGGCAGGTGCTGCGCGAGGTGCTCCTGGCCGGCGCCGCCGGCGTGATCGTGGCCCACAACCACCCCAGCGGCGATCCCACGCCGTCCACAGCGGACGTGGAGGTCACCGTGCGCCTGCAGGAGGCCGCCCGCGTGATCGGCGTGGACCTCGTGGACCACATCGTGATCGCGGGGCAGGCCTGGCGTTCGCTCCGGGGCGAGGGCCTGCTCCCCCCCACCCGCGCCGCGCCGGTGCTCGTGTCGAGGGACGGGTGACTACCAGCCCGTGCACTCCCCGTAGGCGTCCATGACGGCCTCGTAGAGGATGTCGGCACAGGCGTCGCCCTCTGCGAAGGTCAGGTCCAGGTACTCCGCGTACACGACCGTCACCTCGGAGGCTCCCATGCAGCCGGCGCAGTGTTCGACGACGTAGTCCTTGCTGCACATCCCCGTCTCGTCGGTGCCGTCGTACAGGTAGCCGTTCGCGAGGAACATGCCGTAGACGGCGGTCCAATCGGCATCGTCTCCGCTGATGCCGCTGACTTCGGCGAAGGTCTGCGAGACGATGAGTCCGGAGTAGCTCCCGTCGATGTGGCCGCACCACGCGTCGAGGATCTCCCTGTCGAGGACCTCGTCCAGCTCCTCCGCCGTCCAGCAGGGGCAGGGGCCGGCAGTCTCGCAGCCCTCGTCCACGGTGCCGTCGCAGTCGTCGTCCACGGTGCCGTCGCAGACCTCCTCCGCGCCGGGGTGCACGAACGGATCCGCGTCGTCGCAGTCGGTCGCGCCGGCCACGAACCCGGCGTTGGGGCACTCGTCCGTGGCTCCCCAGGGATCGCCGTAGCCGTCGGCGTCGGCGTCGTACCTGTACGTGGAGGGGTACGCGTCGCCGTGGCGCATGTGGGCGGGAACCGCATGCGTGCTGACCGAGATGAGGTGGAACCACGAGGCGTCGGCGTCCCAGTGGCAGATGTCCACCTTGTCGGCGCTGGCCTGGACCGTGCCGGCGAGCGCGAGGAGCAGTGCGGGTGCGATGGGCATGGGGCGAACCTCCTTCGGTCGGGACGGTGGCATGCTTGCCGATCCATGCGGGCCCGGGCAACGGGGTACCGGGATACCCCTCCTGGTTGGCCTGGAATCGGGGTGTCTTCCTTTGCACTGACCCGGCGTGCCCGGGGGGCGTCTCCCCCGTGCGGACCGGGCTCCCTCCGCCGTCCCCCGGGATAAGAGGGGCGGCGCCATGTGGCCCACCCTGTTCACGATCGGCGACGGTCTCCCGGTCCACACCTGGGGCCTGATGATCACGCTCGCCTTCCTGGCCGCGGCGATCGTGGTCCAGATCCGGGCGGACCGGGGCGGCGTGGACGGCGATCGGCTGGTCGCCCTGTACCTCGTGGCCTTCCTCGTGGGGCTGGCCGGTGCCCGCCTGCTCCACTTCACCATGGCCGAACCCGGCCGCTTCTTCCGCGATCCCCTCGTGTTCTTCCGCTTCTGGGAGGGCGGCTTCGCGTTCTGGGGCGGCGTGATCCTGGGTGGAGCGGCGGCGCTGGCCTGGGCCCGCTGGCGGGGGCTGCCCGTCTGGGCCGTGGCCGACCTCCTGGCCCCCGCCGTGATGCTCGGTCTCTCGATCGGACGGATCGGGTGCTTCTTCGCCGGATGCTGCCACGGCCGCGCGTGCCCCGTCCCGGAGGGCGCGGTGAACCTCCTGCCCGCGGGCTTCCCGGGCGGCGCGCTCTGGGTGTCCTCCCGGCCACCCTTCGTGGTGGAGCTGTTCCACCACGGCGTGGGCCTGCGCGACACGCCCATGCTGCCCACGCACCTGTGGGAGTGCGTCGCGGCGTTCGTGCTCTTCCTCGTGCTCTCCTGGGCCTGGCGCTGCCGCCGGCACGACGGCCGGGTGTTCGGCTGGATGCTCGTGCTCTACGCCGTCGTGCGGGCCGGCCTCGAGCTCTTCCGCGGCGACACCGTGCGCGGCGTCGGGTGGTTCGGGGCCCTCTCCACGAGCCAGCTGGTCGGGATCCCCATGCTCGCGCTCGGGATCCTGGTGATCGTCCTGCGCCGGCGCGCGCCGCTGACGCCGCCGCGCACCGCCACCCCCGACGACGACCTGCTCTCCGACGAGGAGGGCTGAGGGGGTCCGCCCGAGGTCACCGCGGCGCGTGAGCCTCGAGGAACTCGCCGACGAGCGGGAAGATCTCGGCCTCGGCCCGGTCGGAGATCCCGAAGTCGATGTGGCCGTAGTCGGTGGAGAACCCGTTCTCCAGGCCGGCCACCACGAAGCGGCGGTCGGGGCTGCCCAGCGCGTCGTGGAGCGCGCGGACACGGTCGGGCGGGGCCACCTGGTCGGCGCGCCCGGCCAGCACGAGCGCGGGCACCCGGACGCGCGCGAGGGCCGCGCGGTAGTCCACCTCCCCGCCGGAGGAGGCGAACGCCTGTGCCCGCATCATGTGCGCGAACTGGGACATCTCGCCGGACCACATGGGGCTGGCGATGGTCCGCATGGCCCGGCGCCGCGTGCCGGGGGACATGTTCCCCGACTCGGAGAAGTAGCTGTCCACCCGGGTCTTCGCACCGGCGATCGACGGGGTGAGGATCACCGGCAGGAGGAGGCCGCCCAGGGAAAGCCCCGCGCGCGTGATCCGGAGCATGGGGTCGGGATCGGTGAAGTCGGCGGGACTGCCCACGGCGACGAAGGCCCAGAGGGCGTCGTCCCCGAGCTGCGAGGCGTAGATCGCTCCCACGAGGCCGCCCATCGAGTGCCCCACCCAGGCCACGCGCGGGGCGCCCGTGGCCGCCCGGATGGCCCCGATCGCTGCGGGTGCGTCGCGGAGGCCGTAGTCGTCGATGTCCCAGGCCCGGTGGAGCCAGCGCCCGCCCGGGGCCTCGCGGGCCTCGCCGTGCCCCCTCAAGTCGAGGCACCAGGCGTCGAACCCGTGGGCGGCCAGGTAGGACGCCAGGCTCCGCCCGGGCTCCAGATCCCAGAAGCGGTGGTTGGACGAGATCCCGTGGACCAGCACCACCGGCGGTCCGGGCGCCGGGTGGCGGTGGAGGTGGATCACGGCGCCGTCGGACGTGGGGACGTCCATGTCCTGGGTCGTGGGCTCCTCCACGTGCGGGGCCGGGCGGGTGCAGCCCACCGCCAGCGCGAGGAGCAGGGCGGGAACCCTCACAACGCCCCCAGGCCGAGGGTCCGGCGGAGCCAGCGCGTCATCACGCGCAGCACGGCCCGCTCCCGGAGGAGGGCCCCGCTGCCCGGATCGCGGCGATCGAAGCGCAGGCGGCCGAACCGGACGAAGGTGGCGTCCGGGAGGCGGCCGGCCGGCCCCCGGACGGTCTCCACCGGGGCGAGGCGATCGCGCGCGCCTGCCGCGATCCAGACGGGGCAGGTCACGGCGGCGGGGTCCAGGGGGGGTCCCTCGAGGATCCACCGCTGCCAGGTCCGGGCGAGCGGGGCGGACAGGGGACCCAGGGGGGGCATCGGCTCGCCGAGGAGGAGGGAGGCGACGTCGTGTCCGTGCCAGGCGAGCGGCGCGGCCAGGTCCACGCTCCCCGCCCCGACGGGCAGGGTGGCGAGGTAGCGGGCCACCTCGGTGTCGGGCGGGCCGAGGAGCGGGCCCAGCGCGACCACCGCCTCCGCGGCCCCGGGCGCCGCCAGGAGCGCGAGGGTGGCGCCCGGCCCGTGCCCCACCAGGATCCCGCGGCGATCGTCGCGCCGGATGGCGCCCAGCGCGGCCCGGATCCACGCGCCCGCCTCGTGGTCGGCACCCTCCTCCGGCAACGGAGCGCCGGGTGGAAACTCCGCCGTCCAGGCGTCGAATCCCGCGCTTCTGAGCGCCTCCACGAGTGGATCGAACGCGGATCGCCCCATCCCGGGCGTGACCACCACGAGGGCCGCGGGGCGCCGGGCGCACGGCCCCCCCGCGGCCCCGGCCGTGGCGGACAGGGTGAGGAGGACGAGCGGGAGGAGACCCATCACCATCAGCCGGCGGATTGGACCGGGCCCATCGACACCTCCGGACCCGCGCCGGAGACGACGGGCCGCATGTCGGGGCATGATACAACATGCCGACGATCCAACCCCACGGAGGTCGTCCATGAGCCCCGATCCCGCCGTGCCCGCCAACTCCGTCCTCGCCATGGTGGCGAGTCTCCAGGATCTCGAGGCCTTCCGGGACCTCCACTGGACAGGCACGTACGCCGACTACCTCCAGATCGTGCAGGAGCGCCCCGAGGTCGCGCGCAACGCCTTCCAGCGGCTGTACGACATGGTCCTCTCCTACGGCGAGGAAGAGTACGTCGATCACAAGAAGCGGATCGATCGGTACCGCTTCTTCGACGACCCCCGGGATGCCGGCGCCGACGCGGTCTATGGGATCGACGTCCACCTCCAGCGCCTCATGAACGTGCTCAAAGGCGCGGCCCAGGGCTACGGCACCCAGAACCGGGTCCTCCTGCTCCACGGCCCCGTCGGCAGCGCCAAGTCCACGATCGTCCGCCTCTTCAAGAAGGGCCTGGAGGCCTACTCGGCCACGCCCGAGGGGGCGCTCTACACCTACGGCTGGCGGAACGCCGACGGGAGCGTGCTGTGGTGCCCCATGCACGAGGAGCCGCTGCGGCTCATCCCCGCGGCCATGCGCGCCCAGGTGCTCACCACGCTCCAGGGCAGCCGCAAGCCGCGCTACCCGCTCGTGATCGACGGCGATCCCTGTCCGGTGTGCCGCTTCCTGTACCGGGAGATCCTGAAGGAGTTGGGAGGCGACTGGCTCCAGATGATCCAGCGCGTGGTGGTCCGGCGGCTGGTGCTCTCGGAGAAGGATCGCCTCGGCATCGGCACCTTCCAGCCAAAGGACGAGAAGAACCAGGATTCCACCGAGCTCACGGGCGACATCAACTACCGCAAGATCGCCGAGTACGGGTCCGACTCCGATCCGCGCGCCTTCAACTTCGACGGCGAGTTCAACATCGCCAACCGGGGCCTCATCGAGTTCATCGAGGTGCTCAAGCTCGACGTGGCCTTTCTCTACGACCTGCTGGGCGCGAGCCAGGAGCACCGGATCAAGCCCAAGAAGTTCCCCCAGACCCACATCGACGAGGTCATCATCGGGCACACCAACGAGCCCGAGTACCGCAAGTTCCAGAACAACGAGTTCATGGAGGCGCTCCGGGACCGCACCATCCGGATCGACGTGCCCTACATCACCACGTGGCACAAGGAATCCCGGATCTACCTCAAGTCCTTCAATCCCCAGCGCGTCCGCAAGCACATCGCCCCCCACACCGTGGACATGGCGGCCATGTGGGCGGTGCTCACGCGCCTCGAGGAGCCCAAGCAGTACAAGCTCACGCTCCTGCAGAAGCTCAAGCTCTACGATGGGAAGACCCTCCCCGGCTTCACCGAGGAGAACGTGAAGGAACTGCGCAAGACGGCCCGGCACGAGGGCATGAGCGGCATCTCGCCCCGCTACGTGCAGGACAAGATCTCCAACGCGCTCGTGTCGGACGCCGAGCAGGAGTGCATCAACCCGTTCATGGTGCTCAACGAACTGGAGAGCGGCCTGAAGCACCACTCGCTCATCGCGGACGACGAGACCCGAGAGCACTTCCGCTCGCTCCTCGACGTGGTCAAGCGCGAGTACGAGGACCTCGTCAAGAATGAGGTCCAGAAGGCCATCGTGGCCGACCGTGACGCGATCGGGCGGCTGTGCGCCAACTACATCGACAACATCAAGGCCTGCACGCAGAAGGAGAAGGTCCGGAACGCCTTCACCGGCTCCTACGACGAGCCCGACGAGCGGCTCATGCGGTCCATCGAGGAGAAGATCGACGTGGCCGAGAGCCGCAAGGACGACTTCCGCCGCGAGATCATGAACTACATCGGGGCCCTCGCCGTGGAGGGCAAGAAGTTCGACTACACCATGAACGAGCGGCTCCACAAGGCGCTCGAGCTCAAGCTCTTCGAGGACCAGAAGGACTCGATCAAGCTCACCAGCCTCGTCTCCCAGGTCGTCGACAAGGACACCCAGGCCAAGATCGACATCGTCCGGCAGCGCCTCATCGACGAGTACGGCTACTGCGAGGTGTGCGCCACCGACGTGCTCAACTTCGTGGCCTCCATCTTCGCGCGCGGCGAGCCCAAGGAGGGGTAGTCCCGTGGTGCTGCCGATCGAGAACGACCTCGACCGGTTCCGGCGCATCGTCCGGGGCCGGGTCCGCAAGGACCTCCGGCGGTTCATGGGCTCCGACGAGTTGGTGGGCCGCCAGGGGAAGAAGGCCGTCTCCATCCCCATCCCGGAGATCCACATCCCACGGTTCCGGTACGGCCAGAACGACCAGGGCGGCGTGGGTCAGGGCGAGGGCGGGGAGGGCGACCCGGTGGACGGAGCGGGCGAGGCCGGAGACCAGCCGGGCGAGCACATGCTGGAGGCGGAGGTCACGATCGAGGAGCTGGCCGAGATCCTCGGCGAGGAGCTGGAGCTGCCCCGGATCGAGCCCCGGGGGCGCCGGGAGGTGGCCAGCCCCCGCTCCCGGTACACCGGGATCTCGCTCGTGGGTCCAGAGTCGCTGCGCCACGCGCGCCGCACCTTCCGGCAGGCGCTGAAGCGCCAGATCGCCGCGGGCACCTACGATCCCGCCAATCCCGTCGTCATCCCGGTGCGGGAGGACCGCCGGTACCGCTCCTTCCAGGTCGAGACCGAGCCGTCGAGCGCCGCGGTCATCCTCTACATCATGGACGTGTCGGGCTCCATGGGCCAGGCCCAGAAGGACCTCGTCCGGCTCGAGACCTTCTGGATCGACGCCTGGCTGACGCACAACTACCGCAACATCGAGACCCGGTTCATCATCCACGACGCCGCCGCCCGCGAGGTGGACCGCGACACCTTCTTCCGCACGAAGGAGAGCGGCGGCACCCTCATCTCCAGCGCCTACCGCGAGGCGATCCGGATCCTCCAGGCCGACTACCCGGCCTCCGACTGGAACGTGTACCTGTTCCAGTTCTCCGACGGCGACAACTGGTCCACGGCCGACACCCAGGCCTGCCTCGAGCTCCTCGGCCGTGCGATCCTGCCCGTGGCCAACCTGTTCGGGTACGGTCAGGTGGACTCCGAGTACGGCTCGGGCCAGTACCACAAGGACCTGGAGGCGGCGTTCGGCGCAGACGAGCGGGTGGTGCTCTCCCGGATCCCGGACCGCGACGCGATCATGGACTCGATCCGGTCCTTCCTCGGGAAGGGGCGGTGACCGTGGACGCGCCCACCCTGGTCCGCGGGCTCAAGCGCCGCCCGCTCCCGAGGGAGATCGAGGCGGCCCGCGAGCGCATCCGGGCGATCGCCTGGGACGCCGGTCTGAGGTTCTGCGAGACGGTCTTCGAGATGTGCTCCTTCGACGAGATCAACATGATCGCGTCGTACGGTGGCTTCCCCACCCGGTACCCCCACTGGCGGTTCGGGATGGAGTACCTGCGGATGAAGAAGGGGTACGAGTGGGGGCTCCAGAAGATCTACGAGATGGTCATCAACACGGAGCCCGCCTACGCCTACCTCCTCGACAACAACCTCCTGACCGACCAGAAGCTGGTCATCGCCCACGTCTTCGCCCACGTGGACTTCTTCCAGAACAACGCCTGGTTCGAGCCGACCGATCGGAAGATGCTCGACGAGATGGCCAACCACGCGGCGCGGGTCCGACGCCTCGTGGACCGGCACGGCGAGGAGGCGGTGGAGGCCTTCCTCGACCGCTGCCTCTCCCTCGAGAACCTCGTGGATCCGCACGCCCTCCACGTGCGGCGGCCCCCGTCCGAGGACGAGCCCGCGGTGGACACCGAGCCGCAGCGGCTGCCCTCCAAGTCCTACATGGACCGGTTCGTGAACCCCCCGGACGCGCTCAGGGCCGATGCGCAGCGGCGTCGGAAGAAGGCCGAAGAACGTCGCTTCCCACGTTCACCCGAGCGCGATGTGCTCCTCTTCCTGCTCGAGCACGCGCCGCTCGAGCGCTGGCAGGCCGACCTGCTCGCGATCGTCCGGGAGGAGGCCTGCTACTTCGCGCCCCAGGGCCAGACCAAGATCATGAACGAGGGGTGGGCCACCTTCTGGCACACCCGACTCATGACCCGCCACATCCTGACGGACGCCGAGGTGGTGGACTACGCGGACCACCACGCGGGCACCGTGGCCACGCGGCCCGGCCAGCTGAACCCCTACAAGCTGGGTCTCGACCTCTTCCGGGACATCGAGGAGCGCTGGGACAAGGGCCGCTTCGGAAAGGACTGGCTCGAGTGCGACGATCCCGGGGCGCGCGCCAGCTGGGACACCGGGGCGGGCCTGGGCCTCCAGAAGGTCTTCGAGGTCCGCCGCGACCACAACGACGTCTCCTTCGTGGACGCCTTCCTCACCGAGGACTTCTGCCGGGAGCACGGGCTCTTCGCCTGGGAGTACGACCCGGCGAGCCGCCGGTACCTGGTGGACACCCGCGAGTTCCGGGCCGTGAAGGAGAAGCTGCTCTTCCTGCTCACCAACCACGGCCAGCCCCGCATCGCGGTCACCGACGCCAACCGCGCCAACCGGGGCGAGCTGGAGCTCACGCACGTCCACGAGGGCGTGGACCTGCAGCTCGACTGGGCCCGGGAGACCCTGGGCAACGTGGCCCGGATCTGGGGACGCCCGGTCTGCATGCTCACCCGGGTCGAGGACCGGGAGGCGATCCTGTCCCACGACGGCGACACCTTCACCGCCCAGGGCATCCCCCGCCCCAGAAGGGAGTCGCCATGAGCCTCTCGGAGGCACTCAACGCCGCCCTCGCCCTCCCGGGCACCGTGCCCGGCCGGGTCCGGGCCGAGGACGGCGGTGTCGCCGTGGACGCTGCCGTCCGTGACGCCGATCGGCTCGGGGCCACGCTCGACCGCGTCGTCGTCCGGGATCCGGGCGGGGGGAGCGTGGCCCGCCAGGCCGCGGCCGCCCCCGAGCGCCTGCGCGCGCTGGGCGAGCCCCTGGTCCCCGTGGAGGTCGAGCCCCGCCTCGGCGGTGCGGTGCTGCGCACCCCGCCGGAGGCCATGGAGGAAGGCCGATTCTGGGAGGTGTCCATCGGAGCCGACGGCCGGGAGATCGGGCTCGGGCGGTACCGGGTCGACCCGGACGGCGCCCGGCGGGCCGAGCCCTTCACGGTCACGCGGGAGGCGCTGGGGCGCGTGGTGGACGGCCTCGCGGGCACCCTGGGGGCGGGGCGCGAGGACGGCTGACGCCGGCGGGTGCGGGGCCCGCTACCCCTGCTCCCTCGTCCAGGCCACGATGCGGGAGACGTCGGCGAAGCGCGTGCGGCGGCCGTGATCGCCGAGCAGCGCGACGACCAGGCGGGGGCCGCCCCTGGGGCGGAGCACGGTGGTGAAGCAGTACCCGGCGGTGTCGGTATAGCCCGTCTTGGCGGCCTCGATGTCGAGATCCTCGCGATCGACGAGCTTGTCGGTGGTGAGCAGGCGACGGGTGCGGCGGGCGAAGTGCACGTCCCAGAAGGGGGCCGTGGCCACCGTGGACAGCACGGGGTGGGCGGCCACCGCGAGCACGGCCCGCCCGGTGTCGCGGGCGGTGGAGAGGTTGTCGTCCTCGAGACCGGACGGATCGGTCCACGTGGAGAGGCTCATGCCCAGCTCCTCGCTCACCTCGTTCATCCGCTCCACGAAATCGTCCACGCCGAATCCGGCCACCCCCGAGAGCGCGTAGGCGGCCCGGTTGTCGGAGGCCACCAGGGCCGCGCCCAGGGCGTCCCAGCCGATCACGCAGTCGCCGGTGTGGAAGCGGGAGCGGGCCCCGCTCCTCGTGGGCCGGAACTCGATGCCCACGCAGACCTCGGACTCCAGGTCGGCCTCGGTGGAGGCCAGGGCGAGCGAGGTCGTGAGCTTGGTGAGCGAGGCCACGGGCCGGCGGTCGTCGGCCCGGCGGGCCAGCAGGACCTCCCCGGCGTCGAGGTCGTACACGAAGGCCGAGGGCGAGCGGACCACCCGGCCCAGCGTGCGGCCGCGCGCCACCGCGTGCCCCTCCATGTCGGGGAGGGCGTGGAGGTCCGCCACCGGGGGGAACCATTCGGGTGGAGTCCAGCCGGGGTCCGGCGGGGGAGGGGGAGGGGGCAGGGCCGCGAGACCGTCGGTGGAGCCGTCCACCGGCGAGAACGCGACCTGGAGGGCCACCACCGACAGGGCGAGGGTGGCGGCCGTGACGATCGTGCGGGGGATCAGGCGGGAATGCATGCGGGGTCCGTCGAGGGCGGGCCCGTTCATGGGAGCACATTGCTCTTGCGCGGTCAAGAGTACACCGTGAAATAGTTTGCAGAATTCGTGGGCCCCCGATGGGTGAGATAGGTTCGTGTGGTCGTGAACCTCGCGAACCGGAGGCGCCGTGCAGTCCCGCCCCCCCTTCCTCGATCGGGTGGACACACGCCTGGAATTCGTGCTCCGCGTGGATCCGGCTGCGGACGATGCCGAGACCGAGCGGCTCCTGGAGGCCGCCCGCGGGCTGTGCCTGGCCGGCGGCAAGCGAGCCCGCCCGTGGCTCGCCTGGCTGCTGGGCAGCGCCCTGGGCGCCCCCGAGGACGGCCTCCTCGACCTCGCGGTGGCGGCCGAGTGCATCCACGCCGCCAGCCTGCTGCACGACGACGTGGTGGACGAGGGCACCGAGCGCCGCGGGATTCCCACGGCCAACGCCCGCTGGGGCAACCTCGCCGCGGTGCTCTCGGGCGACCTCCTGCTCACGGTGGCGCTGTCCCAGCTCCGGCGCCACCCTCCGACCCTCCACCACGCCGCCGTGGACACGGTGGCCGCCATGACCCGGGCCACCCTGCGCGAGGCGGGCGCCCGGGGCCGCACCGACCTGCCACCCGCTCGCTGGCGGGCGATCGCCTGGGGCAAGACGGGCGTGCTCTTCGGCTTCTGCGGCACCGGGGCGGGTCTCCTGGCGGGCGACCCGTCGGCCGCCGAGCGCCTGTGCCTGGCCTGCGGGCACCTGGGGGTGGCCTTCCAGATCGCGGACGATCTCGCGGACCTCTGCCACCGGACCGACGGAAAGGACCCGGGCGCCGACCTGCGCAACCGGAACCCCACGCTGCCCGTGCTGCTCGCGGCCCACGACCATCCGGAGGTGGGCGAGGCCCTCCGCCGGGCCTGGGCCCGGGATCCGGTGGATCTGGCCGAGGCGGCGCGCGTCGCGGCCCGGGTGCGGGCCACCGACGCGGTCCCCCGTACGCTCGAGGCCCTCGCCGAAGAGGTGGCGGCGGCCGAGGCGGCGCTCGCACCCTGGGTCACGCGCCCCGAGATCGCCCGGGTCCTCGCCTGGGCGCATGCCCTCGTGGCCAGGGGGGACTCGCCGTGCGGCGATCCGTGAGCGCCCCGCCCGCGGCGCCGAGCCGCCCGGCGTGGGAGGACCTCGCCCTGGAGGCGGTGGGTACGGTCATCGAGTTCTGGGGCTTCAAGCGCAACCAGGGCCGGGTCTGGGCCCTCCTGTACCTCCGGGGGGAGGCCCTGTCCGCCGCCGAGATCCAGCGCGCCCTCGCCCTGTCCAAGGGCGCCACGTCCGTGCTGGTCCGCGAGTTGGAGCACTGGGGCGTGCTCCGGCGGGTGCGGCGGCCCGGGGACCGCACCTGGCGGTTCGAGGCCGAGCAGGACCTCATGGCCATGGTGCGCCGGGTCCTCCAGTCGCGCGAGGGCGCGCTCGTGGCCCGGGTGGTCGCCGACCTCGCCCGCGCCGAGGATCTGAAGGAAGGGAAACACTGCCGTGTCGGGTGGCGTCTTGCGCAGCGACGCTGCCTGCGGCGGG
>JBFYZZ010000032.1:0-6222 GCA_041309225.1 Deltaproteobacteria bacterium | reverse complement strand
GCCGCCGCCGGGGCCCATGCCGCCGCCCGGCCTGCCGCCGGACGACTCCACGACATCGATGCGGATGCGGCCCGTGCACTCGGGCCCCACGATCGTGCCCGTGATGCGCACATGCTCGCCGGCCCGGACCTGGTCCTGGGTGAGTTGGGGGATGGCCTGCGAGAAGTCCAGCCCCATGCCGCCGCCGCCGGAGCCGCCGGGGCCGCCGCCGGGGCCGCCGCCGGGGCCCTCGGACGAGATCGGGCACCCGGACAGGAGCGGCATCAGCAGGACAGCGGGGAACGGCAGGAATCTGGAATTTGTCATGGTCGGCTTCGCTTTCGGTTTCGGGTTGGACGTGCGAGGATATGACACGGCACTCCGTGGCGCCAGGGCTCCCCGGTGGCCGAATCGAGGGCGTCGAGGTCGCCGGCCTGTCGCGGCAGCGGGGAGACCTCCACCGCGTCCCGCCGGAGGTCCGTGTCCCAGCGGATCCGGGCCTCGAACGATCCCGAGGGGGTGACGATGGAGACGCGCGCGCCGTCCGCGTGTCCACTGGACGGATGGATGCGTGCCGAGGGGAGGGATCCCGGGGCCGCCTCCGGCTCGCCGGCGAACAGGTCCAGGGGCAGGGCGGGATCGGAAGGGGCGTCGGACAGGTCGCAGAGCGCGGGCGGTGGGTCGAGGTGGAGGCGGCCGTCAGCATGGGCGACGTCCCATCGGGCGCGATCCGCCTGTGCGCCCGGGGCGGGCCGGGGAGACAGGACGCGCTCCCGGAGCCGACGGGATCCGCCCTGGAGCAGGACCGACGCCTCGTTACAGGCGAGACGCCAGCCTGGTCCCGGCCCGCCTCCGCCGCCGAGGAGGTGCTCGAGGATCGCGCCGAGGACGTCCTCGGTGGGGCGGCCGCCGGGCTCCCTCGCGGAGGGCAGGATCCACCGCGCCCGCGGGTGGGGATCGCCCACGGGAGTACCGATCAGGACGATCAGATCGAGGTGATCGAGGAGCGGAGCGACGGCCGGCCCGTAGTCGTCGGTCGGCAGGCCGCCCGCCGCGAGGAGGGCGCGCGGCGAACTCGGTGGGCCGAGCAGCGCGAGGGGCGATCCAACGACCTGCACGGGCGGGAGGCGCCGGGTGGCCCAACTCCGGATCCGGCGACCGAGCGGGCCGGGCGTGCGGGCGCCCGGCGACGGGGGTGGTGCGTAGAGGCCGCCCGGCCGCAGGAGGTTGGCCGTGGCCGCGTGCAGCAGCAGGAGGCTCCAGGCCAGGAGGCTTCCTGCCGGCGTGCGGAAGATGGCGGAATCCGTCAAGGCGACCGCCATCGGGGCGCGTGCGAAGCGCAGGGCCTCCGCGAGGAGGTCGTCGGGCGGCACACCGCACCGGGCGGCGCAGCGCTCGGGCGTCCAGGACTCGAGGGCTCCGGCCGCCGCCTCCCCTCCCCGCGCGTGGTCACGCAGGTACTGGGCGTCACCCCAACCCCGCGCCAGGATGGCGCCGGCCAGGCCCAGGACCAGGAAGACCTCGGATCCCGGGCGCAGGGCGAGGCGCGTGCGGGCCTCGCCCGGCCGGGGGTGTGCGATCGTGAGGCTGCGGCGCGGTCCGCATCCGGGATCCGGGCAGGAGCGCAAGGGGCCCGGGTGCCCCGGTGCGGCACCGATCCGGAGGACGTGGACGGCGCGCTCCGGGTCGGGGACGAGCCTCACCGGGTGGCCCAGGACCCGCTGGGCGGCCGAGGCGAACGCAGCCTCGTCGGCCTCGCGCCAGGCGAACACGCGACCGCTCCCGAGCGTGCGTCCGAAGGCCACGGCGCGGGACGCGGCGGTCCCGGCGGACCGGCCCGCGTAGACGGCGAGCGCGCCCGGTCCCCCGGCCTCCGCCACGGCGGCGAGGTCCGCCGCAACCCCCCCCACGGCCTCGTCCCAGGAGACGGGCCGCCAGAATCCGCCCACGCCGCGACGGAGCGGGCCACCGAGCGGTGCCGACGGCGCGGGTCCGGGCATGGGCGACCTCCGGGCAGCCACCCTAACCCCGAAGCCCGAGCCCATGGGAGGCGGATGCGGTCGGACTCCCTCACCCGGGCCGGATAGAGCCTCCTCCCCTCCGGTCCCCAGGCCTCGGATGGCGCTCCCGCCTCGTCTCCTCCTCCTGCTCCTCGGTGCTTCGGGGTGCTCGCTGCACACGACGTCCCCGGGCGACCGCCCGCCCGACGCGACCCCGCCCGGGCTCCGCTACGCCTTCGCCGTGCGCGACTCGATCCGATCCGAGGTGCTCGACACCTCCGGCGCGCCCGTGAGCGTGCCGGGGCTGGCGACGGAAACCCTCGGGTGGGACGGCGAACTCGAGCTCTCGGCGGCCCGTACCTTCCGGGACGATTCGCTCGGTTGGCTGGTGCGCCTGGGGTCGGTCCACGCCTCCGCCGAGGGAGGCCGGCCCCCCGAGGATCCGAGCGGCCTCTCCCTCGAGCTCCGCGCCTTCCGATCCCGCGAGATCCTCGCGGTGGACCTCCTCGACCACCTGGTGGGCGGGCCACGCCACGCGGATCTCCTCCTGCCCCTCCTCGTGCTCCTCTCACCGGCGGTGCCCGAGGTGGCGGTGGGGGTCACGGCGCCGCGCCGCATGAACCTGCCCATGCTCCCCGAGCCCGGCCGTGGGATCAGGACCGCCTGGGACCTCTCCTGGACGCGCCTCGAGGACGAGCGGGACGCTGGCGGACACTGCCTCGCCTTCCGATGGTCCGGACCCGTCCATGGACAGGGCAACGACGGCGGCGAGGATTGGGCTGCCCGGTACCGGGTCTCGGGCACGGCGTCCGGGGAGACCTGCCTGGGCGCGGAGGACTTCCACCCGGTCCGCGGGTCGCTGTCCTGGGAGGTCTCCCTGGACGTTCTGTTCGCCGAGTCCGCGGGCGACGGCTCCTACGTCCCGAGGGGGACGCTCCGCCAACAGCACGCCTGGACCGGACGGATCGCGCGGACCGGAGGTGCCCCGTGATCGCCGCCCTGCTGTGGGTGGCCGCCGCGGTCGCCGGCCCGCCCCCCTCGGATCTCGGACCGCTCCCGCGGTACCTCGATGAGGCCGCGGTGATCGCGGCTCTGGAAGCCGGTTTTCCGACCCTCGCAGGCTGCTTCCCGGCCGAATCGCCCTCCGTGGCGATCCCCGTCGAGCTGTCCGTCGCCGGGGATGGGACCGTCCGTCGCGTCCGCGTCCCGGGCGTCCACAGTCCGTGCCTGGAGGCCGCCCTGTCGGGGCTGCGCTTCCGGCCCCACGACGAGCCGCTGGACACGTGGACCACGACCGTGGCCTGGGTGGACGGCGCCCTGCAGCCGTGGCCCGTGGCGTCGCGGGTGCGCCCGCCCCGGGGCCCCCTCCTCGTCCGGATCCCGCCCGAGGCGCGAGCGGCCGTGGCCGGCGTGCTGGGTGTGGATCCGTTCGCCGCCGCCGATCCCACCGGCCCCGCCGACTCGGGACCCGCCACTGGCGATCCCCATTGACCCTCCGGGTCGGATAGACTCGACGTCGCTGCCCGCCAGGCGCTCGCGGCGCACCCCGGCCGAAGCCGTCCGGCGGGAGGGAGGCATTCGTGGTCGATGTCGTGGACTGGATCAGGACCGTCACGCGACGATGCCGTTTCGTGGCCTCTCCCGACCAAGCGCTCCGACTCGTGCCCGACCTCGCGGTCGATGCGCCTCCGTTCGTCCACCTGCCCCAGGCCGGTCCGGGGGCGCCCGACGTGGCCATCCCGGTGGCGTGCACCGAGGTGCTCGCCAATCCGGTCGTCGCGGCCCTGACCGCCGCGTTCGATCGTGCCCTCGAGCGCTCCGACCGGGAGGCGGTGGCCGACCTCCCTCCGGAGGCCTGGCGCCGCGATCCGCTGGCCCCGGCGCTCGCGCGGCTCCTGCTCGAGGCCACCCTGGTCTCGCCGCGCGCCACGGGCATCGCCGTGCTGGAGACCTTCCGCCTGTCCTCGATCATGGCCTCGACCGGCCGGACACCCGCCGGCGTCCACGCCTCCGACACCCGCGAGCGCCTCCGCGTCCTCGAGAAGCAGGTGTCCCGACTCCAGGCCCTTCCCTGGCGCCGTCGCGGCGAGGTGTTGCAGGCGGTGTCGTGGTCCATGTCGGCCCGGATTGGAGCGGCCTGGCTGCTCGCCGGCCGCGTGGACCCCACCGTGCGGCCCACGCGCTTCCACCAGGGCTGCCTGCGCAGCCGCCTGGCGCTCGTGCTCCCCGCGGGCGTGGACAGCGCCCAGATGGCCCCCGATCTCCTGCCCGGATTCCTCGACCTTCCGCTCGAGGAGGCCACGCTGCGCCGGATCCTCGACCTGGTGAGCAGCGTGCTCCTCGAAATGGAGGGTCGGGCCGCCCGGGACGCGCTCACCGGCGCCGACGTCGCCCTGCGTGCCGCGCTGCCCCTCGAGTCCCTCGCCGGCCTGCCCCCCGAGGATCGCGCGTGCGTACTGTCGCGATCCCCCGAGGGCGTCGCCGTGGTCCTCTCGCGGCTCGCGTCCTTCCGGGCCGCCAAGGATCTCACGGGCCTCCTGCCCCCTGAGGTGGCCTCCCGCCTGCTCGACCCGGGCGCCTCCCGGGCGCTCATCGTCTCGGTCATCGACGTGACCACCGCGATGCAGCGCTGGGATCTCGTCGCCACGCTCGCGTCGCTGGCGCTCCCGGCCGAGGGTCTCGCCACCTCCGACGTCCCCAGCCCGCGCCTCCTCGTGCCCCGCGGGGGCCAGCCCGTGGCCGGCCAGGCGGTCCTGGCCGTGCGCCTCGCGGACTTGAGGGCCCGCGCCACCGAGGCGGCCGTCCGCGACCTGGAGCCGCTGGTCGAGCAGGCCACCGAGAGCACCTGGCGCCGGGTGGTACAGCTCGCCCGGGAGCGGGGCGCCCTCGTCCAGGACCTGCCCACCCATGCGCTCTTCGTCCTGCCCACCGCGAGCGCGGCCCTCGACGTGGCGCACGAGGCCCGCACGCTGGTCTCGGGCCGCCTGCCCCTGCCCATGGACCCGATCCGTACCGCCGGCGGCCTCGTCGGGCTGCCGGCGCCCGCCGTGGGCCTGGCCTACGGGGCCGTGAGCGGTGGCTCCGACGGCGCCACCACGGCCATCGGAGGCGAGCCCGTCACCGAGGCCGTCCGGCTCTGCGGGAGCGGGCCCCTGGAGGGCCGGGAGTCCGACCTCCTCGGATTCCGGGCCGTCTGGACCGCCCCCGGCGTGCTCCGATCCGAATCCATCGTGGCCAGCCCGGCGTTCGTCGATGCGCTCCGTGCGGAGGCGGAGCGGGGGGGCAACCCCTTCCTGCCCGTGGCCCAGGACCCCTGGCCCGCCGGGATCCGCGAGCCGTTCCACACCCTCCCGATCGAGGGCGTCCGCGAGGAAGGCGAGCAGATGATCACGGTCCTGGTCGGCGTCGGCACCGCCGACCGTGCCATGGAGCTCCGCCTCATGCCGATCGAGGAGCTCGCGGACCTGCACCGGCGTGACCAGGACGCTTCCCTCGCCACGCCGCCCACCACGTTCGAAGAGGTGTTCCAGTCCGAGCCGGAGCCGTCGCAGGACCTCGCGATTCCGGCCGACGAGGCCCCCGACACCGAACTGCTCCTGGAGGCGGAGGAGGCCGGCGGCTTCGATCTCGAGGCCGAGGAACCCAGCGAGGAGATCGAATCCGAGGCTCCCGTTGCGCCTCCCCCCGCGGCGACTCCTGCCCGCTCCGCACCCCGGGAGCGGGCCGACCTGCCCGAGCCGGCCCGCGCGGCGGTCCTGATCGCGGGCGAGGCGCCCCGGATCCCCGAACCACCCCCGGACGACGAGCCCATCCTCGGTTTCCTCCCCCCCGCGGGAGACGACGATGCGCACGCAAGGTCCGCCGAGCCGCCGCCGCCGGTGCGGAGCCGTCCGCCCGCCGGGGGGGCCCGGAATCCCGTCGCGAAGGCGCCGGAGGTCCCCATGGCCGATGCGGTTCCCGCGACCCCGCTCGCCCGGCCGCGCACCGCCCCGCCGCCGACCCTGAGGACGCCCACCGACCCGGGCGAGAACGACGTCGCGCTCGACGACGACGACGACGAGCCCTTCGACATGGACCTTCCCGAGGTGGACGAGGAGCCGCCCCGCGCCGCGCGTGCCTCCGTGCCCCCGGTCGGCGCCCCCCCCGCGCGTGCGTCGCTGCCTCCCCACGAGTCCCACCCTCCCGCGGACCCAGGCCCGGCGCCCGAGCCTCCGGCCAGGGTTCCCCCCCCGGTCGGACCGCG
>JBFYZZ010000031.1:0-9880 GCA_041309225.1 Deltaproteobacteria bacterium | reverse complement strand
CGAGGTGCCTCCGGCCCTGCGGACCGACGGTCCAGGCTGGCTCCGGCCCTGCGGGCCTCCCCGCGGGTTGCGAGGGGGCACCGGCCCTGCGGGCCTCCCCGCCGGGCGCGAGGTGCCTCCGGCCCTGCGGGCCGACGGTCCAGGCTGGCTCCGGCCCTGCGGGCCTGCCCGCGGGTTGCGAGGGGGCACCGGCCCTGCGGGCCGACGTGGGGGGCGGGCACGGGCGCGCTCCGCCGTCGGGGGGACCCCCCCGCGGCCAGAACTCGGAGGGTTGCGATCAACTCTCGGAGTGCTGTCCCCGTGGCGGCCACATCTCGGGGAGTAGACGTCAACCCTCAGAGATATGGCCGGAATCCGGCCACATCTCGGCAGGTTGGAATCATCTCTTGGAGTTGTGGCCGGCGCTGCGGGCCTTGCCGCGCGTTCTCCCGGGCTGCGGCTCCGGCGTCACTTCATGCGGCTGAAGGCCACGCTGCCGGCGAGCACGGTGGCGGTGGCGAAGCCGAGGAGCACCCCGAAGTCGAGCCAGAGGGGGAACGCGGAGGTTCCGAGCAGGGCGTGGCGGGCGGCGTCGACCGCGTAGGTCACGGGGTCCACGTAGGACAGCGCCCGCAGCCACGGGGGGACCCCGTCGAGGGGGTAGAGCGCCCCCGAGAGGAAGAAGAGCGGGAAGACCACGAAGGTGCCGATGAGCTGGAAGCCCTCCAGGCTGTCGAAGAAGGCGCCGATGCCGAGGCCGAGGGCCACGAAGCCCAGCGCGGTGAGCACCACCACCGCCAGCGCGGTGAGCAGGCCCACCGGCGTGTAGGCGACGAAGAAGAGGCCGACGACGAGGAGGACCGAGGCCTGGACGACGGCGTCGGTGCACCCGCCCAGCACCTTGCCGGAGAAGATGGCGATCCGGGAGACCGGGGCCACGAGCACGGCCTTGAGCACGTCGATCTTCCGGTCCCAGATGATGTAGACCCCGTAGAACATCGAGGTGAACAGCACCGACATCACCACGATGCCCGGGAAGATGAACTCCTGGTAGCCGGTGCCCCCCACCTGCACGGTCGCACCCAGGCCGCCCCCGAAGAGCAGGAGCCACATGAGCGGCGACACCACCGAGGAGATCACCCGCGAGACCTCCCGCCGGAAGACGATGAACTCCCGCCGCCAGACAGCGAGGGCGCCCTCGATCTCGTGCATCGGGTCACCGCCCTCCCTGGGCGTGGCGCATGGCGTCCTCCATCCAGGACGAGGACGCGACCTCGTCGCGGATGCCGCGCCCGGTGTGCTCGAGGAAGACGTCGTTCAGGCTCGGGGCCCGGACCTCGAGCGACGTGAGGGGGCCCAGCGCCGCGAGGAGGGCGGGCAGGTCCCGGGCCGCCCGATCCACCGTGACGACCGCCGTGCGCTCCCCCGCCTGGAACCTCAGCACGAAGGGGAGGGTCCGGATCGCCGCCTCGTCGAAGGGACCGCCCTCCACGAGCACGCGATCGCCCCCCGCCTGCCGGCGCAGGGCCTCGGGCGTGCCCTCGAGGATGATCCGGCCCCGGTCGATGATGGCGATGCGATCGCACATCTCCTCGGCCTCCTCCATGTAGTGCGTGGTCAGCACGATGGTGGTGCCCTCGGTGGCCGCCATCCGGCCGATGTAGTCCCAGATCACGCGCCGGCTCTGGGGATCGAGGCCGAGGGTGGGCTCGTCGAGGAAGAGCACCCTCGGCCGGTGGAGCAGGCCGCGGACCAGCTCCAGCCGGCGCTTCATCCCGCCCGAGTAGGTCCGGACGAGCGTGTCGGCCCGGGCGGAGAGGTCCACCAGATCGAGGAGCTCGCCGATGCGTCGTCGCCGGTCGCCGGGCACGCCGTAGAGACGCGCGGACAGCTCCAGGTTCTCGCGGCCCGTGAGCACCGTGTCGAGCGACGACTCCTGGAACACGATGCCCACCGACCGGCGGACGCGGCCCGGGGCGTCGACCACGGAGCAGCCGTCCACCTCCGCCCGGCCCGAGGTGGGCCTCACGATGGTGGCGAGCATGGCCACGGTGGTGGTCTTGCCGGCGCCGTTGGGGCCGAGGAGGCCGAAGATCTCGCCCTGCTCGACCGAGAGGTCGAGGGCGTCCACCGCCACGGTGGACCCGTAGACCTTCCGGAGGCGCTCGGTGCGGATGACGGCCGGCATCGGGCCAGGCTATGCGCTGGCCGCCCGCCCGGCTACGGTCCGGACCAGCGGCCGGGTCGCCCGGGATCCCCGCCGGAGCCGTCATGTCCCTCCTCGCCCTCCTCGCCGCGCTGCCCGGCCTGGCCGGACCGCCCGCCATCCCCGAGGACCCTCCTGGCGCGCTCCCACGCGAGGCGCTCAAGCGGTCCGGCCCGTCGCCGGCCGCCCCGGGTGCCCCCACCGGCTGGGACTTCCTCGACTACGACATCGCGATCTCGCTCGATCCCATCGGGGAGACGGCGAGCGGCCGAATGGCGGCCCACGTCGAGTGCACCGATCCGTCGGACCCCATCGTGCTCCACGCCCGGAGACCCGTCGAGATCGCGGTGATCCGGCTGGACGGGGCCGTGGTCGCCTGGACCCGGTCGGGGGACGAGCTGCGCGTGGCGGCGCCGGACGGGACGAACCCGGGCGACGTCGTCGTCGTGGAGGCCGAGTGGGTCACCACGGGCACCCGTCACCCCGACGAGCTCGGCCTCCACTGGGGCTCCCCGACCTGGACCCTCTCCGAGCCCGACGGGGCCCGCACCTGGCTCGTGGTGCACGACGATCCCGCCGACAAGGCCACGCTGACCTGGCACGTCACCGCCCCCTCCACGTGGACGGTGATCGCCAACGGGAACCTCGTCGGCACCACCGACCCCGGCTTCGGCTCCACGACGTGGGACTGGGAATTCCCCTGGCCGATCGCCACCTACCTGATGGTGGTGGACCTCGGGGCCTTCGTACCCCAGACCCTGGACGAGGGTCCGGTCCCCTACACCACCTGGGCCTACCCCGACGACCTCGGCCGGGCCGCGGCGGACCTCGGGAACACGCCCGACATGATCGCGTTCCTGTCGGACCTGTGGTTCCCGTACCCCTACGACACCTACGCGAACGTGATCGTGCCGATGGGCGGCGCCATGGAGCACACCACCGCCACCTCCTACGGGGAGACCTTCCTGGGCGGGGGCTGGGCCGAGTTCGCCAACGTCCACGAGCTGGCACACCAGTGGTGGGGGGACTGGGTCACGTGCGCGACCTGGGCCGACATCTGGCTCAACGAGGGGTTCGCGTCCTACACCGAGGCGCTCTGGTACGAGCGGTACCTCGGGGAGGAGGGGCTCGCGGAGTACCTCGAGTCCCAGCGCGAGTCCTACCTGGGGTGGCATGCGTGGGAGGGCGTCTTCGCCCTCTACGATCCCTTCTACATGTGGGGCGGCACGGTCTACGACAAGGGCTCGTGGGTGGTCCACATGCTGCGCGGGGTGCTCGGCGACGAGGCCTTCTTCGGGGCCCTCCGCGACTACGGCGCCGCCCGGGGCGGAGGGGTCGCCACCACCGCCGACCTCGAGGCCGACCTCGAGGCGTCCACCGGCCTGGACCTCGGGTGGTTCTTCGACGCCTGGGTCTACCAGGCGGGCGACCCCGAGTACGTGGTGGGCCTCACGCAGCGGAAGGCGGCCGAGGGCCTCTGGCAGGTGGACGTCCACGTCCTCCAGACTGCGGCCGGGGAGTGGCCCATGCCGGTGGAGTGGCGGATCGACCTGCAGGACGGCTCCACGGTGGAGGACATCCGGTGGATGGAGGGCAGGGAGGGCACCTTCACCTCGTGCCTGCCCGCCCGTGCCACCGATTTCGCGTTCTCTCCCCACGCGCGCCTCCTCTACGCCTCGCTCGCGTACGACGACGCCCGCTTCGAACCGGCCCCCGATGCCTGCACCCCCACCGACACGGGGGACACCGCGGCCCCGCCCGACGACACCGCGGCCCCGCCCGACGACACGGCCGCCTCCGGGGAGTCCTCGGGGGGCGGGTGCGGCTGCGGGCTTCGGCCCCGGCCGCGGCCCGGGGGTGCCCTGCCGGCCCTCGTTCTCGCGGCCCTGCTGCCCATCCTCCGTCGCCGTGCCCGGCCGGCGGTCAGGCCGCCCGCGGGACGTCGGGATCGGGGACCAGGGTGCGCCGGTCGATCCAGCGGAGCAGCAGGTAGGAGGCCCAGCCCACCCCGACGAGGAGCAGGAGGAACGCCGGGTAGGCGACCCGCCAGTGGGCCCGGCCCCCGGTCATCATGGTCCACTCGGACATGCCGCCGATCCCCGCCAGCAGGGTGAGCGGCATGAAGATCGTCATGATGACGGTCAGCCTGCGCATCACCCGGTTGGTGCGGTTCGCGAGGGCCGCCATCCGGTTGTTCAGCATGGAGAGGTATATCTCCATCAGGTTGGCGATCATCTCGCGGCCGATCTCGGTCACCTCGAAGTACCGGGCCAGGTGGTCGTAGACGTCGCGGAAGTGGAAGACGGCCTTCTCGGTGACGAAGTGCGAGTCGCGGCGGCAGATCTTCACGAGGATCTCGCGCTCGTGGAACAGGCTCTTGCGGAGCGCGAGGAGCGCCCGGCGCAGGCCCAGCAGGTCCTGGGGCCGGAACGCCGCGATGTCGGCCAGGATCCGCTCCTCGGCGTCGTCGATCTCGTCCTGGACGGCCTCGATGGCATCGAGCTTGCGGTCTACCACGTGGTCCATCACCACGTGGAGCACGAAGTCGGCCCCCCGGTCGAGGCTGGCGTGCTCGGCCGCGAGCGTCTCCACCAGGCCGGCGAACGTGCCGGGATGCTGGTGTACCGTCACCAGGAATCCCTTCCCCACGAACGCATCGATCTCGTGGACCTCGAGGCGGCCCTCCACGTACCGGTACTCGTTGAAGAGGACGAACGTGTTGGTCGGAAACTCCTCGATCTTGGGGATCTGATCCGAGTCGAGGCAGTCCTCGACGGCGAGCGGGTGGAGCCCCAGGGGCTCCACGAGGGCCTCCAGGTCCGCCCGCACGGGGGCCTCGTAGTCGAGCCACACCACCTTCCCGGCGCGCCAGGCGGTGAGCGCCCCGTCGAGGTCGGGCAAGGGCGCCAGGTGATGCCTCCCGGACACGGAGAAGAAGCGGGCTTCGGACATGGGTGGCGACCTCCGCCCGGTCGCGCTCGGCCGGGCGCGGCCATTCTACGCCGGCCACCACCAGCCGTCGCCGCCGGTCCCGTTGACAGACCCCGCGCCGGCGATAGCGGGAGCGCCCCCGCTGGACCCGCTCATGCCCGGCCTGCGCAACTTCAGCATCATCGCCCACATCGACCACGGGAAGTCCACCCTGGCCGACCGCTTCCTCCAGCTCACGGGACTCGTGGACGACCGCACCTTCCACGACCAGTTCCTGGACAGCATGGACATCGAGCGGGAGCGGGGCATCACCATCAAGAGCCAGACCGTGGCCCTGCCCTGGACCGACCCGGACGGCGAGCCCTGCGTGCTGAACCTCATCGACACGCCGGGGCACGTGGACTTCACCTACGAGGTGTCGCGCGCCCTGGCCGCCTGCGAGGGGGTACTGCTCGTCGTGGACGCCACCCAGGGGGTCGAGGCGCAGACCCTGGCCAACCTGTACCTCGCCCTGGAGCAGGACCTCGAGGTCATCCCGGTCATCAACAAGATCGACCTGCCCGCGGCCGACCCCGAGCGCGTGAGGGAGCAGATCGGGCGGGAGCTGGGGCTCGATCCGGAGGGCGCCCTCCTCGTCTCGGCCAAGGACGGCACCGGCGTCCCGGCGCTGTTCGAGGCCATCGTGGCCCGGATCCCGCCGCCAGCGGGCGATTCCGGAGCCCCGCTCGCGGTGCTCGTGTTCGACGCCCACTACGACTCGTTCCGCGGCGCCATCATGAGCGTGCGCGTGGTGGACGGGGTGCTCAGGCCCGGCCAGGCGATGCAGTTCGTGGCCAGCGGCCGCCAGTGCCGGGTGGAGGAGGTGGGCGTCTTCCAGCCCGGCCGGGTGCCGAGGCCCCAGCTCGCCGCGGGGGAGGTCGGCTACGTGGTCTCGGGTTTGAAGACCGTCGCCGACGTGGCCATCGGCGACACCCTCACCGACCCGGCACGGCCCGTCGCCCGGGCGCTCCCCGGGTTCCGGGCGCTCAAGCCGGTGGTGTTCTCGTCGGTCTACCCGGTGGCCTCAGAGGACTACCCCGCCCTGGTGGAGGCGCTCGAAAAGTACAAGCTCAACGACGCCGCGCTCGACTACGAGCGGGACGCCTCCGCGGCCCTGGGGCAGGGCTTCCGGTGCGGGTTCCTGGGCCTCCTCCACCTCGAGGTCTTCGAGGAGCGGATGGACCGGGAGTACGACCAGGCGCTCGTCCTCACCGCACCCTCGGTCCAGTACCGGGTGGAGATGAACGACGGGTCCACCCTGGTCCTGGACAACCCCCACCGCTGGCCGGACGAGTCCCGGATCGCCCGCGTGCTGGAGCCGTTCATCCGGGCGCAGCTCCTCTTCCCCGAGCGGTACACCGGGATCGTCACGCGCCTCTGCCTCGAGCGGCGCGGGGTCGACCAGGCCTTCGCCTGGCCCTCCCCGGGCCGGGTCGAGCTCGCCGTGGACCTCCCCCTCGCCGAGGTCGTCTACGACTTCTACGACCGGCTCAAGACCATCACGCAGGGCTACGGATCGTTCGATTACGAGTTCCTGGACTGGCGGCCGAGCCCGGTGGTCAAGCTGGACATCCTGGTCAACGGGGAGCGGGTCGACGCCCTCTCGCTCATCGTGCACGAGGACCGGGCCCGCGCCCGGGCGCTCCAGATGTGCGAGCGCCTCGAAGAGGAGATCCCGCGGCACCAGTTCAAGATCGCGATCCAAGGGGCCGTGGGCGGGCGGATCGTCGCGAGGACCACAGTCAACGCGCTTCGCAAGGACGTCACCGCGAAGTGCTACGGCGGCGACATCACCCGCAAGCGCAAGCTCCTGGACCGGCAGGCGCGTGGCAAGAAGCGGATGAAGATGGTGGGCGAGGTCCACATCCCACAGCACGCCTACGTGGCGGTGCTCAAGAGCGACACCGACTGAGGCCGCCCGGTGGACGCGCTCGCGGGCTGCTACGTCCACCTCCCGTTCTGCGCACGGCGCTGCACCTACTGCGCCTTCCCCACGGGCACGGATCGGTCGCTCGCCGGGGCCACGCTCGGCGGGATCCTCGCCGAGGCCGAGCGCCGCGCCCCGGCCTGGCCCGGCCCGTTCGGGTCCCTCTACCTGGGCGGCGGCACCCCCACCGTGCTCGACGACGACGAAATCGCTCGCCTCGTGGAGGGGCTCCGGGCCCGGCTCCCCCTCGCCAGGGGCGCCGAGGTCACGATCGAGGCCAACCCGGACGATCTCCTCCCCGGCCGGGCCGCCCGGCTGCAGGCCCTGGGGTTCGACCGGATCGCCCTCGGTGTCCAGCCGCTCCGCGCCCCCGCCCTCGTGCTCCTGGGGCGGCGGCCCGCCGCCGCCGCCGCGGCCCGGGCCGTGCGGGAGGCGCGCGCCGCGGGGTTCGCCACGGTGTCGATCGACCTCATCGCGGGCCGCCCCGGCCAGCGGGAGGCTGCGTGGGAGGCCGAGCTCGTCGAGGCGCTCGCACTCGGGCCGGACCACCTCTCCGTCTACCTGCTCTCGGTGGAGCCGGACACGCCGCTCGCCGGGCGGGTGGAGCGGGGCGAGGTCCGGGCCCCGACCGAGGCCCGCCAGGCCGCGATCTACCGGCGGACATGCCGGATCCTCGAGCGGGAGGGGTGGGGGCACGACGAGGTCTCCTCCTGGTCCCGCGCCCCTGCCTTCCGGGCGCGTCACAACGCCCGGTACTGGGCCCGGGTGCCGGTGCTCGGCCTGGGGCCCGCGGCACACGCCTTCGACGGCTCGCATCGCTGGTGGAACCTCCCTGCGCCCGGTCCCTACCTCGCCGCCCTGGCGGCGGGGCGGCTCCCCGAGGAGGGCGCCGAGACGCTCGACGAGGCCGCGGTCCGCCTGGAGTGCCTCGCCCTCGGCCTCCGCACCGCGGCGGGTGTACCGGTCGCGCTGCTCCTGGAGGCGCCCGACGGCGCGCGCACGCTTGAGCGCGCCCTCGCCCGCGGCCTCCTCGTCGAGGACGGCGACCGGGTCCGGCCCACGGCCCACGGCTTCCTGTTCGCCGATGGCCTCGCGCGCGCGTTCGCGGGGTAGCCGCCGCTCGACCCGCTACCGCAGACCCACCAGGCTCCCGGCCATGACCACCATGCCCGTGATGAGGCCGTAGACCACGAGGTGGCCGGAGTCGTACTCCCGGGCCGTGGGCAGGAGCTCGTCGAGGGACACGAACACCATGATCCCGGCGACCCCGGAGAGCAGCCAGCCCATGACGCCGGCATCGATCGGGACCAGGAGGCGGAGGAGCCCGTAGCCGAGGAGCGCTCCCAGCGGCTCGGCGAGGCCGGAGAGAGCCGAGAGCCAGAACGCCCGCCTCCGGTTGCCGGTGGCGTAGAGCACCGGCATGGAGACGGCGATGCCCTCCGGGATGTTGTGGATGGCCACGGCCACCGCGATGGTGACGCCGATCCTCGGGTTCTCGAGGGCCGCGGCGAAGGTGGCCAGGCCCTCGGGGAAGTTGTGGATCCAGATGGCCGCGGCCGAGAGGAGGCCGACGCGCAGGAGCTGGTCGCGCTGCTCGGGCCGGACCGCCGCCTCGCCCGCCCGGGCCGCGTGGGGATTCTGGCGCTCGGGCACGAGGCGGTCGATGACGGCGATCGCGATCATCCCGACGAAGAACGCCAGCCAGGACTGGATCGTGCCACCGACCGGACCCGCGTGTTCCGCGAGCGCCGCCGTGCCCTGGGGCAGGAGCTCCACGAACGACACGAAGATCATGACCCCGGCCGAGAACCCGAGGGCCACGGAGAGCACACGGGTGTCCGGCTTGCGGGCGAAGTAGACCAGCGCGCTTCCCACCGAGGTCGCGAGGCCGGCGAACAGCGTGAGGGCCAGCGCGGTCGGGACGGACGGTTCCACCTTCGGCCTCCGGGGATCGTCCCGGGGGCTCTAGCCCGCTGCCGGGCCACGGTGCACGGCCGGGTGCTACGGTGGGTGGGCCATGCACGCGTGCGGCCTCCCCCCCCTGCCCGCCGTGGAGATCCTCGGGATCCGCGTCCACGCCGTGGACTGGGCCACGGCGCTCGATCGCATCGCCGACTTCGTGGCCGAGGGCCAGCCCCACCACGTGGTCACGGTGAACCCCGAGTTCGTGATGGCGGCCCGCCGCGATCCCGTCTTCCGCGGGGTGCTCGGGCGCGCCGACCTGTCCGTGGCGGACGGCGTGGGCTTGCTCCTGGCCGCCCGCTGGCAGGGCCGCCCCCTCCCCGAGCGGGTCACCGGTGCCGACGGTGTCGCGCGCATCGCCGAGCGGTCCGCCCGGGTGGGGTGGCGCCTCTACCTCCTCGGCGCGGCCCCGGGCGTGGCCGAGGAGGCCGCGGCGCGGCTCGGGGCCCGGTTCCCGGGCCTGGCGGTGGCCGGCACCTACCCGGGCTCCCCGGCACCGGAGGAGGAGGACGCGCTCGTCGCGCGCGTCCGGGAGGCGCGGCCCGACGTGCTGTTCGTGGCCTGGGGCGCCCCGGCCCAGGAGCTCTGGATCGCGCGGCACCTCGATCGCCTCGGCGTACCGGTCTGCATCGGGGTGGGCGGGGCGTTCGACTTCCACGCCGGAAGGGTCCGGCGGGCGCCGGTGCTCATGCAGCGCACCGGCACCGAGTGGCTCTTCCGCCTCGCCCTCCAACCGCGGCGCTGGCGCCGGATGCTGGCCCTGCCCCGCTTCGCCGTGCTCGCGGCCGGGGAGGCGTGGCGCGTGCGGGGCGCCCGCTAGGGGGCCGTCCGGCGGC
>JBFYZZ010000030.1:0-3606 GCA_041309225.1 Deltaproteobacteria bacterium | reverse complement strand
GCCGCCTCCGCGGGCCGCCCGAGGCGGGCGAAGGCCGCCGCGGCCAGCGCGAAGCCCTGGACCTGGTGGGCCAGCGGCACCCCGGCCCGGGGCCGCAGCGCCTGGTCCAGGACCTGCCCGGCCTGGAAGGCGTCGCCCGATCCGGCGAAGACGTGGGCGAGGGAGGCCTGCACGAGCGGGAGCCAGCCCTCGGGATCCCCCAGGGAAGCGAGCCCGCGAGCCACGAGCAGGTGGCGGCTCGCCGTCGCGTGGTCGCCGCGCACCAGGGACCAGCGGCCGAGCGCGTACCGCGCCGCGAGGGTCGCCGCGTGGACCTTGAGGGACGCCGCGATCTCGAGCGCCTCGGCCAGGTGGGCGTGAGCCTCGTCCCAGCGTCCCAGCTCCAGCGATACGACGCCCGCGATCCGGGCGCCGGTGGCCTCGCCGAGGCGGAAGAGGGCCTCCCGGGCGAGCGCCCGGGCCTGCCGCGCGCACAGCAGCGCCTCGCCGAGGCGGCCCTGCCAGGCGTGCAGTTCGGCCAGGCTCGCGAGGGCGAGGCAACGGGGCCGCTTCAGGCCCAGCCGGCCCAGGATGCCCTCAGCCTCGGTGAGCCCGGCACCGGCTGCCGCCACCTGGCCCTGGCTGGCCTGGACCGCCGCCTGGGCGAGGAGGAGGTGCGCCCGGACGGCCTCCTGGTCGGCGTCCGCGGCGAGCACGAGTCCCTCCGCCGCGAAGGCCCCGCAGGCCTCGAGGTCGCCCGCCTCCCACGCCGCGGCGGCGAGGCCCTGCAGGGCTTCGGCCACCAGCGTGCGGTCCCCCAGGTGCCGGCCCAGGGCCAGCGCCTCGTTCCGCCGGGCCCGGGCAGCGGGCGGGTCGCCGAGTCGCTCCATGGCCTGGGCGAGCCGGAGGAGCGCGCGGCATGTCCCCGGTCCATCCTCGAGGTCCCGCGCGAGCGCGAGGGCCTCTCGGTGGAGGTCGCGCGCGGTCTCCCAGTCGCCGCGGCCGAACGCGAGGTCGCCGCGGACCGGGAGGTACACCGCGCGGATGCGCGCGTACGTGGCGGCCGGGAGCTCGACGCGCGCCACTCCCTCGACCGCGTCCGCGCGCTCCGCGAGCCGGGCGGCGTCCTCCGAGAGGGACCGCTCGTGGAAGCGCCGCGCGGCCTCCACGAGGTGGATCCAGGCGGTTCCGCCCTCGGCGGCCCGCCGGTAGTGCTCCCCGAGGATCTCCACGGCCGTGGCCGTGCCCGGACCGCGTGCCCGGAGGGCCGCCGCGAAGCGACGGTGGAAGGCCAGCCGCCGGTCGGGCGGGAGGTCCCGGTAGAGCACCTCGCCCAGCTTGCGGTGAGGGAGATCCAGGTGCACCATCGGACCCGACCGGTGCTCCTCCAGGAGGTCGACGCGCAGGAGACGCTCCACCCGGTCGAGGATGGTGTCCTCGGGCTCGTCGAGGACCTCCACGAGGAGATCGAGGTCCGTCTCCTGGCCGTTGACCGCCAGGACCTCCAGCACGACGCGATCCTCGGCCGGGACCGCCTGCAGCCGCTCGTCCAGCAGCGCCCGGATGCCGGGGGGGATCTCGAGGTGTCCGGCCTCGATCTCCTCGGTGTCCACCGCGAGCGCGAGGCCGCCGGGCCCTCGGACCAGGACCCCGCGGTCGCCGAGCGCTCCGAGGAACTGGGCCACGAAGAGCGGGTTGCCCTCGGTCTCGCGCTCGAGCCGCTCGGCCAGCGTGCGCGTCCCCGGGGCGTCGCCGACCAGCGCCACCAGGAGGGCGTGGACGTGGGCGAGCTCGAGGGGCCCCGGTTCGAGCACCACCGGAACCGTGCCCAGGCGCGCGGGGTCCACGATCCGCTCGGCAACCCCGTCGCCCGCGTCGGTCCGTGCCGTCCCGAGGATCAGGAGGGGCCGGCCCGCGGCCACCACCGAGCGGCAGAGGAAGGCCACCAGGTCGAGGAGCGCCTCGGGGGCCTCGTGCAGGTCGTCCACCGCGAGCACCCTCGGCCCCGCCGCCAACGCCTGCTCGAGGGCGCGGCGGACGGCGTCGTGCGCCCGGTAGCGCAGGTCCCCGCGCACGGGCCCGCTCCGGAAGGCCGCCACCACCTCGTCGAGGTCCGGGGGGAGGTCCGGGGCCAGGTCCCGCCTGAGGTCGTCCGCGAGGCGGGAGAGGAACCCGTATCCGCCCTCTGGATCTCGGCCGCGGAAGGCGTGGATCGGAAATCCGAGGCGTCGGGCCTGCTCCAGGGCGAGGTCCAGGAGGCGCGTGCGGCCGCACCCGAGCGGCCCCAGCACGAAGAGCGCGCCGCCCTCGTGCCGCGTGAGGGCCGAGACCGCACCCAGCAACGCATCCGACTCGGCCTCCCGGCCCACCAGCGGCGGCTCGCGCGGTGGGGGGGGCGGGCCGTGCGCCTCGGCGCCGTGCTGCTCGAGGCGGAACAGGACCTCCTGGGCCGACTGGAAGCGGTCGCGCGGCGCCTTGGCCATGAGCCGTGCGGCGATCGCGTCCAGGTGGGCGGGGACCGAGGGCTCGCGGTCCCGGGGCCGCGGGGCGGGCCGGCGACGGTGCAGCTCGAGGTAGCCGGCGAGGTCCCGGGCCACGAGGGGCCGGTGGCCGGTGAGGAGGACGAAGAGGATGACGCCGAGCGAGTAGAGATCGCTGCGGTGATCGATCGGCTCGCCGGACATCTGCTCGGGCGATGCGTACGCCCACGTGCCCACCAGCGTGTTGGAGACATTGGGATCCGAGACCGGATCGATGTCCTTCACGATCCCGAAGTCGGTGAGCTTCGCCCGGCCGAAGGCGTCGAGCAGCACGTTGGACGGCTTGAGGTCCCGGTGGACGAGGCCCCGGCGGTGGATGTGGACCAGGGCCCGGCACAGGTCCACGAGGATCTGCTCCACGCGCCGCCATCGGGTCTCTGGAGGCAGGCTCCGGATGGCCCGGATCTCCTGGTGGAGGTCGTGGCCCGGGACGTACTCCATGGCGATGTACGGGTGGCCGTGCACCTCGCCCAGGGACTCGACCCGGACGACGTTGGGGTGCTGGATCCGGGCGAGCGCGCGGAACTCGCGGTGGAAGCGGGACTGCCCCGTGGCGAGGCGGTTCGGACGCAGCACCTTGAGGGCCACGGGCGAGCCGTCCGGGTGCCGGGCGAGCACCACCACCGCCATGCCGCCCCCGCCGATGAGCCGCTCGACCAGGTACCCGCCGATCCGGTCCCCGGGGCCCACCTCGAGGCCACCGATGGCCAGGACGTCGGTCTCCGGTGCGGGCGGCGGGTCGGACATCCGGACGGTCCGGGAGGGCGTGGGACGGGCCGTATCCCGGCGGAGCGGGGCGGGCTCCACCGGCTCACGCCGGGGGACGACCTCCACCCGGATCGCCCCGACCCACTCCCAGCTCGGCCAGGTCCGGCCTTGCGAGGAGTGCGGCGCGATCGGCCGCGGGCATCCCTGCGAGCACCGCCTCCAGCCAGGGAGCCACGCCCGCGGACGCGCCGCGTTCGAGGCGACCGAGCAGGAGGGCGGCCTCGAGCCCCAGGCCGGCGTGCCGGTCCGGCCGGAGCCGCTCGAGGGCCTCACGGGCGAGGCGGCGGGCCGATCCGGCGTCGGCGAGGCCGGCGTGGAC
>JBFYZZ010000029.1:0-21584 GCA_041309225.1 Deltaproteobacteria bacterium | reverse complement strand
GCCGCCTCGGCCTCCTTGAAGGTGAGGAAGGTCTCCCAGCGGCGGGTCCCGTCGACCTCACGCCAGTTGATGCGCCACCGGCTTCCGTGCTTGGTGGGCTTGGCGGTCTTGGGCATCTTGGAGCTCCTCTGAAAGTGCCAGGAAGGTGCCACGGGGCACTTTCGGCAGGAGCATGGATCATGTAAAATGGCTTGTCAAGCAGGCACCCCCGAGCGGACTCGAACCGCTGACCCACGGTTTAGGAAACCGTTGCTCTATCCGCTGAGCTACGGGGGCACGGACCGGGCGCCGCCCCTGTAGCCCGTGGCGGGATCTGCGGGCAACGGGGGGCGACGCCCGCGATCGGATCCGAGTGCGCGGTCGGTCGGGTCAGCTCCCTCCGGCCCCGATGGCCTGGAGCTCGTCGTAGCCGGGCAGTTCGGAGAGGTCAGGCACCACGACGATCTCGATGCGCCGGTTGGCCTGCTTGCCCTCCCGGCTGTCGTTCGCGACCACGGGCTTCCCCTCGGCGAAGGAGGCCGCGCTCAGGCGGGCAGGCGACATCCCGGCAGCGATCATGGTGCGGACGACGGTGAGCGCCCGAGCCGCGGCCAGTTCCCAGTTGGAGGGGTACTGAGGCGTGCGGATGGGTACGTCGTCGGTGTGGCCCTCGACCTGGAAGTGGCGGTCCGGGATGCCCGCGAGCACCCGCGCGACCTCCTCGATCGCCGCCTTCCCCTCGGGGGACAGCTCGGCGGATCCGGACGGGAAGAGCACGTCGGTGGCGAGTTCCACGACCATGCGTCCGTCCACGATCTTGACCCTGAGCGTCCCGGCATCGATGAGGCGCTGGAAGCGCGACAGAAGATCCCGGTAGGCCGCGAGCTGCGCCTCGGCGGCGTCCCGCCGGGCCTGGAGCTCCGCCAGGGCCTGCCGCATGGACGTGACGTCAGCGGCGAGCCGCCCCTTGTCGACCAGGAGCGAGGCCTGGCGGGCGTTCATCTCGTCGAGTTCGGCCTTCTTGCGGACGAGCGCGGCGTCGAGGTCGGCCACGCGGGTCTCCAGCCCCCGCACGCGGGCCTCGAACGAGGCGATCTCCTGGTTCCGCTCGAGGATGGCGCGTTCCTTCTCGGCGAGCGACTGCTCTGTTTGGCGGAAGTCGCTCTCCAACGCCTCGTACTTCTTGAGGGCGACGCAGCCGCTTCCGACCAGGACGACGAGGAGGACGACGGGCAGGCGCATGGGGACCTCCCTGATCCGCGGGTTCGTGTGGTTGGGGGTATCCCGGACCGCGGCCTGAGCGCCCGTGTCTCCTCGCGGAACCCTACCGGAAGCGCCTCAGCGCCTCCTCGACCACGCAAGCCCCCTCCCCCGGCGACACACCGGCCGCCACCGGAGGGATCGCCGCAGATCCGTGCTCTGCGGGGGGCCCGAGCCCTGCGGCGGCCCGCTTCTCGAGGAGGGCGGCCACGTGGTCCGCGGGGAGGGGCCGGGGCCCCCCCAGCTCCCGGGCCACGCGGGCGACGCGGCACAGGTGCTCGAGCAGTTCCATGCGCAGCACGCAGGCCTCGACGTCGGCGCCCACCGTGAGCGCTCCGTGCTGGGCGAGCAGGACGGCGTCGGCCTCGAGGAGGGCCTCGGCGAGCGCCGTGGCCTCGGCGGGATCGCCGGGCGGGTGCCAGGGCACCAGCAGCACACGGGCACCGAGCGAGACCACGGGCTCGGCCAGGAAGGGCGCCTCGAGCGTGATCCCGGCGGCCGCGAAGCCGGTGGCGGTGGGCGGGTGGGCGTGGAGCACGGCGCCGACGTCGGGCCGGGCGGCGTAGGCCGCGGCGTGGAGCGCCCACTCCGAGAAGACCCGGCGGGTGCCCTGGAGGACCCGGCCGGAGGCGTCCACCACGAGGAGCATCTCGGGGGTCACGTCGCCCTTGGAGACGGACGTGGGCGTGCACAGGAAGCGGCCTTCCCCGAGCCGAATCGAGAGGTTCCCGACGTGGCCGGCCACCCAGCCCACCGCGTGGACGCGCCGACTCGCCCCGGCCAGGGTGCGCCGGAGCGCCTCCTCCACGCCCTACCTCCCCGGGCCGGCCAGGACGGAGCCGCCCGTGCGGACCTCGTCCACCACGGCCAGGACGACGGAGTGGTGCGGCGAGTCGCGCCCGCCCGCGAGGATCTGGCGGGCGGTGTTGCCCTCGCGCGCGCAGAGCACGAGGTCGCCCACGCCCGCCTGGACGGAGTCCACCGAGAGGAACGAGACCCCCACCGGCCGGCCCTCGGGATCCACGGGCTGGCAGACGAGCACCGTGTACCGCTCGAAGTCCGGGTGCTTCACCGTGGCGACGGCGTTCCCCACGACGCGGCAGAGGATCATCCGTTGTACCTCCGCGTGTCGCCCCAGGCATGGTCCACGATGGCGACCACGCACACGTCCACGGGCGCGAAGGTCCGCGGCAGGGCCATGGCGGCCTCGCGGCCGGTCACCCACTCCACGGTGTCGCCGGGGCCGGCCTGGAGGGGATCCGTGGCCACCACGGGGGGCCCGTCGGGGCGGCCCTCGTGGTCGTGAGGCTGGATGACCAGCAGGCGGATGCCCTCGAGGCTGGGGTCCTTCCGATCCGCCACGACGGTGCCGATCACCTTGGCGAGCTGCACGGCGGGAAGCCTCCGGGCGTGAAGGGCGGCGGGCGCAGGAGCCACGCCAGGAACTCCGGGTGGGGATGGGCGATCCGCTCGATCCCGTACAAGGTACCGCGCGCCTCGAGCACCCGCCCTCCGGCCTCGAGCGCGGCCTCGACGTCGTGCTGGAGGCCGTGGACCACGTAGTAGGCCCGCCCGCCCAGGCCGCCCTGGGTGCGCACCCCGGCCAGCCGGACCGCGGCGTCCTTCAGGGAGCGGTCGCAGGCCTCGAGCACCCCCGCCACGTTCCGGCCCTCGACCACACCCACGGTGTCGGGGGCCTCGAGGTCGAGGTCGCCCGCGAGGCCGCGTACCAGCAGCGGGTGGACCACGGACAGGAGCATGCGCTCCACGATCCGGTCGCCGCCGATCTCGCCGACCGCGGCGTAGGACTCCTCGACGTCGGCCACCCCGCCCGAGAAGAGGATGAGGAACTTGCCGGGCTCCACCAGGTTGGCCTCGTGGACGGCCACCCGCGCGCGCTTGACCAGGGCGTCCACGCAGCGCAGGCCGCGGGCCACGCCGTCGAGCTCGACGAGCGCGAGGGCCTCCGGGGACGGATCCATGCCGGGTCTCACACGATCCGGAAGTAGCCGGCGAGCGTGCAGCGACGCTCCCGCGTGAAGTGCCGGGCGTGGGTGACGCCCTCGCCGGTGGGGCTGGCGATGGTGAAGGAGGCGTACCCCTCGCCCCCGAACCCGAGGCCGGCGTAGTGGGGGGCGTTCTTCACGAAGATGGCGCAGTCGCAGGCTCGGGCCATGCGGTGGAGGGCGTCGAGGTTGCGCGAGTACATGCCCGCGGTGTGGCGGTTGCCCTGCTCGGCCTCGACGGCGAGGTCGATGGCCTCGTGGACGTCGCGGCAGCGGACCAGGCCCACCACCGGCAGGAGCAGCTCGGCCTGCACGAACGGGTGGTCGAAGGGGACCTCCGCCACGATCAGCCGGGGATCGCCCCGGAAGGGGACGTCGATCTCGCATAGGATCCGGGCCGCGTCGACCCCCACCCAGGGCCGGTTGGGGTGGCGGCCGTCGGGTGCCACGACCAGCTTCGCGAGGCGGGCGATCGGGTGGTTGCGGACCTGCACGGCGCCGGCGAACTCGAGGGCCTCGAGGAGCTGGTCGGCCACCTTCTCGACGACGAAGATCTCCTTCTCGTCGATGCAGATGAGGTTGTTGTCCATGCTGGCGCCGGCCACGATGCCGCGCGCCGCCAGCACGAGGTCGGCGGTCTCGTCCACGACCACGGGGGGGTTGCCCGGGCCGGCCGCGATGACCTTCTTGCCGGCGTTCATGGCCACCCGGACCACCTCGGGGCCGCCCGTGACCACCAGGAGGTCGATGCCCGGGAAGCGCATGAGCTCCTGGGCCGACCGGATGGTGGGATCGGCCACGCAGGCGAGGAGGGCGTCGGGCCCGCCCACCTCCATGACGGCGCGGTTCATGACGTCCACGGTGAAGGCCGAGACGCCCTTCGCGAGCGGGTGGGGGTTGAACACCACGCCGTTGGCCCCGGCGATCATGCCGATGCCGTTGCAGATGATGGTCTCGGTGGGATTGGTGGTGGGGGTGATGGAGCCGATGACCCCCCAGGGCGCCCGCTCGACGAGCGTGAGGCCGTCGTCGCCGGTCCAGGCCACGGGCTCCAGGACCTCGGGCCCCGGGGTGCGCTGAACGGCCAGGACGTTCTTCCGGATCTTGTCCTCGATCCGGCCCATCTTCGTCTCCTCGACGGCCATGCGGGCCATCGCGGGGACCACGTCGAGGAGGCGGCGGCGCACGTTCGCGACGATCTCGCGCCGCTTTTCGAGGGGCAGGGCCACGAGTACCTGCTGGGCGGTGCGGGCTGCGTCGCAGGCGGCGGCGACGCCTGGGAACACCCCGTGCGGCTGCGCGGGGGGGCCGGACACCCGGCTCTCGGGCGGCTCCTCGCCCGCACGCACGCGGGACAGCACCCGCTCGACGACTTCCGCCACCTGGTCGCGTTGCATGGGGCGCCCCCGGGGTGGGCAGCGGCG
The DNA here is from genome assembly GCA_041309225.1 of Deltaproteobacteria bacterium. Classification (GTDB taxonomy): domain Bacteria; phylum Myxococcota_A; class UBA796; order UBA796; family JAFGLY01; genus JAFGLY01. The sequence continues at coordinate 16,915 of JBFYZZ010000029.1, read as the reverse complement.
CGGCTATCCCTCGCCCTGCGCGGGATTCTTGGTGTAGAGGACCCGGCCGGCCACCTCCAGCTCGTCCACGATGGCCATGACGACGGCATCGATGGGACGCGCGTCGGTGACGCGGGTCTGGCGCGCGGAGGACCCCTGGGCGTAGAGGACGACCTCGTGGACGCCGGCCCCCAGGGCGTCGGCCGCCACGGTGAAGGTGTCCTTCTCGGTCATGTCGAGCCCGAGGTCGCGGACGAGGTAGAGCTTGAGGCCCTCGATCTTCTCGTCCTTGCGGGTGGACACGACCGTGCCGACGATCCTGCCGAGCTTCATGACGGCTCCCGGGGACTACTCCTTGCGCCGGGGTTGCCGGCCGAGAGGGAGGACCTCGTCGATGTTCTCGTGGGGACGCGGGATCACGTGCACGCTGACCAGCTCGCCGACCCGCTGGGCCTGGCGGGCTCCGGCCTCGGTTGCGGCCTTGACCGCGGCCACGTCGCCCCGGACGATGGCGGTGACGTAGCCGCCGCCGATCTTCTCGTACCCGACCAGCTCGACGCGGGCGGCCTTGACCATCGCGTCGCTCGCCTCGACCATCGCGACGAATCCCTTCGTCTCGATCATGCCCAGTGCGTCGGCCATGGCGGGACTCCTCTGGAAGTTCTGCGCACGTGCTCCCCTACCGGCGGCGGACGAGGACGTCAAGGACGGGCAGGCCGCCGGCGGGGCCCCGTCACAGCCAGGTGCGCACGAACCCGTAGAGCCAGCGCAGGCGGGGGACGTAGAGGACCTCGGCCCCGTAGAGCACGTAGAGCACGCGCAGCCCGAGGGCGCCCGCGGTGAGGAGGGCGGCCAGCCCGAGCAGGACGCCCTCGCCCGCCCCCATGCGCAGGGGCCGCCGCACGGTGCGGGGGGCGGTGGCGTCGAACCCGCGGGCGTCGAGCGCCTCAGCCAGCGTGCCCGCTCGCCTGAGCGCCCGGGCGACCACCGGCCGGATCAGGGCGAGCTCCTCGCGGATCCAGGCCAGTGGCGCGCGGCGCGCGATGGGCCGGCCCCGCCGGGCCCTGGCCCGCCGGACCACCAGGGCCTCGCGGGTGCCCTCGGGCACGAAGCGGAGCGCAGTGACCGCCAGGAAGCCCATGCCGAACGGCACCCTCGCGCGGAGGAGGGCCGCGAGGAGGCGGTCCACCGGCGTGGACACGGCCACCGCGATCCCGGCCAGCGTGACGGCCACGAACCGGAGCGACTGGACGACGCCGTGCACGGCGCCCTCCCGCCAGAAGGCCACCGGCCCCACGCGCAGGAGCGCCGTCCGGGGCTCGTCCGCGTAGAACAGGCCCTGGGAGAGGACGGTGCCCCACACGAGCGTCAGGACCGCAAGGAGCCCGTGGGCCCGCCACCGCCCGGGCACCCGGAGCAGGGCGAAGGGCAGGGCGGACAGGAGCGCCAGGAGCCCGAGCGACACGGGCCGGTCGAGGACCACGGCCAGCACGCCGGTGCAGGCGAGCAGGCCGAGCTTCGCGCGGGGGTCCATCACGCCACCCTGGCCGCGAGGGCCTCGGCCCGGCAGGGGGGCACCCCGAGGTCGAGACAGAGGGCCGCGAGCGGGGGGAGGATGCCCGAGGCCCTGAGCGCCCCGGCCGCATCCGAGGGCGGGCCGTCCCGCACGACGGCACCGTCCTCCACGATCAACACGCGGGTGGCGTGGCGAAGCGCGAGGTCCACGTCGTGGGTGGCGAAGACCAGCGCCCCGCCCGCCAGGGCGGCCGACAGGGCCTCCATCGTGCGGTCCACGCGGTCGCGGTCCTGGCCCGAGGTGGGCTCGTCGAGCAGGAGCACGGCCGGACGGCAGGCGAGCGCCGCGGCCACGGCCACGCGGAGGCGCTGGCCGCGGGAGAGCGACTGGGGCGGCCGGGGCAGGAGGTCGTCGAGCGAGAGCGCGGCCGCGGCCTCCGCCACGCGCGCCGCCACCGCGGCCGGGCCGAGCCCCTCCTCGCGGGGCCCGTAGGCCAGCTCCGCCTCCACGGTCTCGCAGAAGAGGGAGAGGTCGGGATCCTGCGGCACCGCGAGGATCCGGCCGGCTGCCTCCACCCGGCCCCCGTCGCCCTCGCCGGCCAGGGTCTCGAGGAGGCTGGTCTTGCCGGCCCCGTTGGCGCCGAGGATCGCCACCCGGGCGCCCGGGGCGAGGTCCAGGGCCTCGAGTTGCGCCACCGGCCGCCCCCCCCTCACCCTGAGGAGGCCACGTGCGCGGAGGACGGGCGGCGCGTCGCCGGGTGGTGCGGGCTCGGGCGGACCGGGGACGGCCGGGATCCGGGCCGGGAGCGCGTCCAGGCCGATGCCTCGGGCGGCCAGCCGATCGGCCAGGTCGAGGAGGCCGGGTGGTGCGAGGCCCAGGCTCCGCAGGCGATCCAGGGGGGTCGCATCGCGGGGGGTGTCCGAGACGATCCGGCCCTCGTCCAGGATCACCACGCGGTGGCAGGCCGGCCAGCAGGCCTCGAGGCGGTGCTCGGCCACCACCACGGCCACGCCGCCCGCGGCCAGGGCCCCGAGGTGGGCCACCACGTCCCGGGCGCCCGCCGGATCGAGCTGGGCCAGCGGCTCGTCGAGGAGGAGGAGGCGGGCCCGGGCGGCGAGCGAGGCGGCGATGAGGAGACGCTGCTGCTCCCCGCCGGACAGGGACGCCGTGGATCGGTCCGGTTCGACGGGGAGGCCCACGGCGGCGAGCATCTCGGGGATGCGGGTTTCCACGCGGCCCGCAGGCCAGCCGGCGGACTCGGGCCCGAAGGCGATCTCGTCCCCCAGCGTCCCGGTGACGAGTTGGTCGCCCGGCTCCTGGGCCACGAACCCCACGAGGCAGACGCGCTCGGACGGCCCGAGCGACGCCGGGTCCCGGCCCTCCACCCGGATGGCGCCGCTCGCGTCGCCGTGGCCGTGCCGGCCGAGGATGCCCGCGGCGAGGCGCAGGAGCGTGGACTTGCCGGAGCCGGTGGGGCCCGCCAGGAGCACCACCTCGCCCGGCCGGACCTCGAGATCGAGGGGGCCCAGGGCCGGCTCCCGGGCGAGCGTGAAGCGCCACGAGAGGCCGCGGATCCCGAGGATCGGCGTTGGGGTGGTGTGGGGTGGGTCCACGCCCCCCAACGTGCCCCGCCCGCCCCGGGCGCGCACCGTCGCCGCCCGGATAGGGGGGCGGAAGCCCCCCGACCCCCGGGATGCGCCATGCGCCTCGCCGTCCTCGCGCTACTCGCCGCCTGCGCCACGCCCCCGGATCCCCCGCCACTATCGACGCCGCCGACGGCCCCTGTCGTCGCGCCGCCCGCACCCCCTCCCGCGGCGCCGGTGGCCGCCGACCCGGGCTGGCCGGCGCGGCGGGCCGCCCACCACCTCCGCCGCCTGAGGAACCTGCTCGGTGAGGCGGCCGAGCGCCCGGTCACGGGCCTGGCCGAGGCCGACGTACGCGCCGGCCGCGTGGCCTTCCGCGCCACCTGCCAGGTCTGCCACGGCCTCCACGGCCGCGGCGACGGCCCGGCCGCCGGCGCCCTCCGCCCCCCCCCGGCCGACCTCGCGGATCCGCAGCTCACGGAGGGCCGGACCGACGCCCTGCTGTGGGCGACGATCCGCCTGGGTGTCCCGGACACCGCCATGGTGGGGTTCGCGGACCAGGTCGAGGAGCCCGAGCTCCTCGCCATCGCGGCCTGGGTCCGCACCCTCCCGGCCGGCGGGACCTGACGCGGGACGTGCTACGCTCCTCGCGCTGACGCCCGCATGTCCGACCCCGCTCCCGGATCCGCCGCGCCCCGATGGTGGCTGGCCGCCGCCGCCCTGGCCGTCCTTTGGGGCGTCGGGCCGGCGGTCCCGGCCCTCCTCGAGGGCGGCCTCCTCGGCCACCCGTGGACCGACCTCTACCCCTCGGCCTGGGGCCTCCACTGGTTCGCGTCCCACCAGCCCGGCCTGCCCCTCACGGCCCGCGAGCTGGGCTGGCCCGACGGCCTCGGTTTCTACTACTCGAGCCCCCTCCACGGGTGGGCGGCCTGGCCCCTGCTCGCCGCCGGGGTCCCCGCGGCGGCGGCCTACGACGCGCTCCTCCTGGCCGCCCGGGTGGCCGGGGTGCTGCTGGCCTTCGCGTGGCTCAAGGCCGAGGGTCGTGGTGGCCCGGGAGCGCTCGCCGGCGCCGCCCTGTTCGCCTGCGCCGCGATCTTCCACGGCTACGCGGTGGAGGGGATCGTGGAGGGGGTGGACGCCTGGACCCTCCCCCTGTGGGGCCTCCTGGTCGCCCGGCGCCGGCCCCTGGCGGCGGCCGTCGCCTTCGCGCTCGTGATCGCCTCGTCCTGGTACCTGGGGGCCGCGGCCCTCCTGGTGGCCGCGGTGCGGGCGCGGGAGTCGCGCGCCACCTGGCTCTCGGCGGCGGCCGGCACGCTCCTCGCCCTCCCACTCTTCCTCGCCTTCCGGGGCGCCTTCCCGGACGCGGTCCCCCTCGACCCCGCGGTGCGCGCGGCCATGGGCACCCCACTCCGGGTGCCCTCCCCCGGCCTGCTTCCGGGCGTGCATCCGTTCGGCATGAGCGCCTACGTCGGCTGGCTGGGTACGGCCCTGTTCCTCGCGGGCGCCCGCCGGAGGCCCTGGCTCGCCGTCGGCGCCGTCGCGTGCTGGGTGCTTTCCCTGGGGGTGGGCCCCTGGTACGACTGGCCGGGCCCGTCCATGATCCGCTTCCCCTACCGGCTCGTGGCCGCCACCCTCTTCCTCGCGGCCCCCGTGGCCGGCGCGGTTGTGGACGGCCTCGCCCGCCGGAGCCGGTGGGCCGCGGTGGCCGGCCCGCTCGTGGCACTGGAGGCCTGGCTGCTCTCGCCGGTGGAGCCGCTCCTCCCCGCCTCGTCCGCCCGGGTGCCCGCGATCTACGGGCAGGTCGAGCCCACGGTCCTGCTGGAGGTCCCGGGCCCGGTGGCCCTCCCTCCGGGCGTGCCGAACCCGTCCCGGCCCCGGGCCCGCTACCTGCTGTGGTACGCCGCCTCGCACGGGGCCGCCTCGCCCTGGCGGCCCGACTTCAACGCCCTGGCCCCGCCCCGGGAACCCCCCTGGCTCGCCTCCTGGCGGAGCGTGGATCCCGTGTCGCCCCGGAACGGGGATTCCGCGCCCTCCGTGCCGGATGTCGCGGGCACCTCCGCGGCCGGCGTCCGGCAGGTGATGGTGCACGGGGAAGAGGTTGCCACGGACCGTGCCAAATTGTTATACGGTGCCCTGTCCGCCGCTGGCGCGCGGCTGGTCGCCTCGGAAGGCGACCTGCGCTTGTACCTGCTTCCTCCCCCCTGATCCCCGTCAGGGTCCCGGAGGGTTCGGAGACCTGTTCCACGCCGACGACGGAACCCACCCGTCCCCCACCGACCGGGGAGCCATCCGATGCACGACCACTGGATCGCCGCCCTGGTGTTCTTCGCCGTGGCGGCACTGTTCGCGTGGGGCATCATGCTGGTCTGGGCCCTGCTCAGGGTCCGTGGCCGCAAGGCCGATCCCGCACGCGACGCCACCTACGAGTGCGGCGAGGAGCCGGACGGCACCGCGTGGATCCGCTTCCACCCTCGCTACTACGTCGTCGCCCTCATCTTCGTGCTGTTCGACGTGGAGACCATCTTCCTCCTGCCCTGGGCGCTCAACCTCGACGACCTGGGCCTCGTGGCCCTCGTCGAGATGCTCGTGTTCCTGGGCATCCTCCTCCTCGGCTGGCTCTACGCCCTGAAGAAGGGAGCCCTCCGGTGGCAGTAGACGAATCCCGCCGCACCTTCGCCCACCCGCTCTACGAGTGGCTGGCGCCCATCCCGGGCGTCTCGCTCGGGCTCACCACCGCCGACGCCGTCCTGTCCTGGGGCCTGGAGAACTCCCTGTGGGTCTTTCCCATGGCCACCTCCTGCTGCGGCATCGAGTTCATGGCCACCATGACCAGCCGCTTCGACATGGACCAGTTCGGCACCTTCACCCGGCCCACCCCCCGCCAGTGCGACGTCATGGTGGTGGCCGGCACCATCACCGTCAAGATGGCCCCCCGGGTCAAGCGGCTCTGGGACATGATGCCCGAGCCCCGGTGGTGCGTGGCCATGGGTTCCTGCGCCATCTCCGGCGACTTCTACCGCAACATCTACTCGGTGGTCCCGGGCGTCGACACCTTCATCCCGGTGGACGTCTACGTCCCCGGCTGCCCACCCGCCCCGGACCACGTGCATGCAGGCATGCACGTCCTGGCGCAGAAGATCCGCGCGGTCCGCCAGGGCACGTTCCGGCTCGAGGTGGACCCCGCCGCCCGTGCGGGCCTGCAGGGGCCGTCCATTCCCCGCATCGGCGATCCCGGCCGCGATCCCGAGATCTCCAGGGCCCAGGCGCTGGCCGCGTTCCGGATGGACCCCGGCTGCAACGTGCGCCCCCGGCCCGAGGTCGAGGAGGACGCACCGTGACCCGCCACGCCCCCCTGCCCAGCGACGTCCTCGCCCTCTTCCGGGAGCGCCTCGGCATCGAGGAGGTCCCGCCCGAGGGGCCGTTCGTCCCGCCCGACGACCTCCCGGGGATCGCCGCCGCGCTCCGCGACCGCGGCTTCCTCCTCTTCCTCTACTGCGCCGCCACCCACTGGCCCGCGAAGGCGGACGCGCCCGAGCGGTATACCGTGGCCTACGGCCTGCGCCGGCCCGGCCCCGGCACCGCCATGGCGCGGCTGCGGGTCGAGATCCCGGCCGACGGCGCCGTCCCCACGCTCTCCGGTCTCTTCGTCGGCGCCGACTGGCAGGAGCGCGAACAGTACGACCTGGTCGGGGTCCGGTTCGAGGGCCACCCGGACCCGAGGCGGCTCATGCTGCCCGAGGACTGGGAGGGGCACCCGCTCCGGAAGGACTACGCCATCGACACCCGCCACTTCCCGTGGAGATGACGCGGTGAGCGCTCATTCCTCCCCCACTCCCGAACCCGAGGCCCCCCTTGTGGTGGAGGTCGCCGGGCTGCGCCTGCCCGCCGCCATCACCCGGCGCCCCCGGCCGAATCCCTACCTCCGGGTGGAGGACTACGAGCCCGAGGCCGACGCGATGGCCCTCAACATGGGCCCGCAGCACCCGTCCACCCACGGGGTCCTCCGCCTCAAGCTGTACCTCGACGGAGAAATCTGCTTCAAGGCCGTCCCCTACGTGGGCTACCTCCACCGGGGCGTGGAGAAGCTGCTGGAGAGCCGCACGGCGGTCCAGTCGGTCCCCTACGTGGACAAGAACGACTACGTCTCCCCGCTCACGGGCGAGCTCGCCCTGGTCATGGCCTACGAGGCACTGCTCGACGTGGAGCCGCCCCCGCGCGCCCAGGTGCTGCGCACGATCCTCATGGAGCTCCAGCGCATCGCGAGCCACCACCTGTGGCTGGGCACCTTCTGCCTCGACATGGGCGGTGCGCTCGGCGGCGGATCGAGCATCTTCCTCTACAACTTCCGCGAACGCGAGCTCATCCTCGACGTCCTCGAGGAGCTGACCGGCCAGCGGATGCACTACAACGCGCTCGCGGTGGGCGGGAACCGCCACGACGTGCCCCCCGGCTGGGACGTCCGGGTCCGGGCCGTCCTCGACCGCATCGAGGCCCGCCTCGTCGAGTACGAGGCCATGACCCTCGAGAACCACGTCTTCCTGTCCCGGACCGTGGGCGTAGGCGTGCTCGACCCGCTCCTCGCGCTCGAGGCCGGCGTGGGCGGCGCCAACCTGCGCGGCTCGGGGGTGGACCACGATCTGCGCCGCGACGCGCCCTACGCCGCCTACGGCCAGGTGGACGTGCGGATCCCCGTGGAGACCGCGGGCGACTGCTACGCCCGCTACCTCGTCCGGATGGCCGAGATGCGCGAGGCCATCCGCATCGTCCGCCTGCTCCTCGACGGGATCCCTGAGGGCCCCATCGGCGCCCTCAAGCCACCGCGGAACGTGAACGCGATCAAGCTGCCCCCCGGCGAGGTCTACGTGGGCATCGAGTCGCCCCGTGGCGAGCTCGGCACCTACGTGATCTCCGACGGTTCCCCCACGCCGGTGCGTGTCAAGATCCGCCCGCCGAGCCTGCACGCGGTCTCGCTGCTCCCCTACCTGTGCGTGGGCGCCACGGTCTCCGACATCGTCATCATCCTCGGGTCGCTCGACCCGATCCTCGGGGAGGTGGATCGATGAGCCGGATCCTCGACCTCCTCGGCACGATCTGGGAGATCGGCTGGCTGCGCGGCCTCGTCGTCGGGTTCGTCACGCTCGGCACGGTCATGCTGATCGCGGCCTTCACCATCTGGTTCGAACGCAAGTGGACGGGTCGGATGCAGAACCGGCCCGGGCCCACGGAGCGGGGGTACGCCGGGTGGCTCCAGATCTTCGCCGACTTCTTCAAGCTCCTCCAGAAGGAGGACCTCACCCCCACCGCCGCGGACCGCCGCCTGTTCGGCATCGTGCCGCCGATCGTGGTCTTCATCGTCCTGTCCTCGCTCGCGGTCGTGCCCTACGTCCCCCAGGGGCCGGCCGCCGACGCCTCGGTGGGCGTGCTGTTCGCGCTGGCCATCTCCAGCCTCATGGTCTTCCCGGTCTGGACCGCCGGCTGGTCCAGCAACAACAAGTGGGCGCTGCTCGGCGCCATGCGCGCCGTCGCGCAGAGCATCTCCTACGAGATCCCGCTCGTGCTCTCGGCGCTGGTGCCGGTGGTCCTCGCGGGGTCCTTCCGCCTCACCGAGATCGTCGAGGCCCAGGCCGGCTGGCGCTGGTTCGCCTTCTGGCCCCCCGGGCCGGGCCTCGTGGCCTTCGTCCTGTTCTACCTGGCCACCCTGGCCGAGGCGAACCGCATCCCCTTCGACATCCCGGAGGCCGAGAGCGAGCTCGTGGCGGGCGCCACCACCGAGTACGGCGGGATGAAGTTCGGGATGTTCTACCTCGGGGAGTACGTCCACACGTTCGTGGCCTCCTCCCTCGCGTCCCTCCTCTTCTTCGGTGGCTGGGAGGGCCCCGGGCCCGACGGCCTCCACTGGATGCTGGCCAAGGCCCTCATCCTCACCGGGTCGGTGGTCCACGTCCGGTGGACGCTGGTCCGGTACCGCTCCGACCAGCTGCTCCGCCTCTGCTGGTACTACTTCGTCCCCGCTGCCCTGGTGTTGGTGTTCGCCGCCGGCCTGTGGCGGATCTTCGTCGGGGGGGTGGCCTGATGGGCGCCTGGATCGACACCCTGCACGCATTCTCCACGACGCTCCGCAACGTGGGGCGGCCTCGGGTCACCGAGAAGCTCCCCTGGAAGCGCCTCCGGGTCCATCCCCCGCGGTACCGGGCCGGGTTCGCGCTCACCGACGACGAGCACGGCGAAATCGCCTGCATCGCCTGCAAGGCCTGCGAGAACGTCTGCCCGTCCCAGATCATCCGGATCGAGGCCGAGCGGAGGGACAGCCCGGTCACCGGCAAGAAGCGGGCATACCCCGCCTCCTTCGTGCTGGACATGAACGCCTGCATCTTCTGCGAGCTGTGCGTGCAGGTCTGCCCCTCCGACGCGATCCGCATGCGCACCGCCTGGCAGCTCCCCGGCACGAGCCGGGAGGACCAGGTGCTCACGCTCGAGCGCCTGAGGGCGCACGCCCGCGAGGGGCACTTCTCCGAGGCCACCTCGAGCGGGCTGCGCGCCATGCAGGATCCGGCGCGGGGCACGCCCGGCACCGGGGGAGGTGCCCCATGAGCGTCGCGCTGTTCCTGGCGGTGGCGGCCGTCCTCCTCGTGGCCTCCTTCTCGGTGGTCACCGGGAAGGACCTCGTCCGCTCGGTGCTCTGGCTGGCGGTGGCGCTGGCCGGCACGGCCGTCCTCTTCGTGCTCCTCCAGGCCGAGTTCATCGCCGCGGTGCAGATCCTGCTCTACACGGGCGGCATCATCACCCTGATGCTCTTCGGCATCATGCTCACGGCCCGGATCACCGGGGTCCGCATCGTGGTGGGATCCGCCGGCCGGATCCGAGGCGCCCTCGTCGCCATCGGGGTCTTCGCGGTGACCGCCTGGGCGGTGCTGGCCTCCCCGGCCGCGTACGTCGCCCGGGAGGGGCCGGACCCCGAGTCGACCACCCGCCTCATCGGAGCGTCCTTCCTGACCGAGTACCTGCTCGCGATGGAGGTCCTCTCGCTCCTCCTCCTCGCCGTCATGATCGGCGCCATCGTCCTCGCCCGGCGGAGGGACCCGTCGTGAACCCGCCCCTCACCTGGTACCTCCTCCTGGCCGCGGCCCTGTTCGCGGTGGGGACCTACGGGCTCCTCACGCGGCGCAACGCGGTCGCGATCCTGCTCTCCATCGAAATCATGGCCAACGCGGTGAACGTCAACCTGGTGGCCTTCTCCCGGTTCCTGAACGATCTCGCCGGCCAGGTCTTCACGCTCTTCGCCATCTCGCTCACGGTGGCGGAGGTGGTGGTGGGCCTCGCCATCGTCGTCCTCCTCTACCGCGACCGCGACGACGTCCGCGCGGACCTCGCGGACCGCATGAGGGGGTGACCCGTGATCCAGCTCGCCCTCGCCGTCGTCCTCGGGCCCCTGGCCGGGTTCGCCCTGCTCGGCGCTCTCCCAATCCTCAGGCGCTCCGGCCTCGCGGCCGGCGTGGTGTCCTCCACCGTGGCCGTGGCCACGCTCGTGGCCGCCGTGGCCCTCCTGCTCGGCGTCGAGCCCGGCGCCGCGCCCGTGATCGCAGAGGTGGACTGGCTCCCGCACCAGGGGGTCGCCTTCGCCCGCCTCGGGCTCCGCGTGGACGGCACCAGCGCCGTCATGGGCGCGGTGGTGGCCCTCATCGCCTCGGCCGTCCAGGTCTACTCCCTCGGGTACATGGCGTCGGAGGGGCGCCCGTCCATCGGCCGCTACTTCGCCTGGCAGTCGCTCTTCCTCTTCGCCATGCAGACCCTGGTCTTCGCGCCCGACCTCCTCCAGGCGTTCGTCGGTTGGGAGCTCGTCGGCCTGTGCTCCTACCTGCTCATCGGCTTCTACTACCAGAAGCCCAGCGCCGCGAAGGCCGCGGTGAAGGCCTTCTGGGTCACCAAGTTCGCGGACATGGGGCTGCTCGCGGGCCTCGTGCTCCTGTACCGGGAGACCGGCGGGTTCGCGTGGAGCGGGCTCCAGCCCGGTTGGACCGCCACCGCCGTGGCCCTCCTGGTCTTCCTCGGGGTGATGGGCAAGTCGGCCCAGTTCCCCCTCCACGTCTGGCTGCCCGACGCCATGGAGGGGCCCACCCCGGTGTCCGCCCTGCTGCACGCGGCCACCATGGTCGCCGCGGGCGTCTTCCTGGTGGTCCGCACGTGGCCCCTCTTCGAGGTCTCGGGCCCGACGCTCCACGTCATGGCCTGGGTGGGGGCGCTCACCGCCGTGATCGCGGCGCTCACCGCCACGGTCCAGGACGACATCAAGAAGGTGCTGGCCTACTCCACCTGCTCCCAGCTCGGGTACATGGTGGCCGCGCTCGGGGCCGGATCGCCGGTGGCGGGGCTCTTCCACCTCACCAACCACGCCTTCTTCAAGGCCCTGCTCTTCCTCGCGGCCGGGGCGGCCATCCACGCGGTCCACTCCAACTCCATCCGGGACATGGGCGGGCTCTGGCGCTCGCTCCGGGGGGGCTCGATCCTCTTCCTGGCCGGCGCGGCGGCCCTGGTGGGCCTGCCCGGGTTCTCCGGGTTCTTCTCCAAGGATCTCGTGCTCGAGGCGCTCGTCGGGGCGCACCTGTGGGGGCCCTTCGCACTGGCCATCGGCGGTGTGGCCATCACCGGGTACTACGTGGGCCGGGTGCTGATGGTGGCCTTCTTCGGCAAGCCTGCGAAGGACCACGGGCCCCTTCACACGCCCGCGGTCATGGCCGTGCCCATGGCCGTCCTGGCGGTACTGGCGGTGGTGGGCGGCGCGTTCGGAGGCCGCATCGCGACCTGGCTGGGCGGCACGTACCACTTCCACCTCACGCCCGAGGGCATCGCGGCCATCGTGCTCGCGCTGTCCGGCCTGGGCCTGGCCGTCTGGGTCCACGGCTGGGGCGGCGGGCGCGCGCTCGTGGCTGCGGCCGCGCCGGTGGGGGCGTTCATCCGGGCGGGCTGGCTCGACCGCTTCTACGAGACCGCGTGGCGCCAGGGGCTCCTGGCGGTGGCCCGCGGCGCGGGCTGGTTCGACCGCTACGTGGTCGACGGCGTGATGAACCTGGTCGGGTGGAGCGTGCTCGCGGGCAGCGAGCAGGCCCGGCGCTTCCAGACCGGCCGGGCCCCCGACTACATCCTGGCGGTGGTGATCGCCTTCGTGGTGCTCGCCGCCTGGGGCGCCGTCTCGGGTCTGACCGGGTGCGGGGGTGCGCCATGACCGGGTTCACCTGGCTCTCCCTGATCGTCTGGGCGCCCTTCGCCGCGGCCCTCGTCCTCCTGCTCCTGCCCTCCCGGGCGGCCAACGCGATCCGCCTCGTGGCGGTGACCGGCGCGGGCACCTCGCTCGCGGGCGCCATCGCGGTCACCGTGCTCTACGACCGCGCCGCGGGCGGGGTCCAGTTCCGCGAGTTCGTGCCGCTCGTGCCGTCCCTCGGGATCTCGTACGACCTGGGCGTGGACGGGTGGGGCGTCTCCCTGCTCCTCCTCACCGGCATCATCATCTTCGCCGGGTCCTGGGCCACCTGGACGCTGAAGGAGCGGCCCAAGGAGTACTACGTCCTCCTGCTCGCGCTCGTCACCGGGGTCTTCGGCGTCTTCGCCAGCGTGGACCTCTTCGTCTTCTTCCTGTTCTACGAGCTGGCCGTGCTCCCGATGTACCTCCTCATCGGGATCTGGGGTTCCTCCAAGGACATCCCGGATCGCGGTCCGTTCGCGTTCGCGTACCGTGCGCTCCACGTGGGCCGCAAGGAGTACGCGGCCATGAAGCTGACCCTCATGCTCCTCCTGGGGTCGGCCTTCATCCTCGCCGGGATCCTCACGCTCTACTGGGCGGGCGGGGGCACCTCGTTCTCCATGGAGGACCTGGCCAAGGCCTCGGTCTCCGGGTCCACCCAGCGCTGGCTCTTCCCCGCCCTCTGGCTCGGGTTCGGGACGCTGGCGGGCGTCTTCCCGTTCCACACGTGGTCGCCCGACGGCCACGCCTCCGCGCCCACCGCCACCTCCATGCTGCACGCGGGCGTGCTCATGAAGCTCGGAGCCTACGGCGTGATCCGCGTGGGCATGGTGCTCCTGCCGGAGGGCGCAGAGGCCTGGGCCTCCGTGGTGGGCGTGGTCGCGGTCGTGAACGTGGTCTACGGCGCGCTGGCCGCCATGCGGCAGACCGACCTCAAGTACATCGTGGCCTACTCCTCGGTCAGCCACATGGGCGTGGTCATGCTCGGCGCCGCCACGCTCACGGTGGACGGCTGGAACGGGGCGGTGTTCCAGATGTTCGCCCACGGCATCATGACGGGCCTCCTCTTCGCGCTCGTCGGGCTCGTCTACGAGAAGGCCCACGACCGCGAGATCTTCCGCATGGGCGGCTTCGGGAAGGTGATGCCGGGCGTGGCGGTCGCGTTCACGCTGGCCGGCCTCTCCTCCCTCGGCATGCCCGGGGTGTCCGGCTTCGTGGCCGAGTTCCTGGTCTTCCTGGGCGCCTTCCGATCCCATCCGTGGTGGGCGCTGGCGGGCATCCTGGGGGCCTGGATCACGGCCGTGTACGTGCTGCGCGCCGTGCGGGCCATCTTCTGGGGACCCGGCCCCGACATGGAGCGCTTCCCGGGGCTCGTCGACGCGCGCGGGCCCGAGTGGGTGGCGCTGGGCCTCCTGTGCGCCTGCCTCGTGTTCTTCGGCGTCTGGCCCGGCTCCATCCTCGACGCCATCGACGGCACCACGGGGGTCCACCTCGCGAGGGTGGTGGGCCCGATCGTGGCGGGAGGTGCCCCGTGACGGACCTCCTGCCCCTCCTCCTGCCCCTCCTCGTCGTCGGGGTCCTCCTCCTCGTCCTGGTGGCGGACCTGCTGCTCGCCCCCGCCGACAAGCGGGCGGTGGGGATCCTGGCCGCGGCCGGCGTGGCCGCCGTGCTCGCCGCCTCCTTCGCCGTCGCCCCTTCCGGGGAGGCGTTCGGCGGATCGTACGTCATGGACGACCTGACGCTCTACCTCGACCGCGTGTTCCTGGTCGCGGGCGTCCTGGGGATCCTCGCGGCCATCGACCACGCCGACCGTCGCTTCCCCACGCGGCAGGGCGAGTACCACCTGCTGCTCCTGGCGGCGCTGGCGGGCATGCTCGTGCTGGCCGGCGCGCGAGACCTCGTGCTCCTCGTGGTGGCCTTCGAGGCGGCCGGGATGCCGCTGTACCTCCTGGCGGCCCTGCCCAAGACGTCCGACGGCCGCTCCACCGAGGCCGCGCTCAAGTACTACCTCGTGGGCGCATCCTCCACGGCGATCGCACTCTACGGGCTCTCCCTCCTCTACGGCGCCGCGGGCACCACCCGCATCGCCGGACTGGCCGACGCGCCCGCCTCTCCGATGCTGTTCGTCGGGGTGATGACCACCTTCGCCGGCATGGCCTTCAAGATCGGCCTGGTCCCGTTCCACCTGTGGATGCCCGACACCTACGAGGGCGCCGCCACCCCGTTCGTGGCGTTCCTCTCGGTGGCGCCCAAGGCCGCCGGGTTCGCCGCCCTGCTCCGGATCCTGCACGGCGGGCTCCTCGACCGGTTGGCCCTGTGGCTCCCGGTCCTCCTCGTCATCGCCGCGGCCAGCATGATCCTCGGCAACGTGCTCGCGATCCCACAGGGCAACGTCAAGCGGCTGCTCGCGGGGTCCGGCATCGCGCAGGTGGGGACCATGCTCCTCGCCTTCGCCGTGGGCACGGCCGAGGGGGTGGGCATGCTCCTGTTCTACCTGGCGGCCTACGTGTTCACGAACATGGGCGCCTTCGTGGTCCAGGGCATCATGGGGGACCACGCGGGCAACGACGAGATGCCCGTCTACCGGGGCCTCGCGCGCACGGCGCCGGGGCTCGCGCTGGCCATGCTCCTGTTCCTGCTCTCGCTGGGCGGCATCCCGTTCATGGCGGGGTTCTGGGCGAAGCTGCAGGTGTTCGTGGCGGTCTGGCACGCGGGCCAGGGCGCGCTGGTGGTGCTGGCCGCGGTCCTCGCGGTCATGGCGCTGTTCTACTACCTCAGGGTGGCCCGGGCGATGTACATCGAGGCCCCGGCCGAGGGCGCGACGGCGCCCGCGATGGCCATGCCCACGCGCATCGCGCTGGTGGCCTGCGCGCTCGGTACCGTAGGCCTGGGCGTGTTCCCCGAGCCCTTCCTGCGGCCGGCGCTCGAGGCGGCGGCCCGGTTCCTGGCCGGATGAGGCCCGCGCGGTCGCACCCCCTGCTGGGATAGGCTGGAGCGGTGGTCCCCGGAAGGCTCCGGGGACTGCCCCTCTTGGAGCCCGCCGTGCCCGGTCCCCTCCACACCCGGCGCAGTGTCCTGGAGGCCGCCCTCAAGGGCGGCGCCGTGGTGGCCGGCGCCTCGATCGCCGGCCAGTCGTTCGGCCGCCTCGTCGCCGTGGCCGAGGCCCAGGGCAGCGTCCCGGCCATCGCCATGCAGGCGCCGAGGGCCCGGTTCTGGGCGTCGTCCGCCGATCCCGGTGTCACCTGCGCAACCTGCCACGGGGCGGTCCCGTCGGGCCCTCCCCACGTCCGGCCCGTGGTCCAGTGCCACCTGTGCGCGCGCCGGTGCGTCGTCCCCGAGGGCGAGCGGGGGATGTGCGGGGCGCGCATGAACGTGGGCGGGGAGCTGCGCAGCCTCGTGTGGGGCCGCCCCATCTCGATCCACGTGGACCCCATCGAGAAGAAGCCGTTCTACCACTTCCTCCCGGGATCCCAGGCCTACTCGCTCGCCACCTCGGGCTGCCCCCTGCGCTGCGCGTTCTGCCAGAACTGGCAGATCTCCCAGGCCCGCCCCGAAGACTACGACACGCCCATCCGCACCCCCGCCGAGATCGCGCGGGAGGCCGGGGCCCGCGGGGCGCCGGTCATCGCCTTCACCTACAACGAGCCCACGGTTTTCACCGAGTACGCCCTGGACATCGCCACCGAGGCCCGCAAGCGCGGGATCCGCTCCGTGTTCGTGTCCTGCGGGTACATGACCGAGAACCCGCTCGCGGCCCTCTGCGAGGTCCTGTCCGCCGTCAAGATCGACCTCAAGGGCTTCGCCTCGTCGTTCTACCGCAAGGTGAGCCAGGCCGACGTGGAGCCGGTACTGCGCTCCATTCGCCAGGTGGCGCGGGCCGGTGTCCACCTCGAGATCGTGAACCTCGTGGTCCCCACCTTGAACGACGACGAGACGAGCCTCCGCGAGCTCTCGCGCTGGGTGGCCGGTGAGGTCGGGCCCGACACCCCCGTCCACTTCACCCGCTTCCACCCGGACTACCGGCTGAAGGACCTGCCGCCCACCCCCCAGGCCACCCTCCAGCGAGCCTGGGAGATCGCCCAGGCGTCCGGCCTGCGCTTCCCCTACGTGGGCAACGTGCCCGACCACCCCGGCAACCACACCGTCTGCCCGGCCTGCGGCACGCTCCTCATCGCCCGGACGGGCTTCTTCGTGGTCGAGAACCACCTGGTGGACGGCACCTGTCCGGGGTGCGGCCGGGCGATCCCTGGGGTGTGGTCCTAGTGCGCGGTGCGCTCGTCGCCATCGGCGCGCTCTCGCTCCTGGTGCAGGTGCTGGTCATCCGGGAGGTGCTGGTCGCCCTGGGCGGCGACGAGGTGGGCGCGCTCCTGGCGCTTGGCACCTGGCTCCTCGGCGGGGCCGCGGGCGCTGCGCTCCGGAGCCGGATCCGGCCCTCCCGGGGCGTACCCGCGCTCCTCCTCGCCCTGGGACTCTCGGCCCCACCCGTCCTCCTGGGCCTGCGTGCGGCACGCCTGGCCCTGGGCGCGGTGCCCGGGGTGGCGCTGCCGCTGGGCCAGCACCTGGGCCTCGCGCTGGCCGCCCCGCTCCTGCCGGCCCTCCTCG
>JBFYZZ010000028.1:0-9747 GCA_041309225.1 Deltaproteobacteria bacterium | reverse complement strand
CCGTCGAGCTGGTGTGGAGCTACCTGTCCGAGCGCTCGTGGGTGTTCGCCTACCGCGGCGGCGCCGTGCGCTTGCCAGCCGGGAACACGCTGCACTTCTACGGCGACGTGGTCTGGGAGATGACCTTCACCCGCTCGGGCTCGGATCCCTGGATCGGCCGCTCGCGCCTGCTCGAGGACCTCTACCCCTTCGCCCCCTGACGCCCCGGAGCCCGCCGTGCGCCCCACGACGCCCGCCCTCGTCGCGCTCCTCGCGCTGTCCCCCGCCTGCGACGCGACCGACGACACGACCGACACCCCCGACGCCGACGCCGACACCGACACCGACGCCGACACCGACGCCGATGCCGATGCGGACGCCGACACCGACGCCGACACGGATGCGGACACTGACGCCGACACCGACGTGGACGTGGGGCTGGAGTGGCGGATCGGGCGCGCCACCGCGAATGCAAAGGGGTACGCCGGCACCGAGGACTGGCAGGTGGTCGCCGACGCCGGCAAGGGCGAGGAGGTCTGCCGGATCCGGGTCCAGCTCCAGTCCGTCGAGGAGCGCGCGGACCGCGATCCCGACTGGCCCTGGGCCTGGGACGTGCTGCGCAGCGGCGCGGCCGTGGTCACCGACGTGGACGGCGCCTGCCGCCGCGCGCTCGGCGTGGACGCCGCCAACGTGTCCGAGCTCGACGGCGTGGTCTGGGGCTACGGCTACGACCCCGACTTCCACGGCCACGCCCGCCTGCTGATGATGGACATGCACGACGGCGCCGGCTGGCAGCCCCGTGCCTTCGCCGCGTGGGAAGAGGCCACCGGCGCCTTCCAGTACGACTGGGACGCCGGGTACGTGAAGTACTGACGCCCCCCGCCGACCCCCCCCGTCGTGAGACACGGACCCCCCCAACCCCCCCCTCCGTGAGACGGATCCGTCTCAAACCTGGGGGGGTTGGCGCCCCGATCGTCTCAAACCTGGGGGGGTAGCCCCCGACCGGACGGCCGGCCCACCGCGTCCCCTCCGCCGCAGCCGGCCCGTCCACCGCAGCCGACCGATCGGCGTCTCCACTCGACGGTGCGGCTGCCGACGAGGGTGGTGCGGGTGGTGGAGGCTCCGTCAATCAGGAACCTTCGACGTCGGGGACACTCCCGCGAAGCACCGAACTGGCGTGGTAGCGCGTGTCCCGACCTCGGCCCTGCCGCGTGATGAGGCCGGCATCCAGGAGGCGCCGGAGGTCGGCACTGGCCGTGGCCGACGAGACGCCGGCCTCGGCCGCGTACGAAGCACGGTCGACGCCGTCGAAGAGACTCTGTTCCAGGGCGGTGGCGAGCCGCTCCGGCCATGCGCGAGCCTCGACCGCCGCTTCGAGCGCAGCCCACCGACGCGCTGCCCGATCGAGGGTGGCCAGCCGCTCGCGCGCCTGGATCTCGTGGGCCTGGATGCAGAACGCCAGCCAGGGGTCCGCGCTGCGCTCCGGCTGGTACCGACCTCCCTGGATCTCGCCGAGGACGTCGTAGTAACGCCCGGTGTCCCTTGCCAGGTACTCCTCGATGGAGCCCAGTTCGGGGGAGAGGACGCCGTCGCGAGCCAGGACCAGCGACTGGAGGATGCGGGACAGGCGCCCGTTACCGTCCCGGAAGGGATGGATCGACACCAGGTGCAGGTGGGCCATCGCCGCGCGCACCACGACCGGCACGTCGAGGTCACCGGCGGAGAGCCAGTTCACGAGCTCGGCCACGAGCGCGGGCACCCGGTCGGCTTCGGGGGCTCGGTAGGCGACGCCGCCGCCCGGTGCCGTCACCCGGACCGGACCCGTCCGCCAACGACCGGGACTCGCCGCGGGCTCGCTCGCGCAGGCCTCGAAGTGCAGGTCCAGCAGCAGGCGGTCACTCCAGCGGAAGGACGGATCGTCGGCGAGCACCGCCACGTGCTGCATGGCCAGGGCATGGTCGGCGACCGCACGTCGGTCCCGATCGGTCGCGGCGACCCGGCCCTCGACGACGGCGGATGCGACCCTGGCCGTGACCCGGAAGCCCTCGATGGCGGCCGAGCTTCGCGCAGTGGCAGCCTGCGCCTGACGGCGGAGCAGCCCCACCCAGGGGGTCGCCCTGGACACCTCCTGGCCCAGCCGGCGCCGAAGTGCGTCGAGCCGCGCGAGGGCCTCGATGTGCGGGCTCAGGTCGGGAAGTGCGTACAGCATGAGACGATTATACGTCTGATCGTCTCATGGTGCCAGATCCACCAACCCCCCGACTGTCTCGACCCTGGGGGGGTTGGGCCCGGAGCGGCCGACCGGCCAGCCGGCGGGTTCCCGGACGCGGGTCTACCCGCTTCCCTCCGAACCGACAGAGGGTGCAGGGATGGGTAGTCGGCGGAGGGTGGGGTGGGTGGAGGTGGGGATCGACCCGGTTTGCAGGCACGGACGCGGCCGAGATGGGCGCGGCCGAGATGGGCAGGGTCCTGGCGTACGGGGGCCGTGCGGTGCCCGGCTCAGTGACTATGCCAGGCTCCCCACCGGAATGGCCTCCACGTCGCGGTCCAACGGGAAGGGTTCGGGGGCGAGGCAGACGACTGCGCCCGGACCGACCGTCGCACCGCTGCGGGCCAGGGCACGGAAACCCCGCAGATCAGCGGCCCCCGGGGACGCCGTGAGCTTCACCTCGACGGGGAAGAGCACGCCGTCCTCGGCGAGGAGGAGGTCCACCTCCTGGCCATCCTTGGTGCGCCAGAACCAGAGCGGGGGCTCCAGGCCGCGGTGGCGCCAGCTCCTCAGTACTTCGGAGACCACATGGGTCTCCATCAGCGCGCCGGCCATGGCGCCCGAGGCCGCCGTCTCGGCCGTGCGCCAACCAGCCAGGAAGCAGGCCAGGCCTGTGTCGCAGAAGTACATCTTCGGGGCCTTGATCTGGCGCTTGGAGAGGTTCTCTAAGTAGGGGCGCAACAGGTAGACCTGGGCCGTGGCCTCCAACAGGTGGAGCCACTCCGAGGCCGTGCTCACGGCGATCCCGGTGTCCCGGGCCAGATCGGAGAGGTTCAGGAGCTGCCCGGTGCGTGCGGCGCACAGGCGGAGGAAACGACGGAAGGCAGCCAGGTCCGCTACGTGCAGCAGGAGGAGGACATCGCGTTCGATGTAGGTCTGCACGTACGAATCGTAGAACGTCTGTAGCGGTGGCGGGTTCGGCTGCGCGAAGCGCGGGTAGGAGCCGCGCACGATGCGCTCGAACAGGGGCAGCAATGGCAATGTCGGCGGATGACGAGGAACCGGGCGGTCGGGCCGGAAGGGCAGCGCGGAGGGGGCCAGACCGCGTTCTTCGGCGAGGGACAGACCCATGAGCGCGGTGATCCCGATGCGGCCCGCGAGGGACTCCGAGACCCCTCTCATCAGCGGCAGGTGCTGTGAGCCCGTGATCCAGTAGAGGCCGTGGGTAGCGGCCTGGTCCACCACGAACTTGAGACGGGCGAGCAGGCCTGGCGCATGCTGGATCTCGTCGAGGATCAGGGGTGCGGGGAAGCGCTGGAGGAACAGGTCCGGATCCTCGACAGCGAGGGAACGTGCCGCGAACTCGTCGAGGGAGACGTAGCGACGCGATGCCTCGGAGTCCTCGGCCAGGTGCCGCAGCAGGGTGGTCTTGCCCACCTGCCGTGGGCCCGTGATCAAGACCGCAGGGAAGCTCCCTGAGAGACGCAGGATGTGGCTTTCGAGGGTGCGTGTCAGGTACATGCGACCATCTTACGACGGGAACGAAAGATCGTCAACACGTCCGTCTGGCCGTCCGTACGTCCATCGAGGCAGCCCACACAGTGGGCACGGGGCCTCCCGTCTCGCGTTTCTCGCCTCAGCCGTACGGATGAGCTGCGGAGGCATGGAACGCAGAACGGAATCCTGGCTGACAAGCGCTCTTCCGAGCGCGGCTGGCTACCAGGAATCGCCCGGCGCTCCATGGGCGCCCATGTCGTTCCGGGAGCCGTCGGTGTCGGTGTAGACCGAGGACGGGCTGCCGGCGTCCACGCAGATGGAGGTGGCCGTGGAGTCGCCGTAGACGCCCTCGCCGGTGGCGGCACCGTAATGGTGTTCATGACCGACCCGGTGGAGGTGCCGTGCAGGTAGAAGCCTGCGCCGACAGAGGCGTCGTCGCCACCATGGGTGACGTTCACCTCGGTGAGCAGCCCGTCCACCACGAGGACGCCGCCACCGTTGTCGGACGCGGTGTTCCAGGTGGAGAGGACGTTGGTGAGCCTGAGCCGGCCGCCGTCCACGAGGCCGTCGCAGTCGTCGTCGACACCGTCGCAGACCTCGTCGGCGCCGGGGTGGACCGACGCCTCGGCGTCGTTGCAGTCGGTCCACTCGTCGTACCCGTCGTCGTCGCGGTCGTAGTACTCGCCGGGGACGCTGTCATCATTGCCGGAGTCGGGGTGCTCCGTGTGGCAGGCGACAGCAGGAGGAGGGCGGCGATGGAGAGGGTACGCATGGGGACTTCGACGAGGTTCAGCCCGTCTCTCACGGCAAAACCGCAGCCTCCCCCCTGCACTCGTGTCACCCGGTGACGAACCGGCTCCTTACATCATCTTGACAAGTGCCTGCACGCAGACGGGCAGTCGGATTCCCCGACCGCGGAGGGAGACGGGTGCTTCGAAAGGCAAGTCCATGGTCAAACTATTCTCCATTTCCCTCGCCGCGCTGACGGCCATCGTGCTCTCCATGGCCGCGTACTCGGCCTTCGTGTCCACCTCCATGCCCTCGGTGTAGAGGCCACCGGGTTCCGCCGGACCCCTCGTCGTCACCGATCCCCCCCCGTTCGTGCCACCACCGGCACCGATCCCCCCCCCCGTGTGCCACCCGACCCTCCTCCCGGCCCGGATCCGGCCCCCGGACGGCCCGATCCGGCCCATTTCGGGGGGGATCGCCGCCCCCCTGGCACAGGAGAGGGGGGATCGTTGGCCAGGCTGGCACACGGAGGGGGGGATCGTTCCCGGGCGGCCAGCCGGCCCCGCCGCCTCGGCCCGCCGCGACCCGGCGGCCAGGGCGCCGCTCTGCCAGGCCCACCCTGACCCTCTGGGACGAGAAACGCGAGATGGGGTGGAGACACTGGTTTCGCCAGCAAGTTGAGTGGAGTCAACTTGACTGGCATGAAGTTCAATGCAGACTGACCCCATGAAGCCACTCCTCGACCGGCAGTCCTCCCTCGAGGCCCTCACGGAGCGCCTCGCGCGCCCCTCTTCGCTGTCCCTCGTCTATGGCCAGCGGCGGGTCGGAAAGACCTTCCTCCTCCAGCACCTCCTCGCGAACCGGCCCGGGAGCGTCTACTTCCTTGCCGAGGAGACGACCTCGACGGCCCTGCTCAGGCGATTCTGGGCCGAGGTCTCCTCTGCCGGGGCAGCCCCGGGGCTGGCGTCCCCCAACGACTGGGGCACCGCGCTCACCCTGCTGTGCCAGGCCGCTGGGATGACGGGGCACCCCCTCCAGCTCGTGCTGGACGAGTGCCAGTACCTCCTGGAGGTCGAGCCCGGCCTCCCCTCGATCCTCCAGCGGATCTGGGACGAGTGGCAGGACCGCGTGTCCCTCCATGTCATCCTCTGCGGGTCCTCCCTGGGTGGGTTCTCGCGTCTCGGTGAGGTCGGCCAGCCGCTCTACGGACGTTTCGGGCTCCGACTGCGCCTCCCCTCCTTCACCTACCGGGAGGCCGCGCTCTTCGCCCCCTCGTGGGAGAGAACGGACCTCTTCCGGCTCTACGGACTCTTCGGAGGGCTCGCCCGCCACCTCGCCGAGGTTCGTGAAGACCGGTCCCTCGCGGACAACTTCGTCGGCTCCGTCCTCGACCCGTTGTCTCCGCTCCACGAGGCCGTGCCCGATCTCCTTCGAACCGAGCACCTCTCGTCCCGTGCGGAAGCGGATGCCGTCCTGACCGCGATCGCGGCGGGCGAGAGCGGCTTCAACGCCATCCTGGCGCGAGCGGGCCTCTCGTCCAACCGGGGGGACTATGTCCTGAAGGAACTCCTGGCACTCGGGGTGATCGTCCGCATCACCCGGAGCGGTGACCGGGACGGGAGCCGGTACGCCCGGTACCGCTGCGCAGATCCGTTCACCGTCTCCTGGTACGATCTCGTTCGACCCAACCGGGGAGCGCTCCAAGGCACCCCGGCCCCGCAGATCTGGGAGCATCGCGTCGCTCCCCGCCTCGACGACCTGATGGGCAGGATCTTCGAAGACGTCGTGGGGCAGGCCTGCAATGGCGGTGTGCTGGCGCCGGAGATCGGCCCCGTGGACCGTACGGCCCCCTACTGGAGCCGCGATGGCCGGACGGAGATCGACTTCGTCGTCGAGTCCGGAGACACCGTCACCTGTGTGGAGTGCAAGTGGCGCGCCCGTGCGCTCACGGATCTCGACGCGCTGAAGCAGCTCCGGGCCCATGTCAGCCGCCACCCGTCGCTCGCTCGGCGGCCCGAGGTTCGGCTGTGCCTCGCATCCTCGACCGGCTTCACCGAGCGACTGTCCACCGTTGCGGCGTCCGAGGGGGTGCTGCTGGTGGGGCCGGAGAGGCTGCTTCCATAGGGGTGGAGCCTGGCGGATGCTGCTCGTTGATGTCCTGGCTCGGCAGCCGCCACCCGGCCCCCGCCATACGCCCCCATGTCGTGCCGGGAGCCGTTGGCGTCCGGTCGGCGATCCCCCTGTGTTCGTGCCACCACCGGGAACGATCCCCCCCCTCGTGTGCCACCCGACCCCCCTCCCGGCCCCGGATCCGGCTCCCGGACGGCCCGATCTGTCCCATTTCGGGGGGGATCGGCGCCCCCCTGGCCCAGAAGAGGGAGGATCGCTTGCCAGGCCGGCACACGGAGGGGGGGATCGTTCCCCGCAGGCCGGCCCGCTGCCCCCGGACGCACGAACCCCCCGGGCGCCCATGGGCACGCCGGGGGGTCGGAGGTGCGGGGTACGAGGCGCTACTCGGCGCAGCTGACCGCGTGGGCGATCACGTAGACGCCGTCGTAGAGGTCGGTCCCGATGGTGTACTGGCCCGGGGCCACCGTCTCGACGGTCTTCTTGCCCTGCTTCATGGTGGGGAACATGCCCTCGCCCGCGTAGGTCTGGGTCTCGAGGAAGATGTAGCCCTCGTCCTCGGCGTACTCCGCCATCACGGTGCCGCCGGCGTAGGTCACGGTCACGGTGCCGACCACCGGGGCCGTGAGATCGCACCCGGCCGCGCCCGCGTAGAGGTCCCACGTGTAGGTGCCCTCGGTGACGGGCCCGACGCTCCAGCCCCAGCGGTTGAACCCGTTGTCGAGGAAGCACGCGCTGTCCTCGGTGGAGGAGTACGCGAAGGCCGTCTCGCACCCGTCGGGAGGATCCTCGGGGCCGCCGCAGTCGCAGGAGAGCACGAAGTCGAAGTACGTGCCCCAGTTGGCGGAGTAGGGGAAGTCGTTGGAGCCGGCCCAGGCGGTCTCGGAGAGCTCGAAGGTGCCGTCGCCGTCCTCGTCGTACCGCACCGAGGCGTGGGCCAGCCCCACGAAGGCGGTGTCGTCGGCGTAGCAGGCGAACGCGAGATCGGAGAGCGGGACCTCGAACGTGTGGGTGCTCGCGTCACCCAGGTTCTCGGCCTTGTAGGGGAACTGGCCCGGGGCGTTCGAGTCGGGCAGCTCGCTGCCGACGTACAGTTGGGCCTCGGTCATCGTCCAGCCGGCGTTGAGGGTGTAGGTGACCTCGAGGGTGTCGCCCACCACCTCGAGCATGACGTCGCCGGCGTCGTAGTGCTGGCCGGCGGTCAGGTCGAAGGTGTCGGTGCCCGAGATGCACTGGGCGCTGGCGGCGGTGGAGGCGAGCGCGGCGCCGGTGAGGACAGAAGCAGCGAGGAGCGAGCGGATCATGGAGTCTCCTGGGGGGTCTGGGGGTCGAGGAAGGCGCCCACGACGGCGTGGGGTCCCGTTCCACGCCTCCAGATGCCGGCGGGTGCGGAACCGTTACCGGGCCCCCCGGACGCACGAACCCCCCGGGCGCCAGGTGGCGGCCGGGGGGTGGGGGAAGAAGCGAGACCGAGGCTATTCGCAGTCGACCGGGAGCGCGACGTCCACGTGCACGCCGTAGTAGTTGTTCGCCGGGACCACGATGGAGCCCGTGGTGCTGCCCACCTCGATTGCATCTTTCCATTCGAAGAGGCCGGGGCTCGGATTCCCGGTTGGGGCGCCAGAGTAGTCCTGGACCTTCAGGTTGTCGTCGTACAGAGGGTCATTCACGTCGTAGTAGAAGATCGCGCCGCCGGTCAGGTCGACGGTGATGGTGACGTAGCCGTCGACGGGAGCGGAGAAGGTGACGGTGCCGGCGTACTCGGTTCGGCCGGCGATCAGGTTGACCGTCTTCTCCACACCGTCGTAGTCCACGTACATGGCCCAGTTGCCCCTACCGACGTAGCGGGTGCCCTCGGGCCACGCGGTCTCCTCCTCGTAGCACATGCCGGGCTCGTCGTAGCAGAAGGTGACGTGGCTGACGGCGTACGTGCCGACGGCAATGCCGTCCTTGTCATAGCGGGTCGGAGCGAACATACCGGTGTCGCTGTACACCGGCTCGTCGTAGCAGTAGACCTCCGCAGCGTTGCTGCCCTTGACGATCACGCAGGAGACCGGTCCATCGGACGCCCAGTCGAAGCTGTAGCCGTCGTCGTTCGAGATGGTGATGGTGACGTCACCGTCGACGTCGTAGGGGCCGTCGTAGGTGGGGCCGCTCCAACCGTCGAACTTGTAGTGAAAGGCGGAGTCGCAGCACGCGACCTGCCCGCATTCGAAGGCGGCGTCGCCGGACTTCCAGGGGTCCACGAGCATTGGAGTGACGGAGGCAGCAATGGCCGCCGTGGAGGCGAGGATGGCGCCCGCGATGGCCGCGCGGCCGAGAAGTTGACGGTTCATGGAGTCTCCTGGGTTCCTTTGTGGAGGAAGGGGCCCACGACCGTGTGAGATCCCGTTCCGCGGGGTGGGGACACCCCAGCACGTTGACGATACCACGCACCGGATCGGGAATGGGAGGGGAGACGGGGCAATGAAAGGACGGTGACAGGCCGGTGAAAGAGACCCATGACAGTACCTTTTCAGAAGATACAATTGGTGAGCAAATCAAACTGGTCTCGTCAAGGGACGATCCTCGGTGCAGTCCGGACGTTCGGCGCCTCTTCCCGTGGACGTCGGAACACCCGCTCTCGGTGTCCGGACCCCCCACCGATCCCCCCCCGTCTGGGCCAGCCCCGGCAGCGATCCCCCCCCTCGTGTGCCATCCGACCCTCCTCCCGGCCCCGGATCCGGCCCACCGACCGCCCGATCCGTCCCATTTCGAGGGGGATCGCCGCCCCCCTGGCACAGGAGAGGGGGGATCGTTTCCCAGGCTGGCTCACGGAGGGGGGGATCGTCACCCGGCCGGCCCGCTGCCCCCAGACGCACGAACCCCCCGGGCGCCAGGTGGCGGCCGGGGGGTCGGTTCGGAGCGGGAGGGGAGACTACTCGTCGCCCCAGTCCTCGTAGTCCTCCTCGAACTCGCCGCAGACGACGGCGTGGCCGATCACGTAGATGTCACCCTCGAGCGGGTCCTGGATGTAGTACTGGCCGGGGGCGAGGGTGTCGACGTACCCGCCGCGCCCGCGCCTCACCTGCGGTAGCACCGTGGTGCCGGCGTAGGTCTGGGTCTCGGCGAACTCGAAGCCCTCGTAGGCGGTGTACTCGTAGGTGAACACCCCGTCGTAGTAGGACACGTCCAGCTCGCCGACCTCCTCGCCGTCTTCGCAGTGG
>JBFYZZ010000027.1:0-2779 GCA_041309225.1 Deltaproteobacteria bacterium | reverse complement strand
CGTTCTATGGGGCGGCCGGCCCCGCGGGCCGGGCAGGCGGGACGCCGCACGGCGCGTCCCACGTACCGAACGGTTACGAGCCCGCCCAGCGCACGCTCGGTCCCCCGCCCCACCGCACCGTCCCCCGACCCGCGGGCTCGGGCCCCCTGGGCGCGGCCCTCGGGATCCTCGCTCGGAGCGGGCGCTGGTGGCTCCTCCCGCTCGGGGCCCTGGTGCTGGTGCTCGCGGTCGTGTGGGTGGCGCTCCGGAGCATGCCGACCGTGGCCCCCTTCGTGTACGTCGTCTTCTGATCCATGGCCCGCCGCCCCTGGATCCTGCCTGTCCTGGCGACGCTGCTCCTGCTCGTCGGTCCCGAGATCGTGCTTCGGATCGCCGGCTGGCCTCCAGATCCCGTCTCCGAGCGCATGGCCTGGGATCCGGACACCCTCTGGACGGTGCCGTCCCGGGGATCCGTGCACCTCACACCCTTCGAGCAGAACGAGTACGGCCTCCGGGGCCAGGTGCTCGGCCGGAAGCAGGAGGGCGAGCGACGGATCGCCTGCCTGGGCGACAGCAGCGTCTTCGGCGTCGGCGTCCCCGACGACGCCACCTTCTGCGCGAGGCTC
The DNA here is from genome assembly GCA_041309225.1 of Deltaproteobacteria bacterium. Classification (GTDB taxonomy): domain Bacteria; phylum Myxococcota_A; class UBA796; order UBA796; family JAFGLY01; genus JAFGLY01. Next base: position 2,174 of record JBFYZZ010000027.1, on the reverse strand, counting down.
GCGGCGGCCTTCCCCGGCACCCGGGCCGTGAACGCCGGGGTTCCCGGCTACTCCACCGAGGAGGTGCTCCGGCAGTTCCCCCTGCGCGTGGCCCCGGCCCGGCCGGACCTCGTGGTGGTGGCCACCCTGTGGTCCGACAACAACATGGACACCTTCGTCGATGCCGAGGTCTTCGCCGAGCTCGAGCGGGAGCGGGCGGGGCCCCGAGCCCTCGTCGAGCCGCTCGTCCGTCGCAGCGCCACGGTCCGGGCCGCGGCACGGCTCGCGGGCGTGCCGGACACCCGGCTGGTGCGGTGGGGCACCGTCGGCCAGGGCCAGGGCACCGGCCGCCGGCGGGTCCCGATCGCCACCTACGCCGAGAACCTGCACCGGCTCGCCGGCCTCTCGGCCGGGGTCGGGGCGGAGGTGGTGTTCCTCGTGCTCGCCAACGAAGAGGACCTGCGCACGGACGTCCGGGCGTGGGCCTGGGATCCCTACCGGGAGGTGATGCGGGCCGAGGCGCGCCGGCTCGGGACCCCGGTGGTCGAGACCCCCGAGGCCTTCCGTGCGGCCGGGGGGGCCCGTGACCTGCTCATCGACGCCATGCACCCCTCCAGGCGCGGCCACGAGGTCATCGCGCGGGCGCTCGAGGAGGCCCTGCGGGCCCGGGGCTGGGACCGGGGCGGGCGCGTCATGGGCCAGGAGGGTCCCGCGCCACCGGTACCGCGGGATCCGTGGCAGGAGCCCGCCCCGCCCGGCGTGAACCACCCGGCCGTCGCCGGCGTGGTCCTGCAGGCCCCGGCCCTCCGGCACCCCGTGCGCATCGAGGCGGTCGATCCCGCCACCGGGGCCGTGCTCGACCGGGTCGACCTGCCGGGTCCCGCGGCCTTCGCCCTGGACGTCCCCCCCCAGCGGGTCCTCCTCCGGGCCCGGTCCCGCTCGCTGTCCCCGCCCGAGGTCGTCCTCGGCGGCGATCCGGTGGACGCCGGCGCCGCCTGGGGCCTCCGCGTGGACCTGCTCGCGGCCCGGGTCTCGCGGCCCGGTGGTGGGACGCCCTAGAACTTGGCCTGCAGCCGGAAGCCCACCGTGTCCACGAGGCCCTGGTACAGGCCGTTGGCGCTGGCCTTGTAGGGGTTCTTCGGGCTGAACCGATCGTCCACGTAGTCGGGGTCGTCCTCGTCCTGGACGTTCCAGGCCGAGTTCGTGATCTCCCGGTCGAACAGGAAGTACTTGGAGTAGGCCACACCGGCCTCGACGTTCCCCACGATCCGGACCCGCAGGCCGAGCTGCGCGCCCACGCTCGTGAAGTCGAGGTTGGTGGCCGACACCGCGTAATCGGGCACGGCACGGGGATGGTAGCCGCCCTTGAACCCCAGCCAGAGGCGATCGCTCGCCTGCCAGCCCGCCGATCCGTAGACGTTGACGGCGTTCTCCAGCCGGCGGGGCGAGTACTGGGGGTTCTGCACCTCCGAGGGGAGACCGTCGGCCGGGCCGAGCGGGTCGCCGTCGGGGTTCGTGATCCCGATGACGAAGTCGGCCTCGGGCGAGGAGCAGCACGTGCCCCAGAGCTGGGCCTCGATGCCGGCGCCCACCTCGAGGGTGTCGGTGACCTGGGAGCGCAGCCACGCCTCGACCATCGGTGCGAGCGGGCCCTCGAAGGACACCGAGGCGTCCGGGCTGGCCCCGCCGAACATCGCCGGCATGGTCACGCTCCCGTCGCCCTCCGTGGAGAAGGTGCCGTTGTCGATGTAGGACGCTCCGACCTGCAGCTTCTCGAACCGGTCGAAGAAGACCCCCGCGCTCCAGCCCACGTGCCCGCCCGACGCGTTGATCTCCAGCACCGAGTCGGCGGAGTAGGCGCCGTCCGCGCCGACACCCTCAGTGCCGAAGGGATCGGACGCCTGGATCGCGTGGATGTTGTCCAGGATGTACTTGAACGCCCCGCCCACGTGGAGGCCGTCGATCACGGTCACCCCGATCGCCGGTACGAGGTGGATGGTCATGATCTTGGAGACCACGCCCGCGTACCGCTGGTGGCTCTCGTACGGGGTCTCGTCGTTGGGCTCCCCGGCCGTGTAGTCGCCGCCGCCCACGAGCGCATCGGTGACCGCGAACCCCAGCGCCAGGCGATCCGGGATGGCCTTCCACGTCACGCCCAGGACCGCGTTGGGCACCATGACGCGGGCCTGGGCGAG
>JBFYZZ010000026.1:0-5390 GCA_041309225.1 Deltaproteobacteria bacterium | reverse complement strand
CCGACCGGCTCGGATCCCGACGACAGCGCCTCCAGCGAGGGCGCCGTGGTGGTGATCGGTGCGGGGCCCGCGGGCATGGCGGCGGCCATGGACCTGCCGGGCGCCATCCTGCTCGAGGCGTCGAATCGCGTCGGGGGCCGGGCGCCCGGCTACCCGGGCATCCTGATGTTCGTGGGCACGGAGGAGCAGCGGCAGCGCGGCGTCGTGGACTCCGTGGAGACGGCCATCGACGACTGGCCCCTCCTCACGGGGGCGGAGGCCACCGAGGCCACCGTCGAATTCCTGGGGCAGAGCGCCTCCGTGCGGGATCGCCTGGTGGATCTCGGCCTCCGGTTCGACCTCCTCACCCACGACCCGATCCTCAAGCGCGACCGGATGCACAGCACCGCCGTGGGGCTGGACACGGTGCTCCTGGGTGGCCTCCCCGAGGGCATCGACCTGCGCCTGAAGACCGCGGCGATCGGCCTGGTCATCGAGGACCACGCGGTCACCGGTGTCCGGGTCGGCGACGGGGTGATCCCCGCCCGCGCCGTGGTCGTCGCCTCGGGCGGCTTCGCGAACCGGTTCGACCTGGTCGGCCGGTACACCCCCTGGGATCCGGGGACCTGGGCGGTGGGGGGCGATCCCGGCGCCCAGGGCGACGCGGCCGACTGGGCGGACGCCGAGTCGCTCGGCATGGCCTTCGCCGGGATCCTGGGAGCCGCCGCGGACGCGATCGGCATCGCCGGCGAGGACGGCCAGGCCATCCGCCGCACCGTGGCCGGCCCGCCCATGTGGATCTGGGTCGATGCCACGGGCCGCCGGTTCATCGACGAGACTCAGTACTGGAGCGTCACGCTGGCCGGCCAGGTGCAGGCCCACGCGCCCGTCTGGGCCCTGACCACCGAGACCGAGCTGCAGGCGGTGGTCGATCCCACGCTGTGGACGCGGGTCCGGGCCGGCTGCACCTGCGCCGACGACTGGGCCGCCCTGGCCGAGACGCTCGGGATCGACCCCGACGGCGTCCTCCGGACCGTCGAGGAGGTCTCCCGGTACTCCGCCAGCAACCCCGATCCCTTCGGCCGGGCCGCCCTGTACTTCCCGGTCCTCACCGGCCTCCCGTGCGCCTTCCCCCCGGGACGGATCGCCAACAAGAACTTCGGCGGCCTCGACGTGGACGAACACGGGCGGGTCCGCGACACCGGCGGCCGGGTCGTGGAGGGGCTGTGGGCCGTGGGCGAGGCGGCCGGCATGGGCGTGCCCGGGATGGGTGGCCTTTGGGGTTTCGACGGCGCCCTCTCGGCCGTGGTGTGGAGCGGGTGGCGCACGGCCGCCGCCCTCTCGGCCGAGCTGGAGCCCTGAACGCCGCCCCGCTGGCACGACGGCCGCCGCACGGGTACCTCCCCCGGCCGGCCCCCCGGAGCGACGCCATGTGCATCCTCACCCGCGACGAGATCCTCTCAGCCGTCGAGCGGGGAGACATCGCGATCCACCCCTTCCTCCCCGAGATGGTGGGCCCCGCCTCCGTGGATCTCCACCTGGGGCGGTCCTTCCGCATCTTCAAGCCCGCGCGCCAGACCGTCCGCATCGACGGCGGATCCGACTACCGGGATCTCTCCGAGAAGGTCGTGGTGCCCGAGGGCGGGACCATGCTCCTCATGCCCGGGGAGACGGTGCTGGGCCTCACCCTCGAGCGCGTGTCGCTCGCGCCGAGCCTGTGCGGCTGGCTCGAGGGGCGGAGCCGGTTCGCCCGGGTGGGCCTCCTCGTGCACATCTCGGCCTCCTTCATGCAGCCCGGCATCCACAACCACCAGGTCCTCGAGATGACCAACTTCGGCCCCAACCCGCTGGAGCTCGTGCCGGGCATCCCCATCTGCCAGTTCATCTTCCAGCGCACGGTCGGCGAGGCCGTCTATCGCGGGACCTGGGCCGACCAGAACAGCGATGACTGGTAGCCCCGGCCGGCCGCGCGTCTTCCTCGCGGGCATCATCCAGGGATCCCTGCAGGAATCGCGGATGCACGCCCAGGACTGGCGCCGGGAGGTGGCCGGCTCCCTCCGGCGCTACCTGCCCGGCGCCGAGGTGGTGGACCACGTCGCCCGGCATCCCGGGGCCCTCGCGTACGAGCTCCCCCGCATCCTCGAGACCCTCGAGGAGGGCTTCCGGTGGGCCCGGGAGGCCGACCTGGTGGTGGCCTGGATCCCCGAGGCCTCGATGGGCACGGCCATCGAGATCCACGAGGCCCGGCGCGCGGGGGTGCCGGTGGTCGCGATCTCGCCGCTCGCGATCAACTGGGTGGTGCGTGCCTGTGCCGACGTCCTCGTGCCCGACCTCGAGGCCTTCGAGGCGTTCGCCGCCGAGGGAGGGCTCTCTCGCCTCCTCAGTCCGAGGATCCGCCCCGGGTGATCCGCTGGGCCTCGACGGTGCCGTCGAAGGTGGCGAAGCCGCTCGCGTCGCCGGCGAACGCGAGGACGAGGTCGCCCTGCTCGGAGACGGTGCCCCCCGCGGGGAGGGGGACGGTGTACACGCCCAGGTCCACGAGAACCTCGCCGTCGAGGCGGCCGTCCTCGTGGGTCGCGCGCACCTCCAGGGCCAGGTCGAGCTCGTAGCCGCCCAGCGAGAGGAGGCAGGTGGCATCGCCGGTGAGCTCGTCACCCTCCGGGGTGATCGCGAGGGTGGCGCTGCCGGCGCACGACGCGGTGTATGGGGTGCCCTCGAGGTCCGTGGTCACGGCCATCGAGACGGTGCCCGCGTAGATGCCCGCGTAGGGGCTCTGGACGAGGATCCCGCCGGCGGTGGCCGCGAGGCGGTCGCCGTTGGGCAGGCGGGCGGTGGCGGTGACGTCGTGGCTGCCCACGGGCAGGGAGGCGTCCTGGAAGACCGTACCGGTGGGCGTCCACGCGGGCGCGATCGACGAGGACCAGGTGATCCCCTCGAAGCCGGAGTCGGCACCCTGGGCGTCGAGCACGTGCGCCTCGAAGGTGGCCGGTTCGCCGAGGGGCAGGAAGGCCCCGCTCCGCGGTGCCACGAGCACGAGCGAGGTGGCGTCCCACCACGCGTCGTCCACGGTGTCCTCGGCGGGACCCACGGGGCCGGTGTCCGCCGGGCCGCCGCCCCCGCATCCGGCAGCGAGGAGGAGAAGGACGCAGGGAACGCGCATGGAGCCTCCTCGAGGGGGCCAGCGTAGCATCCCCGGAGGTCGGCGGATACCGGGACTCGCCAGGAGGATCCGGTGGCGACGATCGAGGTGGACCGGCTGGTGAGGAAGTACGGCGCCCACGTGGCCGTGGACGGCATCTCGTTCTCGGTGGAGCGGGGGCAGATCGTGGGCTTCCTCGGCCCGAACGCGGCCGGCAAGACCACCACCATGAAGGTCCTGACCGGCTACCTCGCGCCGACCTCCGGCCGGGCTCGGGTGGACGGCCTCGACGTCCTCGAGGACTCCATCGGCGTGCGGCGCCGCATCGGCTACCTGCCGGAATCGGCGCCCATCTACCGGGACATGGAGGTGGGTGGCTACCTCGACTTCGTGGCTCGCGTGCGGGGCCTGGCGCGGGCCGAGCGGGCCGCCGCCATCCAGCGGGTGGCCGAGCAGTGCGGCATCGGGGATCGCCTCGGGCAGGACATCGCGAGCCTGTCCAAGGGGTTCCGCCAGCGCGTGGGGCTGGCCCAGGCGCTCGTCCACTCCCCCGACATCCTCGTGCTCGACGAGCCCACCAGCGGTCTCGATCCCAACCAGATCGTGGAGATCCGGAACCTCATCCGCGAGATCGGCCGCAGGAAGACCGTCATCCTCTCCACCCACATCCTCTCCGAGGTCCAGGCCACCTGCGATCGCGTGCTCATCATCCACCGGGGTCGGCTCGTGGCCGACGGGTCCACCGAGGAGATCTCGGTGCACCAGCAGGGCGGACACCTCGTGCACGCCACCTTCGCGCCGGGGGGGGTGGCCCTGCCCCGCGACGCCATCCGGGAGGCCGTCCTGGGGATCCCCGGAGTCCGGCGGGTGGTCCTCGTCGAGGTGGCCGAGCCCGAGGGGGTCGGCTTCCAGGTGGTGGCCGGCCACGACGTGCGGGCGGACCTCTTCCGCCTCGCGGCCGACCGCGGGCTGGTGCTCCTCGACCTGCGTCGCGAGTCCACCTCCCTGGAGGAGGTCTTCCAGCGCCTCACCCTCGAGCCCGCCCCGGCCCCGCGGGCGGCCGGATGAGGTCGGATCCCGCGGGCTACCTCGTGGTCGGCACGGCCGGCCACATCGACCACGGCAAGACGAGCCTCGTCCGCACGCTCACCGGCGTCGACCTCGACACCCTGCCCGAGGAGCAGAGCCGCGGCATCACGATCGCGCTGGGGTTCACCCACCTCACCCTGCCCTCGGGCCGCACCGCGGGCTTCGTGGACGTGCCGGGCCACGAGCGCCTCGTCCGCACGATGGTGGCGGGCGCGTCCGGCATCGACGCGGCGCTCCTGTGCGTGTCCGCGGCCGAGGGCGTGATGCCCCAGACCCGCGAGCACCTGGCCATCCTCGACCTGCTCGGCGTGGAGCGCGGGATCGTGGCGCTCACGTTCGCCGACCTCGTGGACGCCGACCTGCTCGAGGTGGCGGCCGACGAGGTGCGCGACGTCCTTGCCGGAACGCCCCTGTCCGCTGCGCCGGTGATCCCCTTCTCCTCGGTCACGGGCCTCGGCCGGGACGCGGTGGTGGCCGCCATCGACGCCCTGCCCGCGCGGGTCCGGCCGGACACGGGCCCCTTCCGCCTGCCGGTGGACCGCGTGTTCACCTTGAAGGGCCACGGGACGGTGGCCACCGGGACAGTCCACGGCGGCCGGGTGCAGGAAGGCGACGAGGTCGAGGTGGTACCCGCCGGCCTGCGCACGCGCGTCCGGAGCCTGCAGGTCCACGGCCGCCCCGTGGGCGCCTCCCACGCCGGCCTGCGCACGGCGGTGAACCTGCCCGTGCCCCACGAGGACCTGGCCCGGGGCCACGAGGTGGCCACCCCGGGGGCGGTCCCGGCCACGCGCTTCGTAGATGTCCGCTACCGCCACCTCGCCGGCTCCCCGCCCCTGGAGGACGGCGACCCCGTGCGGTTCCTCACGGGCACGGCCGAGGTCGTGGCCCGGGCCCGCCTGCTCGCGAGCCCCCGGATCCCGTCTGACGACGCGGATCCCGACGAGCCGGTGTTCCTCCAGGTCCAGGCGGCCGAACCGGTGGCCTGCCTGCCGGGCGACCGCTTCGTGCTGAGGCGCGCGTCGCCCGTGTCCACGCTCGGCGGGGGCACGGTGCTCGATCCCTGGGCGCCTCCCGTCCGCCACCGCGACCGCGCGGCCACCGCCGCGCTCCTCGCTCGGCTGCACGCCGGCGATCGGGGCGTCCTGCTCCTGCGCGCGGGCCGGGCGGGCCTCTCTGCCGCGGA
>JBFYZZ010000025.1:0-2938 GCA_041309225.1 Deltaproteobacteria bacterium | reverse complement strand
GCCGGGTGGCCGACGGGCACCGCGGGGGGGTCGGCCGGGGAGGTTGCCCGCGGCCACGGCCAGCGGCCGTCTCGCGCCATCCAGGGTGGGGCGGACAGCTCGGGGGAGGGGGCCGCGGCGGCCAGCGCGTAGAGGCGCACGCTCGCGAGGAGGCCGTACCAGCCGCCGGGATCCGTAGCCTGCACGGCCTCCAGATCGGCCCGGGCCTCGTCGGGGCGACCGGCCCGCAAGGCCAGGCAGCCCCGCCAGTAACGGGCCCGGGGCACCCGGTCGCCCTCGTCGGCCAGAACCCGGTCGAGGCGGGTGCGGGCGTCCCCGGGATCCCCGCCGTGCACCGCCGCGAGGGCGGCCAGGAAGCGGGCGTCGCGACCGACGGATCCACCCGTGCGACCCACCGCGTCGAGGTGGGGGAGCGCCCTCGCGCCGTCCCCGGCGAGCAGCCAGGCCCGCCCGACGGCCTCGCGGGCCCGGGCCCACCGACCCTGGTTCGGCCAGGTGGCGAGGCCCGTCTCCCCCGCCTCGGCCGCCTCGCGCCACGCTCCTGCCCGGGCCAATGCGCGGTGGAGGTCCCAGAGCGTCTCAGGATCGGGGCGGGCCGCCTGGTCGACCGCCAGGGCGTCCGCCAGGTCCCGCCAGCGGCGGGTGCGGGTGGCGAATCCCTCGGCCTGCGCGTCCACCCAGGCCTGCACCTCGGGATCCTCCACCTCGCGCAGCTGGGTGAAGAGGGCCCAGGCCTCGTCGTACTGCTTCGCTCGTCGGGCGGACACCGCGTGGCGCATGCGGGCCCGGAGGTCGTCGGGCACCTCGGCATCGAGCCCGGCCGCCCGCAGGTCCGCGAGCGCCCTCAGGGCGCGCGCCCGCGTGGTGGGTTGGCTGTAGTCGAGGGCGAACGCCTGGAGGAGGGGGACGGCCGCTCGGGGGCTCGCCCGGGCCACGCCCAGCGCCACGTGCAGGCGGGCCGCCTCGGCATCCGGACCGTCCGGATCTTCGACGAGATACGCCTCGAAGGCTTCTTTCGCCGATCCGACCGCCCCCGAGGCGGCCCAGGAGCGACCCTCCAGGAAGTGGCAGTCGTCGACCCGGGGGCTCGAGGGGAACGCCTCTCGGAGGGTGACGCACTCCCGGGCCGCCACCGCGTGTCGGCCACGGACATGGTCAGCCTGGGCCTCCCACCACGCGGCCTCCGCGGCCAGGGGCCCCCCCGCGACGCGCACCTTCGTGAACTGCGCGCTGGCCGCGTCGGGACGCCCCAGGCGCCAGTGGATCCAGCCGAGGAGGAAGCGGGCGTCGGTCATGCGCCCGCGGCCGCCGCGCGCCCTGAGGCCCGCCGCACGGCCGTCGAGCCAGTCCTCCAGGACCGTCGCCGCTCCGCCCGCGTTGCCGGCCAGCAGGCGGCGATGCGCCACGTCCACCGGATCGGCCCCGGCCGGCAGGGGTCGGTCGGGCCGGAACGTGAGGGAAACCCCGGCGGGAGATCCCGGCCGGGCATCGGGACCCACGGCGTCCGCCCTGCCCAGGCACAGGGCCAGCGCGGCCAGGGTCGGCCACCGGATCACGGGGTGTCCACCGGCTCGCCCCGCTCGCACCACTCCCGGAACCCACCCACCAGGCGCCGGGCGCCCGTCCAGCCGGCCTCGCGCAGGGCGGCGGCGACCGTGAGGGAGAGGTCCCCGCCGTCGTCGTCGTACACGACCACGCGGCCCCCGGGGTCGGGCAGGAGGGCGGGCCGTCCGAGCGCCGCGCGGCCTGGGGCGGACACGGCCCCGGGGATGCGGGCAGCGGCGTGGTCCGCCTCGGAGCGGACGTCCAGGAAGAGGGGGGGTGCCCCGGACACCAGCTGGGCAGCGGCCCAAGGGCGGCCGATGTCCTCCTTGTGGTTGGGCCCGGGCGTGTCCCCTGATCCGGGCTGCACCGGCGGGATGCCCTCGGGGGCCCGCACCGAGAGGGGGGCCTCGCGGGGGGTGGGTGGGGGGGTCCAGGCCTCGCCGGGGCCACGGAGGCGGCCCAGGACCCGACTCCAACCCGTCTTGAGGCGGTCGCGGATCATGACGTCCTCTGGCCGCGGGCGCTGGGGCCCACCGGCGGGGTCAGGATAGCGGCTCCCGCTCCGTCCGTCGCGCCTCCCGGCGAGCCGGCCGGCGGCCGGAGCCGTGGGCACGGGGGGGCGTCTAGTACTTCGAGAGGTCGACCCCGCACTCCTCGGCGTACTTCTCGAGGCCCTTCTTCCGGATCGTGCGCAACGCCTCGGAGGACAGCTTGAGCCGCACCCAGCGGCCCTGGGACTCGCTCCACAGGCGGCGGAGGTGCAGGTTGGGGAACTGGCGCATCTTGGTCTTGATGTTCGAGTGGGAGACCTTGTTGCCGGTGTTGGGGTGCTTGCCGGTGAACGTGCAGACGCGGGCCATGACGGACCTCTCTCTCGCGGACGGCCGTCCCCTGGACGGGCGACCGCGACGCCTAGCACGCTCCGTGCCGCCGGGCAAGCCCCTGCGGGCCGGGCTCAGGTGGGGATGCGGTCCTCGATGATGACCACGCCCCGATCCGTGGGCTCGGGATCCTCGGACGGCGGCGACTCCCGCTCGGGCATCGCGGGTACCTCGACGTGGATCGGGAGCCGCCCGTCCCGTCGCTCCTCGCGCTCCCTTCGGAGGCGTTCGATGATGAAGGCGTCGAGCATGGCTGCCTTCCGGTCCGGGTCTCCGATCCCAGTATAGCCTCGCCTCCTGGACCGGCAACGGCCCGATCAGGGGCGCTTCGCCGCATCTCGCGGGGCCTCGGGAGGGGGCGCCGCGGGGTCCTCGGACAGCGCTCGGAGGACGGCGTTCCGGCGGTCCGGGGAGAGGCCGGCCGCGAGGGCCAGCGCGAGGCGGCCGAGGGCGTCGTAGGCGGGGAGCAGGTGGGGAGCGGCCGCGCCGAGCGCCCGGCGGTGGGCGGCGAT
>JBFYZZ010000024.1:0-57857 GCA_041309225.1 Deltaproteobacteria bacterium | reverse complement strand
GCCCGGCCGGCCCCGCTCCCGGCCCCCACACCCGAGGCCCTGGCCGACGCCGTGCCCCTGCCCTCCCGGCCCCGCGCCGAGGTCCATCCCTCCTCCCTCGACCTCTTCGAGTCCTGCCCGGCCCGCTGGATGCGCCGCCATCTCCTCGGCATCCCCGAACGGCCCCCCACGGCGGCCGAGCGCCGCCGGGAGCTGGCCGCCGCCCGGGGCGAGGTGATCCACGGCCTCGTGGAAGACGAGGCCCTGGCCGACGCGCGGGTGGCCCGCACCCGCTGGCTGGCACGGGCACATGCCGAGGGGGCCACCGACGAGGAGCGCGATGCGGGCTGGACCCTGCTCCGGGCCCACCTCGCCCGGGTGGCGCGGGATCCCGAGGTGGCCCGCATCCTCGCCCTGCCCGGGCGTGCGGAGCTCCCGTTCCACCTCGTCGCGGGCGATCTCGTGCTGTCCGGCGTCATCGACCGGCTCTGCCGGGATGCCGAGGGGTGGCTGGTGGTGGACTGGAAATCCGGTTCGCTGCACCGCTCCGCGGAGCACGAGGCCCGAGGCCACCGCTGGCAGCTCCTCGTCTACTCGGTCGCGGCGGAGCGCATCCTCGGGGAGCCGGTGCGGCGCGCCCGCCTCTACTTCACGGAGACGGGCACCTGGTACCCGTTCCCCTCCTGGACCCTCGCCGACATGGAGGCGGTGGAGGCCCGCCTCGCCGCCATCGCGGCCTTCGTGTCCGCTCGCCGCCCCTGGGTCGAGGTCGAGCGGGAGGTCGTGGGCGGGGCGGTCCCCCGCCCCTGCGACGCCTGCGGCTTCCGGGGACACGGGTGCCGCGGGTGGCGGGGAACGCCGGGCGTCCCGCCGGGCGGTGCGGGCTCCGGAACGGTACGTTGACGCGCGGGACGGATCCATCCGTCCGCACGGAGCCCTCACGATGATCCTGGGATTCCACCGACCCCGCACGGTCGCCGAGGCCCTGCGCCTCCGGGCCGAGTTGGGCGACGGTGTCGCCTGGCTCGGCGGGGGCGGCGAGCTCAACCAGCCCCGTCCCGGCTGCTCGCCCGAACACCTGGTGTCCCTCGACGCCCTCGGCCTGGATCGCGTACTCGCGGTGCCCGGCGCGGTCGAGATCGGGGCGACCTGCACGCTGCAGCGCGTGCTCGACGCGCCGCAGGTCCCGGCCGCCCTCCGTGAGGCGATCGGCCACGTGCAGAACCGCAACGCACGGAACCTCGCCACGATCGGAGGTCACCTCTCCACGTCGCGGCCCACGGCCGCCGCGGTCCCCGCGCTGGGCGCCCTCGAGGCCGTGGTGGTGGTGGCCGACCCGGGCGGCGCACCCGTCGATGTGCCGGTGCTCGACCATGCGGGGGGCCCGCGCACCGCCCTCGTGCTCGCGGTGCGGGTTCCCCTCCCGCCTCCGGGCCGCCGTCTGCGCGTGGCGCGCTTCGCGCACACCGCCAACGACGTCTCGGTGGCCACGGTGGCCGTGGCCCTCGACCGCGACGGCGACGCCGTCCGGCGGGCGCGGATCGTGGCCGGCGGCGTGGACCTGCGCCCGGTGCGCCTGGAGACTCTGGAGCGCGCGATCGAGGGGCGTCCCCTGCCCGACACCGGCGTCCGGGTGGACGAGGTCGAGGCGCAGGTCCACCCCCGGGACGACCTCACCGGGAGCGCCGCGTGGAAGCGCCGGATCCTGGCCGTCCTGGTGGTCCGGGCCCTGGCGGCTGCCTGGCACGACGCGGAGGTGGTCTGATGCCCACCATCTCCTTCGTCCTCGACGGCCGCCCGCGCGTCGAGGAGGTCGTGCCGGGCGAGCGGGTGAGCGACCTCCTGGTCCGGCTCGGCGCCCGGGGCATCCGCAAGGGGTGCGACCATCACGGCCAGTGCGGGGCCTGCACCATCCTGCTCGATGGCCGCACGGTCCCCTCGTGCCTCCTCCTCGCCCCCCAGATCCACGGCCGCGACGTGACCACGATCGAGGCCTTCTCCCGGCCCCGTGTGCTCTCGGCCCTCCAGTCCGCCCTGGTGGACTGCGGGGTGGTGCAGTGCGGCTACTGCACGCCCGCCATGGTGCTGGCCCTGGAGGATCTCCTCGCCCGGGTGGCCGAGCCCGGGCGGGCGGAGGTGACCGACGCCCTCTCCGGCGTCTTCTGCCGCTGCACGGGCTACGAGCAGGTGTTCGGCGCCGTGGCCCTGGCCCGGGCACGGCTCCGGGATCCCGCCTTCGCGGGGTCGCCTGCGCCCGAGTTCCGCGAGGACCTCCTCCACGTCGGGAAGGTCCGGCGCAAGGTGGACGGCGCGCTCCTCGCGCGCGGCGGCCGGGCCTTCGTGGAGGACCGGGTGGAGCCCGGTACCTGCCACCTGAAGATGCTCGGGAGCCCCCACGCCCACGCCTGGATCGCCGACATCGACACGAGCGCCGCAGAGGCGCTGCCGGGCGTGATCCGGGTGTTCACCTGGCGGAACACGCCCGCTCTCACCTACACCACCGCGGGCCAGAGCTGGCCCGAGCCGTCGCCCTACGATCGCCGGATGTTCGCTCGCAAGGTGCGCCACGTGGGCGACCGGGTGGCGGCCGTCCTGGCCGAGACACCCGAGATCGCGGAGGAGGCGCTCGGCCGGATCCGGGTTTCCTGGGAGGTGCTCCCCCCCGTGTTCACGCCGGAGGAGGCCGCCGCCGAGGGCGCGCCATGCCTCCACTCGGGCCCGCTCTCGTTCCTCACCGGCGCCCCGGCGGACCTCGACGCCCGCAACGCCGATGCCGATCCGCGCGACGAGGGGATCCACTACTGCGTCCCCATCCATGCCGACCCGCGCCGGAACGTCGCCGCCTCGGTGTCGGGCGGCATCGGCGACGTCGCGCGCGGCTTCGCCGAGGCCGACGTGGTGCTGGATCGAACCTACTCGGGCGGGCACGTCCAGTGCACGCCGCTCGAACCCCACGTGGTCCTCACGAGGATGGACGGCGACCGGCTCCTGATACACGCGTCCACCCAGGTCCCGTTTCACCTCCGTCGTATCGTCTCTCGGATCCTGGGTGTTCCGGAGACACGGGTGCGGGTCGTCAAGGAGCACACGGGCGGTGCCTTCGGGGCCAAGCAGGACATGGTCGTGGAGGACGTGGCGGCCTGGGCCACCTGGGTCACGGGCCGGCCGGCGCTGTGGCGCTACACCCGGGAGGAGGAGTTCGTCGCCGCCCGCACCCGGCACCCCATGACCATCCGGGTCCGCCTCGGGGCAACGCGCGACGGACGGCTCACGGCCATCGAGATGGATGTCCGGGCCAACACCGGGCCGTACGGCGGGCACTGCCTCACGGTCCCCATGAACGCCTGCTCCAAGTCGCTCCCGTTGTTTCTCTGTGACAACGTCCACTTCGAGGTCACCAGCTACTACACCGACATCCCCCCCACGGGTGCATACCAGGGGTACGGCGCCCCCAAGGGCTCCTTCGCGCTCCAGCTCGCCGCTGCCGAGATGGCCGACGCGCTGGGCATCGATCCCCTCGCCTTCCTCGAGAGGAACCGGGTCCGCGAGGGATCGATGCTGGAGATCCTCCGGTGCCTCGGCGAGGGCCGCGAGGGTCGGGCCCAGCGGGTGTCCTCGTGCGGGCTCGGGCCCGCCCTGGAGCGGGGCGCGGCCCGGATCGGTTGGGGCCGGCGCGAGGCGCCGGGTCGCCCCCACGTCCGGATCGGCAAGGGCGTGGCCATCGTGCAGCAAGGCTCGGGCCTGCCGGGGGTCGACGCCGCCAACGCCGCCGTCACGCAGAACGGAGACGGCACCTTCCTGGTCCACTCCGGCGGCACCGACCTGGGGACGGGCCTGGACACCGTGGTCGCGAAGGTGGTGGCCGAGTGCCTCCAGGTCCCCATGGACCACGTGGCCGTCCTGGCGGCCGACACCGACGTCACGCCCTTCGACGCCGGCGCGTATGCATCGTCCGGCACCTTCTTCTCGGGCGGGGCCGCCCTCCGGGCCGCCGAGCGGATGCGGGATCTCCTGCTCGACGCCGCGGCCCGCCTCCTCGACGAGCCGCGGGACGGGCTCGCGATCGCCTTCCCCGGCGAGGTTCGCGGGCCCCGCGGCACCGTGGACTTCGAGCGGATCGCCCGCGCCACCCAGAGCGGGACCGGCTCCGGCCAGCTCGTGGCCTGGGGATCCTTCGTCACCGACGAGGCCTCGTTCCCCTACGGCGCGCACTTCGCCGAGGTGGAAGTGGACACGGGTACCGGCGCGGTCACCGTGCGGCGATACGCCGCTGTCCAGGACGCCGGCACCCCCATCAACCCCGAGCTCGCGCTCGGACAGGTGTACGGAGGCATCCTCAAGACGATCGGCCACAGCCTCTGGGAGGAGATGCGGTTCGACTCCGAGGGTCGCTGCCTCAACCCCACCCTGCGCGACTACCGGGTGCCCATGATCGGGGACCTCCCCCCCGACGTGTACGCCGAGCTGGTGTGCACCGACGATCCGGTCGGCCCGTACGGTGCCAAGTCCGTCGCCGAGATCTCCTGCAACGGAGCCGCGCCCGCCATCGCCGCCGCGATCCACGACGCCGTGGGCGTCTGGATCCGCGACTGGCCCTTCACGCCCGAGAAGGTGCTCCGGGCCCTGGGGAGCCTCTGACCGCCATGCTCCTGGCCGCCCGCGCCGACTTCCTGCTGCCCATGACCGATCCGCGGCTCCGGATCCGCGACGGCTACGTCCTGGCCGAGGGCGACCGCATCGTCGAGGCCGGTCCCTGGACCCCCGAGGTCGCCCTGCGCCTCGCGGCCCTCGGCGACCGCCTCGCCGTGCTCGGCACGCCGGACCACCGGCCACTGCCCGGCCCGGACCCGGTGCCCCGCCAGCGGGCGGTGCTCCTGCCGGGCTTCGTGAAGGCCCACGGCCACGACCACGAGCAGCTGCTCATCGGCGTCGCCCGCGACGAGCCCCTGGCGGACTGGCTCGATCACGCCGTCAACCCGTTCTCGATCTTCCTCCGGCAGGAGCGGGAGCGCCTGGCTGCGGACCTGGGGTGCACACCCCACGAGGCCGTCTACCGGACGGCCCGCCTCTGCGACGTGCACTATGGCATCACCTCGGTGATGGTCCACCACTGCAACGAGAACAAGCACCACGTGGACGAGCTCGCCGTCGCAAACGAGAACGCCGGGACCACGATGATCATCGCGGTCGGCTCACAGGATCGGTATTACGTCGCCGAGATCCTCGACCGGCCCGAGGACGCGCTCGCGCGCCTGGATCGGGCCTGGGCACGGCAGGAGTCCTGGCGGGCCACCACGGTCTGCCCGGGCCCGGACCAGGACTTCTCCAACAGCCGGGCCCTGCTCGTCCCCTTGAAGGCCTGGGCACGGGCGCACGGCACGCTGTTCCACATCCACTCCGCGGAGGAGCCCCGCACCACCGCCTGGTTCCGCACGGAGGTCGAGCCCGGCCTCACCCCCGTGGAGTACTTCGAGGAGATCGGCGTCCTCGACGATCGGACCGTGCTCGCACACCAGGTCCACTGCGGTCCGAGGGACCTCGAGATCCTCGCACGCCACGACGTTCGCATCGTTCACAATCCACTCGCGAACGCCATCCTCGGGTCCGGCACGGCCCCCGTCGTGGACATGCTCCGGGCGGGGCTCACGGTGGCCATCTCCACCGACGGATCGGGCTCCGCCGACCACCAGAACATCCTCGCCGCCGCGCGCCTCGCCTCGCAGCTCCAGAAGGCCCGCCTGCAGGACGCGAGCGTGCTGCCCGCCTGGCAGGTCCTGGAGATGATCACGCGTATCCCCGCCTCGATCCTGGGCATGGACACGGGTGTGCTCGCCCCCGGCCTGCGCGCGGACTTCGTACTCGTGGACCTCACGGCCCCCAACCTCGTACCCACCCGGCTCGACAACGTGGTCGAGAACCTGGTGTGGGCGGCTGACGGAGGCGAGATCGACACCGTGGTGGCCCGCGGACGCATCCTCAAGGAGGGGGGGCGCATCCTGCCGCTCCGCGACGGGACCCGGCCGGCCGAGGTACTGGCCGCGGCGGACCGGATCTCGGAGCGGTTCGCTGCGTGGCGCGCCTCCGCGGGCGAGCTCCGCGGCACGGGCGCGCACCGGTAGGTCCCCGTGGTCGACCGCCTCGGCCCCGGCACCGGCATCCTGCTCGCGGCGGGACGGAGCACCCGTATGGGCCGGGACAAGCTCCGGCTCGACTGGGAGGGCCGGCCGGTCGTGGCACGCGCCCTCGACGTGCTGCTCGCCTGCCCCGACCTCGCCGAGATCCTGGTCGTGACCCGGCCCGGCGTCCGGCTCCCCCTGCCGCCCGGCCGGTGGCGGGGGGTGGAGAACCCCCAGGCCGACGAGGGCATGGCTTCGTCCCTGCGCGCCGGGATCACCGCCTCATCCGAGTGTGCATACTACGTCCTCGCGCTCGGGGACATGCCGTGCGTCGGCCCCCGCGTGGTGGATGCGCTCGTCGCGGCCTTCCGTGCGGGTGGTGCCGACGCGGTGGTGCCCGTCCACGACGGCCGGAGGGGGCACCCCGTCCTCCTGTCGGCCGCCTGGCGGACGGACCTGATGGCCCTCGGGGGCGATCGCGGCGCCCGCGACCTCCTCCGGGCGCGCGCGGATCGCGTGCTGGACCTTTCGGTGGGCGATCCGGGGGTCCTGGTGGACGTGGACCGCCCCGAGGACCTGGCAGACGGGACAGGCCGGCGCCACCGGGGATAGACTCCCGGAACGAGACACCCCTCGGAGGAACCCGTGACCCAACGATCGTTCGCGTGCAGCCAGTGCGGGGCTCCGGACCTGGAGTCGGTCCGGGAGGGCACGATGCGCTGTCCGTTCTGCGGCAGCCTCTACAGCTACGCGGTCCGAGGACCCTCGGTGATCATCCGGAAGTCCGGCACGGTGGTGATGGGTCGGAACGCCAAGGTGATCGTGAAGGGCGGGCTGGAGGTCGAGGAGGGCGCCGAACTCCAGGTGGAGGGCGAGCTCACCCTGCTCGAGCGGGCCCCGGAGGACGCCGTCGCGTCGGCACGCTTCAGGCTGCGGGAGCAGGGGTGACTACGACCGACGCATGACGCGCTCGCCGGCGGACGTGCGGATCCGTGAGGTGGCGACCGAGCGGGATCTGTCCGCCTTCCTCGCCTTTCCACGACGCCGGTACGCGGGGGATCCGGTCTGGGTGCCGCCCCTCGAGGCCTGGCTCCGCCGCCGCCTGTCCCGCCGCAACCCGTTCTTCTCCGAGGCGAGCCTCACGCTGTACCTCGCCGTGCGGGGAGGAGCGGTGGTGGGCACCATCTCGGCGCTGCGGGACCGGCTCCACGAGGATCACCGGGGCGAGAAGGTGGCCTTCTTCGGGTTCTTCGAAACGGAGGACGACCCCGTGACGGCCCGGGCCCTGCTCGGGGCCGCCGAGGCGCGAGCCCGCGCGTGGGGTGCCACGACCCTCCGGGGGCCGCGCAACCTCACGCGGGTCGAGGAGAACGGCCTGCTCGTCGAGGGCTTCGACCGACCCCAGCCGTTCATGGCCGGCCACCATCCCCCCTCGTACCGGGCGCTCGTCGAGGCCGAGGGATTCGTGCCGCACCACGATCAGCTGGCCTACGAGACACCCCTCGTGGACGCGGAGGGCCGCGCCCGTCGGCTGCCCGATCACCTGGTCGAGCGGGCCGGGGTGGCGGACGTCCCCGGCGTCGTGGTCCGGAACCCGCGCTGGCGGCGGCTCACGCAGGACCTCGAT
This sequence comes from Deltaproteobacteria bacterium, assembly GCA_041309225.1. Lineage (GTDB taxonomy): Bacteria > Myxococcota_A > UBA796 > UBA796 > JAFGLY01 > JAFGLY01. The sequence goes on along the minus strand of JBFYZZ010000024.1, from coordinate 50,135 downwards.
CTCGTCTACCGCTGCTTCCTGGACGCCTACCGGTCCGCCCCGGACAACACGCCCATGCCCCGCGCCCAGTTCCTGCACCTCGGCCGGGCGTTCGTGGTCTTCGCGGGGCGGAACCTCGTGCAGATCGCCACGGTCGAGGGCCGGCCGGCCGGCTTCGCCGTGTGTCTGCCGGACCTCAACGAGGCCATCCGGCGCGCGGGTGGACGCATCCTCCCGCTCGGCTGGGCGCGGATGCTGGCCGCGTTCCCGAGGATTCGCACCGCCTCCTTCAAGCTCATCGGCGTCCTCCCCCAGTTCCGCGGCCGGGGCATCCACGCGCGACTCATCCGGGAGATCGTGCTCGGCGCCCAGCGGGCGGGGTACCGGCGCATGGAGGGCTCGCTCATCGACGAGCGGAACGCCCCGATGCGCGCGGTCGTGGAGGGCATCGGCCTCACGATCTGCCGCCGATACCGCGTCTACGACCGTCCGGTGGCCTGACGGGGCTGGACCCCCGGCGGGGGCGACCGCCGGGGGCGGCGGATCAGTCGCCGAGCGCGCGTTCCAGCGATGCCGCGATGTCCTCCACGCGAAAGGGCTTGGCGAGGATCGCCTGGAACCCGTAGCGGCCGGGCTGGGCGAGGACGGGATCGCTGGAGTAGCCACTGGAGGCGATGGCCCGCACGCCGGGATCGAGCGCGCGCAGGGCTGCGAGGGTATCCACGCCGCCGAGCCCACCGGGGACGGTGAGATCGAGCACCACGACGTCGAAGGGGCGCCCCCGCTCGGTCGCCTGGCGGTACAGCGCCAGCGCAGATTCGCCGCCATCGGCGCCCTCGCAGCTGCATCCGATCAGGCCGAGCATCACCTCGAGCACCTCGCGGAGGGCAGGCTCGTCGTCCATGACGAGGACGTGCGCGGGGCGGCGGGCGATCCCGGCCGGAGGGTGGGGGGGGCTTGCCTCCACGGTGTCGGAGGCCGGCAGGAGGACGTGGAAGACCGTGCCCTGCCCGAGCCGAGTGTCCACGGTGATCCGCCCGCGGTGGTTCCGGACGATGCCGTAGGTCGTGGCGAGCCCGAGGCCGGTTCCGCCGGGACGGGTGGTGAAGTAGGGGTCGAAGATGCGGGGCAGGACGTCGGGCGGGATGCCCGGGCCATGGTCCTCGACATCGATGCGGACATAGCGCCCGGCCTGGAGCCCCGCGGCGGCGGTGTCGAGGACCTCGTTGCCGGCCCTGACCTCCACCCGGCCCCCCCCCGCCATGGCCTGGGCTGCGTTGAGCACGAGGTTGTGCAGGACCTGGGCCAGCTGCCCCGGATCCACCTCGGCGGGCCAGAGATCGGGGGGGACGAGGACGCGGCCCTCGACGGGCGACCCCCGCAGTGCGAAGCCGACGGCATCGCGCAGGGTCCCCTCGATGGCGGTGGAGCGGGCCACCGGCGTGCCGCCGCGCGCGAACGAAAGCAGCTGCTCGGTGAGGGTCTTGGCCCGATCGACCGCGCGGGAGGCTGCCTCGACGTGCTCCAGGATGTCGGGGCACGCCCCAGCGCAGCGCCGCACGATCTCGAGGTGGCCGAGGAACCCCGCGAGCAGGTTGTTGAAGTCGTGCGCGATGCCGCCCGCGAGCACCCCGAGGGAATCGATGCGCTCGGCCTTCTGGCGCTCCTGCTCCAGCAGGTGGCGGTCGGTGACGTCGCGGGCGGCGGCGATGCGCAGGCGCTGCCCCCCCGCCTCGAACTCGGTGGACGTGGCCTCCACCTGGACCACGCCGCCGTCCGCGCGGAAGAGCTCGCCGATCCAGCTGTCGGTCGGCCGCTCCTGGAGGCGGCGAGCGAGCAGGGGCCGCACCTCGGGCCGACAGAAGTCCACCAGACGGCGCCCCACGAGCTCCGCGGGACTCGCCAGCCCGTGGAGGCGAGCCGCCCCCTCGTTGGCCTCGAGGATGATCCCGTCCTGGTGGATGAGGATGGCGTCGAACGTGGCCGCGAGGATGCGCTGGTAGCGCTCGTTGCTCGCCCGGGCCGCCTCACAGGCGTCCACCTCGGCGGTGACGTCGCGCGAGAGGCCGACCACGGCGGTGATGCGGCCGCCGACCTCGCGGACGGGGGAGAGCACGGTGTCGAGCCAGAGGCGCCGGCCCCCGATGCAGCTCGGTGCGCGCACGCCCAGGGGGGTGCCGGTCTCGAGCACCCGGGCCACGTTCGCCATCTGCCGGGCGGCGATCTCGGCCGGGAAGACCTCGTCCAGCCGCCGGCCCCGCAACTCGGCGAGCGACCGGCCCTCGGCCCGGAGGGCGCCCGGGTTGGCGTATAGCACCCGGCTTTCGCGATCGACGACGAAGATGTAGTCGAGCACGCTCTCGACCAGGGCCCGGTAGGCGCCGTCGGACCAGGCGCGGTCGAGCGTGCCGGCCGGGGTTGAGGTGGGAGGGGGAGAGGATCGAGTGGGCATCGGCACCCTCGCGCCCCGCAGCCTATCGGGCCCCCCCCGGTCCGTCATCACCCGTTAGAGGAAGCCCATGCGACCTCGCGTGCTCGTGCGGGGTGCCGGCGAGCACGCGTCCGGCACCGCCTGGCGCCTCCACCGCTGTGGCGTCCCCGTGGCGTGCACCGAGCTCGCCCACCCCACGGCGGTGCGCCGCATGGTGTCGTTCGCCACGGCCGTCGCGGAGGACGTCACCGAGGTCGAGGGCGTGGTCGGCCGGCGCTGGGATCTCGCCGACGCCGGGCGGCTCGGCGATGATCCCCTCGACCACGTGCCCGTCTTCGTGGATCCCGACGCCCGCCTCCTCGAGGCCTGGCAGCCCGAGGTCCTGGTGGATGCCCGCCTCCGCAAGCTGCCCTCGGACACCCGCCGGCTCCAGGCACCCTGGGTGATCGGGCTTGGCCCGGGCCTCCGGGCGGGCCGCGACGCGGACGTGGTGATCGAGACCCAGCGGGGCCACGACCTGGGCCGGATCCTCACCGAGGGGGAGGCCCGGCCCGACACGGGCGTTCCGGGCGCGATCGAGGGATGTACGGTGGAGCGGCTCCTCCGGGCCCCAATCGAGGGTTGGCTCGAGGCCGTCCGGGACATCGGCGCGCGCGTGGAGCGCGGCGAGGTCGTGGCCCGGGTGGGGAGCGCCGAGGTCCACGCCGGGGTGTCCGGCATCGTGCGCGGCCTCCTGCGGTCCGGTACGCTCGTGACCCCGGGGGCCAAGCTGGGCGACGTGGATCCCCGCGGGGACCTCGCCGCCTGCTTCACGCTCTCGGACAAGACCCGCGCCATCGCGGGCGGGGTGCTGGAGGCCCTCCTCCGCCGCTACCCCGTCGCGCACGAACGGTCGGCGGATCCCTGGCCGGATCCCGACTTCGGGCTCCTGGATCCCAGCGGGCGGGCCCGGTACGTCCACCTGGTCGGCGGCGGGGGCAAGACCACGCTCCTGTACGGTTGGAGCCGCGTGTCCGCCCGCGACGGCGCCCGCGTCGCGTGCGCCACCACCACCCGGATCCGGTACCCGGGCCCCGAGCAGTGCCCGGTGGTGCTCGTCGAGCCCGACCCTGCCCGCCTCGCGGGGCGGGTGGCCGGGGCTCTGCCCTCAGCCCGCCGCCTGGTCGTGGTCCGCGAGTGCGTCCCGGGCACGGCCAAGCTCCTGGGGCACGCCCCGGCCGCCCTCGACACCCTGCTCGACGCCGGCGTGGTGGACCGGGTCCTGGTGGAGGCCGACGGCAGCGCCCAGCGCCCGCACAAGGCGCACGCTTCCCACGAGCCGGTGGTCTCGCCCCGCGCGGACCTCGTGGTGGTCCTGGTCGGGCTCGGGGTCCTGGGCCGTCCCGCGGACGACGCGTCCATCCACAACGCGCACCTCTACCGCGAGCGCCTCGGGCGTGCACCCGAGGATCTCGTCCATCCGGGCGACCTCGCCGTCTCGCTCCTCCATCCCGACGGCTGGATCCGGGCGGTGCCCCCGAGCGTCCCCGTCTCGCTCCTCGTCACGCAGGTCCGGACGTCGGACCAGTGGCACGACGCCCACGCCGTGGCCCGGGCCGTCCTCGGGTGCGACGCCCGGCGCCGTATCTCGTGCGTGGTGGCCGGCGATCTCGTCGGCCCCACGCCCCGGCTCGTGCTCCTGGGGCGCGGCTCGGGCTGAGCCCCCGGTCGCGCCGGTGGCGGGTCAGGGCACGATCCAGGTGCCGGTCCGGCCCTGGAGCGCCGCCTCGAGCGCGAAGATGTCGGTGACGAGCACGCGCTGGCCCCCTCCCTCGAGGAAGCGGCATGCAGCGGAGATCTTGGGCCCCATGCTTCCCGGCGGGAACTGACCCTCGGCGAGCAGGCGGCGCGCCTCGGCAAGGGTGAGGCGATCAAGGGGCGCGGCCCGAGGGGTGCTCCAGTCCGTCATCACGCACTGGACGGCCGTGAGGATGTAGAGGTCCGGCGCGCCCACCGCGAGGGCGAGGACGGCCGAGGCCATGTCCTTGTCGATGACGCCCTCGAACCCGATCAGGTCGCCGGCCGTGTCGCGCGTGACCGGGATGCCGCCGCCACCCGCGGTGATGACCACCGCGCCCCGGTCGAGCAGGGCGACCACCTCGTCGCGCTCCACCACCGACACGGGGTCCGGAGAGGGCACCACGCGCCGCCACCCGCGCCCGCGATCCTCCTTCATGACCCAGCCCCGGGCCCGGCATGCCTCGAGCTGGTCCGCCCGGAACACGGGACCCACGAACTTGCTCGGATTCCCGACGGACGGGTCGTCGGGCCGGACCTCGACCATGCACAGCAGGCAGCAGGTGTGGGTGGTCAGGCCTCGGCGGCGGAAGCGGGTCCGCAGCACGCGCTCGATCATGTAGCCGAGCCCGCCCTGCAGGTCGGCGCCCATGAGGTCGAGGGGGAGGTCCGGGGCATGGCCACGGGCCATCTCCACCCGGATCATCTGGTTGCCGATCTGGGGGCCGTTGCCGTGGGTGATGACGAGCGAGCAGCCGCGCTCCACCAGCCCCACCACGCCCGCGAGGCTGGCGTCGAGGTTGACCAGGTCCTGGACGACCGTGCCCTCCTCGTCGGGGCGGGAGATGGCGTTGCCGCCGAGGGCCACGACGACGCGGCTCGCGGGCTGGATGGGCATGTGGGGACCGGGAGGGGAGACGACCTCGACCTATCCCGCCGGACATGGCGCGGTGGCCCCCTTCCCCGTTCCGATCGCCATCGCCGGCTGCTTCGGCGGGCGAGGGGTGTCGGTGAGCGTCGGCCGTCCGAGCCCTGCAGCCGGATCGACCTGCTCACGTCCGTGCCGGGTTTCACCTGGGAGGACGCCTGGGCTCGCCATGTCCTGGTAGAGGTGGATGGGTTCGCGCTGCCCGTCCTGGGACGGGACGATCGGCTCACCAACAAGCGCGCCGCGGCCAGACTCAAGGACGTGGCCGACGTCCACGCCCTCGAGACGGGCGAGGAATGACCCGCGCTGCATCGTACCTTCGCGCTCTGGCGCCCGGCGCACCTGCCGGCGATCCCCCCACCTTCGAGCCATGCGGGGCACCGATCCCCCCCCTTGCGTGCCACCCTCCCTGGCGATCCCCCCTGATTGGGGTCACCGGGGCCCGCTTTCGGGTGGTTCGACTGCACCGGAGGGGGTCGGGAGGCCCCGGCTGGCACACGAAGGGGGGGATCGTTCGAAGGGGTGGTTCAACCGCCGGGGTATCGTTCTGCGATACATCCGGCCAGACCCGGAACCCCCGCCCGCCCCGTACACGGACGGATTGACCCTGGCCGCGAACCGGGGTCCCGCCTGGTGGCGGAACCGGCACGTCGCCAGGATCGAACTGGACTCTCCCTTCGTCCTCCGCCCCGGCTGGCGGGCCCTGGCCGAGGACATCTGGCTCTCGCAAGCCCGCGGGCCTGAAGGAGAGCGGCTCGGCCCGGTTGCGGTCAGTCGGTCGCGAAGGGCAGGTCAGCCAGGCCGATGACGCGGACGCCCCGGACCGCCCTCGCCCCCGCGCCGCCCGCGAGGACGGGGCAGGGGCTCTGGTCGGCGAGGCTCCCCAGGTCGCGCCGGACCTGGAGCGGGTCCATGGTGCGCGACACCGAGACGAGGACCTGCCGCGCGCCCAGGATGGCGGCGGTGCCCGCCATCTCGTGGACCGGTGTGTCGGGGCCGAGGAAGACCACCCGCCAGCCGGCGTCGGCCAGGAGGCAGGCGACGAGGTGCAGGCCGAGCCCGTGTCGCTCGCCGGGCAGGCCCGCCAGCACGGCGACCGGGGCGTCGGCGGGTGAGGCGGCGGCCTCCCACTGGCGCTGGAGCCAGTGCTCCAGGAGGACGCTCGCCGTGTGCTCCTGCGCGACCCCGATCCGGCCGGCGGCCCACTCCGCGCCCACGGCGTCCAGGAAGGGAGCCACGCGGTCCAGGATCAGGGCGCGGAGTCCGAGAGAGGCGCGATCGGCCTCCAGGAGGGTCGAGAGGGCCCGGCGATCGAAGCCCTGTACGGCCGACAGCCAGGGCTCGAGGACCGGGGAATGCGGGTGGCTGGGGCGGGCAAGCGGCGGGTAAGCCGCCGACCCTCCCACCAGGGAGCGCAGGTCACCCGGCGCCATGACCAGGGCCTGGGCCGGTCGCCAACCGGCTTCCAGGGCCTGGACCACGAGCCGGATTCGCTCGATGGCGCTCTCGGGAAAGAGCCGATGCCCGGAGGGGGTGCGCTCGGCGCGCGGGTATCCGTACCGACGCTCCCAGGTACGGAGGGTGTTCTCCGGCACGCCGGTCGCCCGGGAGAGGGCGCCGATCCCCAGCCCCGCACCCGGGGTTCCGGGGGTGTCCGTCGAACGCTGCCCTGCCGTACCGGGGAGCATCGTGGACCTCCTCTCGCACCTGAAGCCGCTATCCCGCGCCGGTGCGCGTCGGGCCTAGAACAGGTCCGGGGGGAGCAGGACCTGGTCGATCACGTGGATGACGCCGTTGTCGGCCTCGATGTCGGTGAGGACGATGGTGGCGTCGTCGATGTAGGCGCCCTCGTCGTCGTAGGAGATGCTGGCGAAGTTGCCGTCGAGCATCCGGATGCGGTCTCTGGAGAGGACCTGGTCCGAACTGCGGTTGCCGCGCGCCACGTGGTAGAGGAGGATGTCGGTCAGCAGTTCGGTGTCGGCGAGCACGTCCTCCGCGGTCACGCCGAGGGCCGAGAAGGCGGCCTCGAAGGCGTCGTCGGTGGGGGCGAAGACCGTGTACTGCCGGTAGCCGTCGAGGACCCGCACCATGCCAGCCGCATCGAGGGCCGCGGTCAGGACCTCGAAGTCCTCGGACTCGGCGGCGATGTCGGCGATGGTGGTGCGGTGGGCAGCGGGGCCGTGGGGCATGGCCTTGCCAGGGCCGGCGAAGGTGGTGGAGGAGGCGAGGGCGAGGGCGAGGATGGTGGCGGTCATGGGTGGCTCCGTCGTGAGGGATCGACCGGTTGGGGGGTCGCGGTCACGGCACGTCCGTGGTGCGACACTCCGAAGAGACCCATGACCAGTTCAGTGTGACAATGTTTTGAACAGTTCAAGACGAAGAATTCAGGCCAGTCCGCGAATTCACTGTTTCCTGCGTCGCTTTTTCGCATAGGTCTCCGCGAGAGGTGGGGTGAGGCGGCGGAGACCCGCCCGCCCGTCCACCGGTCACCATCCCTGTGACGAAATCCTAGATCCCGCCCCCGGCCTCCCAGGCCTCCTGCCGGGCGGTGGCCTGGGTGACCTGGGAGCCCGGTGGGACCGAGCGCGTGAGCCACACGTTGCCGCCGATGACGGACCCGCGCCCGACGGTGATGCGACCGAGCAGCGTCGCCCCCGCGTAGATGACGACGTCGTCCTCGATCACGGGGTGGCGCGGGACGCCCTTCATGGGATGGCCGTGCTCGTCCGTCGGGAAGGACTTCGCGCCCAGCGTGACGCCCTGGTAGACGCGCACGCGATCGCCGATGACGGTCGTCTCGCCGACGACGATGCCTGTGCCGTGGTCCATGAAGAAGCGCTCGCCGATGACGGCGCCCGGATGGATGTCGATGCCGGTGTCGGCATGGGCAAGCTCGGCCACGATGCGAGGGATGAGGGGCACGCCGAGCCGGTGCAGCCTGTGCGCGATGCGGTGGTTCACCATCGCCTGCACGCCCGGGTAGCAGAAGATCGCCTCGTCCGGGCTGGTGGCGGCCGGGTCGCCGTCGAAGGCCGCGCGCACGTCGAGCGCGAGCAGGCGCCGGATCTCGGGCAGTCCGTCGAGGAAGCTGGCGGTGAGATCGCGCGCGGGGCCCGTGCAGGAGCGGCAGCAGGCGGGATCCTGGCCGCACCGGAATGCGAGGCCCCGTTCCACCTGGGCGGAGAGGCCCGTGGCCACGGCGTCGAGCGTGGTCCCCACGTGGTATCGCAGGGTCTCCGGATTGAGGTCGGACTTGCCGAAATAGCCTGGAAAGAGGACGGACCGGAGCGACTCGACGAGGTACGCGAGCGCGTCGCGTGAGGGCAGGGCCCGGCGGCAGGCGGAGTCCGTGGCCGGACGGGCGAGGCCGTCCTGCACGGCGCAGAGCGCATCCACCACGGGACCGAGGGGGATGTCGGTGTCGTCGCCCAGGCGGAGCGCAGGGTCCATGGGTCCTCCGGTGTCAGGCCACGCTGGCGGGTTCGTCGTCGTAGAGCCATGTGCTGAGGTAGCGCTCGCCCGAGTCGGGCAGAATCACCACCACCAGGCGGCCCGCGGTCTCGGGCCGGGCGGCGACCGCCAGGGCGGCGTGGAGCGCGGCGCCGCACGAGATGCCCGCCAGGATGCCCTCCTCGCGGGCGAGGCGGCGCGCGGCCACGCCCGCGTCCTCGTGGCGGACCCGCACGATCTCGTCCACCATGGACAGGTCGAGGACTGCGGGCACGAAGCCCGCACCGATCCCCTGGATCTTGTGGGGACCGGGCTTTCCGCCCGACAGCACCGGCGAATCCTCGGGCTCCACGGCCACGCAGCGGAGGGACGGGCGCCTCGGCCTCAAGGCCCGGCCGATGCCTGTGATGGTGCCGCCAGTCCCGACCCCGGCCACCACCACGTCCACGCGGCCGCTGGTGTCGGCCCAGATCTCCTCGGCCGTGGTGCGGGCGTGGACGGCTGGGTTCGCGGGGTTGCGGAATTGCTGGAGAATCACGTACCGTCCGTCGGACGCGGCGAGGTCCTCCGCCCGCCGGACGGCGCCGGTCATACCCTCTTCGCCGGGGGTCAACTCCAGGCGGGCCCCGAGCGCGGCGAGCAGCTTGCGCCGCTCCATGCTCATGGTCTCGGGCATGGTGAGCACGAGCGGGATGCCGCGGGCCGCGCACACGAACGCGAGACCGATCCCGGTGTTCCCGCTGGTGGGCTCCACCACGATCCGTCCGGGCCCCAGCAGGCCGTCGTGCTCTGCGGCCTCGATCATGGCGAGCGCGATGCGGTCCTTCACGCTCCCGGCGGGATTGCGGCTCTCCAGCTTGGCCACCACCTCGGCGCCGAGGCCCGCGGCCACGCGGCCCAGGCGGACGAGCGGGGTACCTCCCACGGTAGCGGTGACATCGGGGAAGATGCGGTCCACGCAGTGCTCCTCCACCGGTGGATCGGTCTCGCGGGTCGTCCGTTACCGGACGTCACCGCCGGCACCACGGCTCCCGCCGGGTTCACGGACCGACCAGGCCCCGGGCGGGCCGGACCACGGAACCACCTCCAGGTCCGTCCACGACTGCGGCTCGTCGCCACCCTGCATCCGCAGCCTGCGGGTGACGGGGGCTCCGATCAGGGTCCCCGCCATCGCGAGCGGCATCGCCGTCTCTGGAACCACGGTGCGGCCAGCCTTCACCTCGACGACCGTGAACGCCGGGCCGCTCCGGATCATGAGGGCGATCTCGCGCCCCTTGCGGTCCCGGACATGGAAGAGGTCCGGAGGAGGGCCACCGTGCAGCCTCCGTTCGAGGATCTCGGCCACCACCCAGGATCCGGAGAGGGAACCGCGCCGGGGACGGAGCCCGAGCCGGTCCGGCGGGCGGATGCCCGGGAGCCAGCGGGCGAGGCCGGTGTCCACGACATGGAGCTTCGGCATCTCGAGGAGCCGCGACGTCGCGCTCCAGGCAGGTGGCGGTGCAGGACGACAACCACTCGGGCGGCGGGAGAGAGCGGTCGTGGATCGAGGGGTACCCGCCGGACCAGAGCACGGCGTCGAGGGGGGCGCCAGGGGGGTCGAACCGCGCGATCTCGTCGTGGCTGAAGGGAAGGAGGACCTGGATCGGGGTCCGTCCGGCCAGGGACCGCGACACGCCCGCCATGGGGCCGAAATGCCGGGATCCCGTCACGATGGAGCGTCCGGGCGAGGGACGCAACACCCCTCCCTCCCCGTCCACGCACGGGTTGACCCTCACTCCCAGCCGGCGATAGACTCGGTGCATGAGCCGTTTGCCCGTCCTCCCCTCTGTTCTCCTGCTTCTCGACCTGGGGTGCGATGAGTCCGGAGGAACCAGTACCGGTGCTCCGTGTCATGCCCAAGCCTCCCTCATGGAGGACAATCCCTTCGGGATCCTGGTCTCGGTGGAGTGTACTCGGGAGGTGCATCTCAAGGTGACTTCTGGTGACGGCGAAGGCATGGATCACGAGACTCCTCTTGGGGATGGGATCATCGGGGAGAACCAGATATTCGTATTGGGACTCCACGCGGATCGCGGCGTTGGTATCCTCGTGGAGGCGTTCGAGGATGATCGGGTCTGGACGATCGACCAGCTGGAGGTGGATACCCCTCCGCTTCCTCCCGAGTGGCAGGGATGCTCTGCCGCGGTTTTCTCCGAGGGTTCGACATGGGGCACCGACGAGGCGACCTGCTTCCCGGGGGGTCTCGAGCCCGGTCAACAGTCGATGCTCTGTTTCGATCGGTCTGGTAATCCGATTTGGGCTTTCCACGCACGAGAAGTACCAGATCCCACGGTCCTTCGCCCTCTGGCGGACGGCTCCTTCATCCTTGGCACGGGCAGCAACCTGCTCCTTCACATCGATGAAGGGGGCCGGGTACTCTCAATTCTCAGGAGTTTCGATCTCCACGATACCACCTATGACCACCCGAATATCGATGGTCATGACGTCATCCAGCTGACCGAGGGTCCATGGGCCGGGGCGATCGCGTTCTTGACGTACTCGTTCGAAACCATGCTCGATGGAGACGATGAGATCGGGACCGGTATCGTCGTTCTCGACCCCGAGACCCGCGAGGTCCTCTGGGACTGGAGCATCCTCGGAGCCCCGAACGACGGCGTTCCAATCGATCCCTCCCTCGTATGCGAGGATTCCATTTCGTGTCTCAAGGTGAACGCCCTTCTCCATGGCGTCGATGTGAACGGTGAAGAGTTCTTCTGGATCGAGCGGAACATGGTGGGTCAAATCCTGCGTGTGAACGTGCCAAACGGGGAGATCGCCTGGAAGTTTGGTATCGAGGGTGACTTCCGCCTCGTGGACGACCTCGATGCAGCGGATCCGGAGGAACTGACCATGGACCAGTGGATGGTCAATCCACATGGCCCGAAGTTCCTCGAGCGTGCTGGCTACCGGACCCGGCTCCTGCTCCACGACAACGGGCGAGAAGCGGAGCCGGGAGAGAAGGTCTTCAGCCGGGTGATCGAGTACGAGATCGATGAAGCGACCCACCTTGCCACGGTCCGGTTTTCCTACGGAGGCGTGGATGCCGAGCCAGGTGCCAGATGGTATGCTCCGTCCTACGGCGGCGTGGAGATACTCCCCGGTGGTGACGGCTTCCTGTTCCTGAAGGGCACGAGGGATGTATTCGTCTCCGATGTGACCCTCCCTGACGGCCAGGAACGCTGGCGCCTGACCTGTCGGGGCTGGGACAACGCCTACACCCTGACATGGCTCCCATCCCTGTACGACACGACCTGGACCTGTGGGGAACCGTAGGCACTCGCTCGCCGGGGTACAGATCCACGTTTCCACTCCACTTCCAATCCTGGCCGTATCCGCGCGTCGACGTTGACGCGAAACCACCCGGTTCATCATGAGAAGGTCGCGAACCATCCTTCATGGCGCACCTCGGCCATCAGGACGATGCACGGGTTCTCGTGCCATTCGACGGGTGGTTTCTGGTGTGCGTCGACAGCCCTACCTCACCCCCATCCGTCGATAGAGGGGCACCGATCGCGATCGAGATCGTAGACACTGAGGTTACGAAAGCCCATATTGCACATATTGGGTGCATGATGGATGATGCTGCCTCCTCCGCAGTGCGAAGCGCCCGGTGCACCGCAAGAAGTCCCGCCCGTTCGGCATGCTGCCCGTCGAGATCTGGGGCGAGCGGCTCCCGGAGGCACTGACCGGCCGGGCAGGGCTGGTCCTCGTCGTCGAGATGTTCCGGGCGCTCGGGCTCGACCGCGTGGTCGGCTCCGAGGTCCGGGTGAAGGAGCGCCAGCGCGGGTTCACCGAGACCGAGACGGTCGAGGAGTGTGCTCATGCTCGCGGCAGGCGGGGACTGCCTGGACGACTTCTCCATCCTCGCGGGCGACCAAGGCCTCGAGAAGCTCCTGGAGCGCAAGCGCCCCTCGCCGGAGGCCGCGCGGCGGGTTCCTCTACCGGTTCCACGACGAGGAGGTGGCCGAGAAGCGCCCGGTCGGGCAAGGCGGCCTGGGTCCCTCCCGAGACGACGCCCCTGGAGGGCCTCGGTGTGGTGACCCGCGTGCGGGTCCACCGGTTCTGAGAGCGGGCACCGGCGCAGGGGATCACGACGGTCGATGCCGACGCGACGCTCATCGGGAGCCGGAAGCGGGAGGCGCTGCCGCTCGACGACGGTGAGCGAGGCCACCAGCCGCAGGTCGCGGTGTGGGCCGGGACGGGCCTGGTGCTCGCCGACGAGTTCCGCGACGGGAACGTGCCGGACGGCACGATCCCGCTGGCGGTGGTGAAGGTGGCGTTCAAGGCGCTGCCGGCCATGGTGACCGAGTTCGCCTGCCGGGCGGACCGCACCTCCCACAACCACGACCTCAAGAACTGGCTCCGGGACGAGGCGCGGCCAGACGGGCCGTAGGGCTTCATCCGGTTCGCGATCGGCGCCGACATGAGCCCGGACCTGCGCACACGCATCCTCCAGCCCCCTCGATGGCGAACCGGTGGATCGGGGCGTCCACGAACCTCCTTGGCCCGCGCCCCCAGCGGGCGGTAGACTCCGAGCATGAGGCGCCTGCCCATCTCATCCGCGGGGTGAGGGAGAGACCGATGACACGAACCTCCATGCGCAGTCTCCTTCCACTCCTGGTCGCTCTGCTCGTCGTGGACGCGCTGATCGCCGGAACGTGCGCATGGCTGGGGCACGAGGTCGTCCCGGGCTGGAAGAAGGGTCCGCTCATCGATCCGGCAGCCCCCTACGCCCCCGAGAACGCCTGCGTGCTGTTCGCCTGGGTGGCCTGCGCCGTCCTCGATCTCTACGTGATCGGCCTCCTCGTCCTCAAGCGCTGGATCGCCCGGAGCGCGTGGCCTCCGGTGGTCGTGCTGCTCCTCGCGATCCTGGTCGCCGAGGTGGGGCTGCGCACGTACATCCGCACCACGGCCGTCACCTACTTCCGGCCCCACCCGGTGTTCCACTGGCAGGTGCGCCCCCACCTGCACCACTTCCCCAACAACCAGGCCCCCGGCTTCATCTCCACCAACGCCGACGGCATGCGCGACGTCACCGTGGGCCGCGACAAGCCGGCGGGCGAACTGCGTGTCCTCGTCCTCGGGGACTCCTCGAACTTCGGCCACGGGGTCGACGGTTCCGAGACCCTCTCGGCCCGCCTGGAGGCGAACCTCCAACCCCACGCGTCGCCCGGCACCCGGGTGGTGGTGCTCAACGGCGCCTGTCCCGGCTGGACCACCTACCAGGGTGTGGAGTTCCTCCGGCGCGTCGGACTCCGATACCACCCGGACGTCGTTCTCGCGGGCTTCAACAACGACGCGGGTCCGGACTACCTCGGTGACCGGGCGCGCCTCCCGTCCCCGGTGGTGGCCGCGGTCGAGTCGGTCCTCTTTCGCGTGGAGACGTTCCTGGTGGCCCGGGAGGTCTTCCTCTCCACCCTGCGCCGGTTCGTCCCGGCCCCGGACATCCACTACTCCGCGCGGGTCGCCGGCGAGAGCCCGAAGTACGACAGGCTCCCTCCCGAGGAGGCCAGCATCCTGGTCCCCCGTGTGTCCCTCGCCGAGTTCCTCGACAACCTGCAGGCCCTCGACCGGATCTCCAGGGACGCGGGCGCCAGGTTCGCCTGGGTCAACATGCCGGTCAACCGCCTCGAACCCGACCTCGTGGCGCGGTACGTCGACTGGGAGTACCGGACCCGGGCCGAGGAGACCGCCCGAACAGCCGGCTTCCTCCACATCGACGCCGATGGACGCTGGCAGCGCACGCGCGAGTACGGGCTCCACCAGGCCTCCCACGTCCACCACCCCAACGCGCTGGGCCAGGAGCGCCTCGCGGAGCAGGCCGCCGCCGCGCTGATCGAGGCGGGCTACATCCCCGACGCGCAGGGGGACGTGGCGATCGGAGGCCCGCCGCTCGCCACCACCGCCGAGACCCTTCGCTTCGGCATCTCGACCTTCACGCCCGTCCACGCCCACGTCGCGGCAGTGCTCCGCGCCCGGCCCGAACTCGCGGCCGAGCACGGGCTCACTCTGGAGCTGACCGGGTACGCCTCGGGGAAGGGCCAGGGCGTCGATGTCTCCTCAGGTGCCCTCGATGCCTTCTTCACGTGCGAGGTGCCCGCCGTGCAGATGCTGGGCGACCGTACCGACCTGCGCATCGTGGGCAGCCCCGGAGTCCTCGGTCGCATCGCGGTGGTGGCACCCCGCGCCAGAGCCCGGAGGCTCCAGGATCTCGCTGGCGCGCGCATCGGGCTCGTGCGGGGCTCCACCCCCCACATGGACTGGGGTGAATGGGGCACCGGACTGGGCGCCGTCGAGGTGGACCTGACCACGGAAGGGCTCGAGGAGGCCCTCGTTGAGGGGAAGGTCGACGCCGTCGCGGCCTGGGATCCCTGGGTGGAGGACTGGCTGGTGCGCCACCCCGACTGGGGCGTCGTCGCCGAGCGGCCCTTCCGCTCCGACCTCGCCGTGGGGCTGATCTGGGCGGTGAGCAGCGCGGACCGTACGCAGAGGCTCATGGACCTGGTGGCCCACGCGCTGGGCGTCGCTGCCAGCGACCGGCCCCGCTGGGACGCCGAGGTCGCGCGCATGTCGGGCTGGCCCGTGCGCGTGGTGGCCGCGGTGGCGGACAGGAACGACCTCCTCTCGGGTCGGACACAGCCTGGACCCGACCGCTGGCGTGCCCTGGCGTTCACCGCCGAGGACCGGGTCCTCCTCGGCCGGGCCCTTCGGTTCACACGCCTGGGGCTCACTCTGGACGACCTCGTCGGCGCCCGGCTCCTCGAGGGGCAGATCCCTCCCCGGCGCTCGACGGAGGCGTCGGTAGACCCACGGGGCAGGGGCCAGCCCGTCCGATGAAGACCCGCACCGCGATCTTCCTCGTCGCCGTTCCGCTCCTGGCCGGGCTCGCCGGGCTCCTCCTCTGGACGTGGCGCCCGGCCCCCCCGGGGGGACCACCCGCGCCCGTGGTGGCGACCCCGGCTGCTGACGGATCCATCTACACCGACAAGCTCTTCCAGGGCCTGCTGGCCCTCGAAGCGTCGCCCATCGCCCCGACGCGGGACCAGGCCGCCGGGATCCTCGAGGTACTCGACAAACTCGACCGGAAACTCGTGAGGAACCAGATGTACGATGACCGGTTGATGGAGATCCTCACCCCCGCCCAGATCGCGGTGGTGGAGGCGGGCGCGGTGGGCCTCGACGAGGAGCGCATGCGGCAGGGGCTCAATCCGGGGATCCTCTGGGCCGCGGTCCAGGACCTCGAGCGCCTCTCGGGCCAGGCCCGTCCTAAGGAGGAGATCCCCGCCCCCCCCGGGACCGTGGTCCAGGCACGGGACCTCCAGGCTTCCCGCATGTCGCTGTTCGTCCTCGCCTGGCCCACGCTCCAGGCGGATCCGACCCTCGCCGTGGGCGCCGAGCAGGCGGGTCGGCTCCTGCCCTGGGTGTACAGCTACGTCTCCCTCAAGACCATGAAACAACAGACAAAGGCCGACATCCTGCAGATCCTGAGGCCGGACCAGATCGCGTGGATCGACGCCCACGGGCAGGTGGACCACGCGATCCACGACATGACCGTGCTCACGCGGGAACTCCGCGCGGCCATGGTCCGCAGGGCCACGATCGGCGGGTAGGCGCCGGGTCGCCGGTCTCCCGCTGCGGACGCCGGGGCGCCGAGGGGCGGGCCCCTCCCCGCCTCCGCCTCCCCGGCGCACCTGCCGGCGATCCCCCCGGATGGCCTGCAGATCTTCGGTGGGCTCGTCGCGCTCCCGGCAGGTGGACACCCGGGCGCGGATCACACCGTCAGGCGCCGGTAGATGGCCGGCAGCCGGGCCGGGAGGGAGTCCACCCGCTCGATGATGGTGTAGGACGACGCCCCGTACATCCGGGGGAGGTACTCGCGGCTGCACGGATCGACGGTGATGCAGAAGGGGTGGAGGCCGGCCTGGCGGGCCTCGAGGAGGGCCATGCGCGTGTCCTCCTGGGCATAGGTGTCGGCGTAGCGATCGCAGCCGCAGTCGAGGGGCTTGCCGTCGGAGAGGAGCAGGAGCAGGCGGGTCCGCGCGGGCTGCTCCAGGAGGCGGCGGGTGGCGTGACGGATGGCCGCGCCGTCCCGGTTCTCCATGCGCCAGCCGATGGCGCCGATGCGCTCGCGGGCCGCGGGGCCCCAGGGATCCCCGAACGACTTGGCGACGTAGAACGCCACCTGCTCCCGGCCGTACCCGGAGAACCCCCAGATGGCGAAGGCGTCGCCGAGGGCGTCCACCGCCTCGGCGATGAGGACCAGCGCCTCCTTCTCCACGTCCACGATCCGCTGCCCGGTGCCGCTCACGACCTCGTTGGTGGAGGAGGAGAGATCGAGCAGGAATCCCACGGCCACGCTCCGATCCGAGCGCTCGCGCCGGGCGTAGAGCCGATCGGAGGGGCTGCCACCCGCCCGCCGGACGGTGCGGTCCTCCACCACGCGGTCCATGTCCAGCTCGTCCCCGTGCACGAGGCCGCGCACGCGCCGGACGTCGTCCGGCCGGATCGCCTCGAACTGCCGGCGGAGCGCGGCGACCAGGGGGCGGCGCCGATCGAGGACCTCGTCCGCGAACGCGGAGGAGCCGCGCGCGAGCGGGAGCTCCCGCACCCGCACGCGGTCGGGGAGACGGTCGGCGATCGTGCAGTCCCACTCGGGGTACAGGAAGACACCCTCGGCGGACTGGCCGGCCGGATCCACGCCCTCCCGGAGGACGGGCGGCAGGGCCGGAGCGGGGGGCGGGCAGGCGCGAGCCTCGGCGATCGGGCCGGCGGGCCCCTCGTGGGCAGCCAGCCAGGCGTCGGCCTCGGCGTAGTCGGCGGCGGCCAGGCGCTGCCGGACCTCCGGGAGGCCGAGGGCGCTGCCGGCGGCCCGCAGGGCGGCCACCAGGGCCAGCAACCGCTCGTCGAGTGCCAGTGAGCGCCCGTCTCGCAGCACAGGCCGGATCACGGCGCTACCGGTAAGGGGGGCGAGGCCGGGCGGTTGCGCGACCTCGTCCACGCGGACCAGGAGGCCGGCCAGGATCGGCCAGGCCTCCAGCAGCGCGGCCGCCGACACCCGGACGGTGGCCTCCGGTTGCAGGACGCGGTCCAGGAGCGGCAGGATGGCGTCGAGCGCGGCCCGGGTGCCGGGGTGGACGTCCCTGTCCTCCTCCGAGCGCCGGGCCAGGCCCCAGGCACGCCGGGCCAGGACCTCCACCGCCTGGTCCACGGGGGCGAGCGCAGAGAGGGGGGGGCGATCGTCGGGCAGGTCGGCCCGGTGGCCGTCGAGGTCCCGGGCCAGACCCGGGTACGCCGCGCCCAGGCGGGCTGCCACCCGAGCCTCCTCGAGGATCCCGAAGACATCGCGGGCGAGGGTGCGGACCCCGAGGCCCCGGAAGAGCCGCTCGTGCTCGGACTCGCCCTCGCGCCGGGCGGGCCAGGCCCCTGGCAGGTCGTCGAGCAGGAGGTCGAAGGTGCCGAACTCGAGCATGCCGGCGGCCGACGCGGTGGCCACGCGGTAGGCGCGGAAGTCCCGGCCGTCGCCGAAGGTGTCCATGCGGGCGGGGAGGTGGAGGTCGTAGCCGTCGGCGAAGGCCCGGGGGGCACGGCGTCGCCCCGGGGCGACCGGCTCGTCCGGCACGGGTCGGATCCGGACCTCCTGGCCGCAGTGGGCGGCCGCGTACAGGGCGAGGATCCGCGCCACGTCCTCCAGGGCCACCCCCGGCCGGAGCGAGGCCACCGCCTCGCGGGCCGCCTCGGACTCGAGGCGCAGGAAGGCCGCCGCCCGCTCGGGCGTGGAGGGCCCCTGCTGCAGGAACCTCCTGAGGGCGCCGTCGTCGAGGAGGGGGAGGAGCGTGGGGAGCCGCTCGGCCAGCGTGGCCACCGTCCGGGGTTGCGCCTCCAGCCCCCACCCCACGGCGCGCAGGAGGCGCAGGCGATCGGCCGGCGCCACGCTGGCGAGGTGATCCGGGAGGGTCTCGGCGAGGCGCCGCGCGGCCTCGACGTCCCGCTCCACCGCCCGCGTCAGGAGGTCCGTGCACTCCCGGGCACACGCCTCGCCGAGCGTCTCCACCACGGCCAGGACCCGGCGGGCCCAGGCCAGGCCCGTGCGCCGGTCGCGGGCGAAGAGACGCGCGGCAGGCCCGGCGAGCCCAGCGACCCGACCGAGCGGCGGCCAGGCCTCGCGTCCCACCAGGTGCGCGGCGCGGCGCACGAGCCCCGGATCGCCGCCATCGCCGGCGGGGGGACGCGAACCCGGGGTCCGGGGCGCCATGGACCGCCTCACAGGAAGTCGGCGACGATCTCCTCGATGGAGCGGCGCAGGTCGGGGTCGTCGGTGAGGGTGCGGGTGAGCGCCGCCTCGCAGGCGGCCCGGGGCGTGGCCCCCGCGCGGACGAGCCGGGCGGCGTAGACGACCAGCCGGGTGGACACTCCCTCCTCCAGGCCGCGATCCACGAGGTTGCGGACCTTGCCCGCGATCCGGACCAGCGCGTCGGCGAGGGCGTCGTCCACCCCGGCCTCGGCCACCACCACGCGGCGCTCGAGGTCGGGTGGGGGAAAGGCGAAGTCGAGCGAGACGAACCGCTGGCGTGTGGATGGCTTGAGGTCCTTCACCGCCGACTGGTACCCCGGGTTGTAGGAGACCACGACCTGGAACCCGGGCGCCGCCCGGAGCACGGTGCCGAGCTTTTCGACGGGCAGCATGCGGCGATCGTCGGTGAGGGGGTGGATCACCACGAGGGTGTCCTTGCGGGCCTCGACCATCTCGTCCAGGTAGACGATCGCCCCGTGGCGGACCGCGGCGGTGAGGGGGCCGTCGCACCAGACGGTCTCGTCGCCCAGGATGAGGAACCGGCCGACGAGGTCGGACGCCGTGAGGTCCTCGTGGCACGCCACCGTCACGAGCGGCCGGCCGAGACGCCAGGCCATGTAGGTCACGAACCGGGTCTTGCCGGTGCCGGTGGGGCCCTTGAGCAGCACGGGCAGGCCGCCCGCAGCCGCCTGGGTGAAGAGGTCCACCTCGCTGCCCACGGGCAGGTAGAAGGGCGGATCGCGGACCAGGAAGTCTTCGAGAGGCGGAGTGACGACGCGCATTGGCCTCCCCGTGCAGGGGGCGAGCGTAGTCGGACGCCGGACCCGGGGCAAGGCGGGCGCCCCGCCGGGGTTCGACGGCCTGGGCGGCCGATCCGCGGCGCGCTCCGCGGGAGTCGCCGCGTGCGCCGCGCAGGCCGATCGGAGCGATCGGATCGGATGGCGCGGACCCTCCGGACGCGCCGAGACCACGTACCGACCGTCACGCTCACTTCCGAGCCTTTTCCGTTTCTTTTGCCTGGGCGCCGCCGCGCCCGGTCCAAGCCGCGGGTCCCGCCCGTGCCCCCGCCCTTTGACATCCCCGGACGGGGGTTCTATCGTCGGGCCTCCCCCAGCGGAGTGGAACCCCATGGCCAAGCCCGTCATCAGCGCCGACAACCAGCCCACCTTCCTCGCGGTCACCTTCATCCTGGTGATCATCAACCTCGCCCTCACGATGTACAACTTCAAGCAGATCTCCAACGTCGCCGCGTTCTACGGCGCCGTGGCGGTCAAGAACGCGACCGACATCAGGGGGGCGGCCGGAGGCGAGGCGATCGCGGACCTGGAGAAGCGAGTCGTGGCCCTCGAGGCCGTGGGCAAGCCCGCCGAGCCCGCGCCCGCCGCCGCGCCCGCGCCCGCCGCCCAGTAGCACCTGCGCGGGGCATCCCCGACCTCCCGCGCGGGGGGAGGGGGTCGTGTTCGTGGCGGGGGGATAGGTGGACCTCCCTCTGGCCCTCCCGGAGGTGTGATGCAGGAAGGCTCCCGCACCGTCGCCCCCCCGCAGCGGAGGGCCACCCTCGGCCAACGCGCGTTCTGGTGGTTCCTCCTGCGGGTCATCACCTTCACCCTGGTGCCGCTCCTCCGGATGTCGGCCACGGGCTGGCGCCACCTGCCCCGCAAGGAGCCGTACCTCTTCCTCTCCAACCACGTGACCTGGGTGGATCCGTTCGCGATCGGCTACTACTGCAACCGGCGCATCCACTACCTGGCCAGCGCCCACTGGTACGCCCGTCCGCTCGTCGGCTTCTTCCTCAAGCTCTTCGGCACCATCCCCAAGATGAAGTTCACCAGCGACCGGAGCGCGATGGTCGCGATGGAGGAGTGGTACCGCTCGGGTGAGGTGATCGGGCTCTTCCCCGAGGGCCGTCGCACGTGGGACGGCCGCACGCTGAAGGTGCTGCCCCACATCGGCCGCCTCGTGAAGCGCCTCGACGCTCCGGTGGTGTTCTGCCGGATCCTGACCGGCTACTACCACCAACCCCGCTGGGCGGTCTATCCACGCTGGGCCCCATTCCGCATGGAGTACGAGGGGCCGATCCGCTACCCGGCCCAGGCGACCGAGGAGCAGATCGAGGCGGACATCCAGCGCCGGATCACGGTCGATACGGACCGGGTGCCCGTGCCGCGGTGGGTGCTCGGCTGGCGCCTGGCCTGGGGCCTGCCCAACCTGCTCTGGGCCTGCCCGCACTGCTTCGCCCAGGAGGGGCTCCGGGTGGACCCGGCCGACGGCGATGTGGTCCGGTGCCGGGCCTGCGGGGCGGCCTGGCGCGTGGACGTGGCGTCCCGCCTCCACCCGGTGGCCGCACCCGCCGACGAGATCACCGTGGCCGAGGCCCACGGCCGCCTCCAGGCCCGGTTCGGGGATCCGCCGAGGGCACCCCCGCCCGGCGCCGAAGCCGACGTGCTGCTGCAGGATCCCTGCACTGTCGCGTCCATCGGAGCCGACGGGACGCGCAGCGTGGTGGCCATGGGCATGCTGGTGCTCACACCCGATGTGCTCCGCGTCCGGGGGCAGGAGGGTGGGATCGCCTGGCAGACACCCCTCGCCACGCTCGGCGCCGTGTCCGTCGAGGGTGGGGCCACGCTCCAGATCCGGCCGCCCGGTGCGCTCCTGCGGCTCGAGTTCGACGGGGCGAGCGTGGTGAAGTGGCGCCAGTTCATCGGGCGCTGGCGGGACCTGGCCCGGGCCGATCCCGCCGCTCCGACGGCCGACGGCGTCGGGGCCCCTCCGGGAGGCGGTCCGTGACCCTGCAGGACGCGCTGGCCGGGCTCCTGCTGTCCCTGTTCGACCGAAACGAACTGCGGACGCTCGCCTCCACGGACCTCTACCTGGGCGACCTGAGTGCCGACCTTCCCGATCCGACCACCTCTCCCGAGGAGACCGCCGCGACGGTGGTCGCGAGCCTCGTGCGGCGCAACCTCGCGGGGCACTCGTTCTTCCGGACCCTCGCGGCCTTGCGCCCCTCGCACGGCCGCGCCATCCGGACGTTCGAGGCGCTCTGGGCCTCGCGCCGGGTGGTGGTCCTGTTCGACCCCGGCCCTGCGGGGGGTCCCCCGCGATCCGACGCTGCCCTCGCCCGCACCCTGGCATGGGGGCTCTCGGAGCGCGGGCACCGGGTGTGGTCCGTACCGCCGTCGGCGGCCCTGGTCGGCTGCTGGGCCGAGCGGGAGGTCCACGCCTCGTCAGACGCCATCGTGCTGGTCCTTTCGGCCTCGGCCGCCCGGCACCCCCCCCTGAAGGCCGCCGCCCGCGCCGCCCTGGCCCGTCGCCGCGCGGGAGACCCGCTGCCCGTGCTGATGGTGGCGGCCATGGACACGACCCCGCCGGACGCCGACCTCCTGCCGTTCATGGCGGACGCGAGCCTCTACATGGCCGACGGTGCCCCCGACGTGCTGGTGGCCACCTTGGACCGGGACCTGAGGCACCTCCCACCCGTGCCCTCGCAGGAGGTGGACTTCGACCGCACGGTCTGGGGGCGGCCCCGGATGGCCCCGCTCCAGGAGTCCAACCCCCCGGGGCCGGTGCTGCGCGAGGAGGCGTTCGCGATGGGTTGGCGGCCGCCCGAGGCGTCGTTCGCGATGGAGATCCTCGCCCGGCCTCCCTGGGTGGAGGTTGGCGGCGCACGCATCCAGGTCGGCGTGGACCGGGCCGGGGTCACCGAGGGGGTCCACACCGGCGCCGCCCGCCACGCTTTGTGGACCCACTGGCTCGGGATCCGCGAGCACCGCGAGGCCGCCGAGGCATGGGACGCCTGGTACCAGGCCTGCCTCACGGGCAGCGACCCGGGACCGGCACCGGACCGACCGACGGTCCCGCTCCGGTGGGCGTCCGGGGGCGTGCTCCCCCTGGCGCGCTGGCGGGGCCGGACCTGGGTCCCGCTCTTCTTCCGCGACATCCCCCCGTACGGGTGGGTCCTGCCGCTCGGGGCCACCGATCCCTCGGACGACCTCCAGGATCCCGGCGCGGTCGCCGTCCGCGAGGCCCTCGAGGAGCTGATGGTGGTGGCGGGCGAGCCCCGTCGGGGCACCCCGCTCGTCCTGCGGCCCCTCCTCGTCGACGTAGGCGATGGCCCTGCAGCCACCCGTGCCGGAGCGGCGTCGGCCCTCCTGGCGGCCGCGGCGCTGCGCCTCGAGCGCGACGGCCTGGCACTCGGCGACGGCCAGGCCGCACGAAAGGGCGGACCGGCCCGATCGGACCTGTGGGCTGAACCGGTCCCGACCCGCACCGATCTCCAGGTGCAGGGGCCCGACGGTGTCACCCGCTGGCACCACGACGTCCTCGTCTCCGTGGGGCCGCTCGACCTCGGGATCGACGTGGTGCGCGTGCTGCGCCTCCACCTCGACGACGACGACACGATCCTCGACGGCGAGATCCTCGTCCGGCCCGACGGGACGCGCGAGCTGGTGCGCATGCCCACCGTCATGGTCGATTGGACGGCGATCACGCGGATCTTCGCCCCCGGGGGGGCCCACACCCTCGAGTGGACCCGGGCCACGCCACCCTCCGTTCGGGCGGGCCCGCTCTGGCCCGGGGAGATCCACCTGTTCCCCTGGGATGTGATGCGTCGCCGGGAGATCGCGCTGGGCGCCCGGATCGGCGACGAGTCCGATCCCCGGGATCGGGCCCGGTGCCGGACCTGGCTCGAGCAGTTCGGCACCCATTTTCTCGACGCGGACGGCGCCCCGAGCGTGGCTTCGCCGTCCGACCTCTGGGTTCCGGCCACCGCCCGCGTGCTGGCCCAGGCCGTGGCCCGCGGAGTGGGGCCCTGACCTCGGCCTTCGAGGGTTGTTTCCCGGGGGTGACCCCGCCGCGGATCCCGATCGGCGCCTTCCCGACCCCCGTGGAGGAGGTGTCGGCGCTCGACACCGGAGCGTCGTGCCTCTTCGTGAAGCGCGAAGACCTCGCGTCGGCCGTCTACGGCGGGAACAAGGTGCGGAAGCTCGAGTACCTGCTGGCCGGGCTCGAGCCCGGCCGCCCGGTGGTCACGGTGGGTGCGTCGGGCTCCCACCACCTGCTGGCCACTGCGATCCACGGCCGAACCCTCGGCCTGCCCGTGCATGCGGTGGTCTCGCCCCAGCATCCCACGCTCCACGCGCGGCGGAACGCCGAGCGCCTCGCGGCCCTCGCCACGCTGCACCCCGTCGGGAGCCGGGCGGCCCTGCCCTGGCAGACGGCGCGGGTGGTCGCGGCCCTTCGCCGAGGGGGTGGGCCTCCCCCGCGCGTCGTGGCGCCGGGGGGTTCGGAGATCGCGGGCGTGGTGGGCTGGGTGGACGGGGGGCTGGAGATCGCGGCGCAGGTGGCCGCGGGGGCGCTGCCCGCGCCCGACACGGTCTGGGTGGCCCTCGGCAGCATGGGCACGGCGGCGGGGCTCCTCCTCGGGCTGCGCCTCGCGGGCCTGGCCACCCGGGTGAGGGCGGTCCGGGTGGTGGAGTGGCCGCTCGCGAGCGGCGTGGGCGCCCGCGCCCTCGCCCGGCGGACGCTCGCGTACCTCCGCGGGCGGGGCCTCGTGCCGCCCGAGGGGTTCCGCCTGGACGGCCTCGAGGTGGTGGAGGGATACCTGGGCCGGGGCTACGGCCATCCCACGCCCGAGGGGAACGCGGCCGAGCGGGTCGCCGGAACCGCGGGCCTCGGCCTCGAGCCGACCTACACGGCCAAGACGTTCGCGGCCTGCCTCGCGGCCTGCCGGGCCGGCACCGCGGGCCGGACGGTCCTCTTCCCGACCACCGCGGACACCCGGGCGGCCTCCGAGGATCAGGTGCCTTCGAGGTACGACTCGCCGTAGGCGACCTGGTCGGCCGTGAGGGCGTCGATGGCGAGGCCCATGGTCTTGAGCTTGATGCGCGCGAGCTCCTGGTCCTGCTCGACGGGGAGGTCGTGGACCCCGATGGGGAGGGAGCGGCCCTCGCGCGCGAGCCGGCACAGGGCCAGGAACTGGTTGGCGAAGGACATGTCCATGACCTCGCTCGGGTGGCCCTCGGCGCAGGCGAGGTTCACGAGGCGGCCGCGACCGAGGAGGTAGATCCGCCGCCCGTCGGGCAGGACGTACTCGTCGCAGTTGTCACGGATGGTCCGGCGGCTCGTGGCGCGGGCCTCCAGGTCCGGGATGAGGATCTCGCAGTCGTAGTGCCCCGTGTTGCAGACGATCGCGCCGTCGCGCATGGCGTCGAAGTGCCGGCCCACGATGACGTCCTTCATGCCGGTGGCGGTCACGAAGACGTCACCCCAGGCCGCGGCCCTGTCCATGGGCAGCACGTCGTGGCCGTCGAGGACGGCCTTGAGCGCGGCCGTGGGCTTCACCTCGGTGATGGCGACGAGGGCACCCAGCCCCCGGGCCCGCATGGCCACGCCACGGCCGCAGTGCCCGTACCCCGCGACGACGACGTGCTTGCCGGCCAGGAGCACGCTGGTAGCGCGGAGGATGCCGTCGATGGAGGACTGCCCGGTGCCGTAGACGTTGTCGAAGTCCCACTTGGTCTCGGCGTCGTTGACGGCGAACACCGGGTACTTCAGCACCCCGGCCCTCGCCATCGAGCGCAGGCGGTGCACCCCGGTGGTGGTCTCCTCGGTGCCGCCCAGCAGGTCGGGGACGAGGTCGAGGTGGCGGGTGTGGACGCTGGTGATGAGGTCCGCACCGTCGTCGAGCGTGAGCGTGGGGCGGAAGTCGAGGCTGCGGTCGATGGACCAGTAGAACTCGTCGCGATCCTGGCCGTGCCACGCCCAGATCGCGGTGCCCTCCGCGGCGAGGGCGGCGGCCACGTCGTCCTGCGTGGAGAGCGGGTTGCACCCGCTCCAGGCCACCTCCGCCCCCGCGGCGCGCAGCGTGCGGACGAGCACCGCGGTCTCCTTGGTGACGTGGAGGCAGCCCGCGACCCGCTGGCCCCGGAGGGGCTGCTCGGCGCGGCCCTTCTCCCGGAGGGCCACGAGGACGGGCATGCGGGCCTCGGCCCACTCGATCTTCATGCGGCCAGCCTCGGCGAGCGAGAGGTCCGCGACCTTGTAGTTGTGCGGCATGATCCACCTGGTTCGGCCCGGGGCGGGCGGGAGGGGGTGGCGCAGGGTAGCGGTGGTGCCGGGGGGTGTCAAGCACGCCGTGGCCCCGCTCGGGGCTCCCCGATAGTCGGGGTGGCCATGGATCGGCCCTCCCCTCCCCCCACGCTCCGCGACGTGCTCGCCACCTGGATGCCCCTCGCCCTCGCGTGGTTCCTCATGGGCCTGGAGATGCCGCTGGCCGCGGCGGTGATCGCCCGGCTGGACGATCCCGTGGTGAACCTCGCGGCGCTGGGCGGCGTGATCTACCCCCTGGCCTTCGTGATCGAGGCGCCGATCATCATGCTGTTGACGGCGTCGAACGCACTCTGCGGGGACACCGCTTCCTACCGGCTGGTGCGCCGGTTCATGTGGGGCGCCTCGGCCCTGCTCGTCACCGCCCACCTCGTCGTGGCGGTCACGCCCCTCTACGGGGTCGTGGTGGACGGTCTCCTCGGCGTGCCTCCCGAGGTCTCCGCCGCCGCCCGTCCGGGCTTCCTCCTCATGCTCCCGTTCGTGCCCGCGATCGCCTTCCGGCGCTTCCAGCAGGGCGTGCTCGTGCGGTTCGGGCAGGCGGGCATGGTGGGCGCGGGTACGGCGCTGCGCCTCGTGGCGGACGTGCTGGTGCTGGCGATCGGTGTCGCCGGCGGGTGGCCGGGCGTGGTGGTGGGCACCGCGGCCATCGCGACCGGAGTCGTCGTCGAGGCCGCCTGGGTCGGCGTCCGCGTGCGACCGGTGCTCCGCGGGCCCATGGCGGCCGGCCCGCCCGCGGATCCCCCGCTCACCTGGCGCGCCTTCCGGGCGTTCTACGTCCCGCTCATGCTCTCCCCCATGATCGCCCTCCTGGGAGCGCCGATCGTGAGCGCGGCCCTTTCGCGGATGCCGCGGGCGCTCGAGTCGCTGGCGGCGTGGTCGGTGGTGATGGGTTTCCTCTTCCTGTTCCGGGGCCCGGGCATCGCCGCGGCCGAGGTGGTGGTGGCCCTCCTGCCCAGGCCGGGCGCCGCGCCTGCCCTCAGGCGGTTCGCCGGGTACGCCGCCGCCGGTACGAGCGTGGTCTTCCTGGTGGTGATCGCGACACCGCTCGACGCCATCTGGATGTCGGACGTCTCGGGCCTCGCGCCGGCCCTGAGCGCCTTCGCTTGCGCCGCCCTGCCCTGGCTGGCCCTGGTGCCCGGCCTGACGGTGCTGCAGAGCGCGGTCCAGGGCGTGCTGGTCCACCGGCGCCGGACGCGACCGATCACCGAGGCGGTCGCCGCCTACCTCGTGGTGAACCTCGGGCTGCTGGCCACAGGGGTCGTCGCCGCCCGCTGGGCCGGGCTCCCGGTGGGCCTGGTGGCCCTCGCCGTGGGCACCCTGGCCCAGGCGGCCTGGCTGGGCGTACGGGTTTGGGGACGCTCGCCCGAGACGGCACCGGCCTCGTGAGCGGTGCTACTTGCGCCGGGCCTCCCGGACGCGGAGCGCCAGCACCCCGTGGGCCTTCTCGGCCCCCTCGTCCCACTCCTCGCTGCTCCGCACCACCGCCATCGCCTCGGCAGCGGTCTCGGCCTCGGGCACCAGATTGTGGAAGCCCTCGGCCTCCAGGAGGCTGTCGAGGTCCGGGTAGTGCCGCACCATGCCGACGTGGATGCTGCCGTGGCTGCCGAACTCGAGGCGATCCCCCGAGGACATGAAGGCGAATTCCTCGGTGGCCGGGATCACGTAGACCGTCTTTCGCCCCTCCTCCATCTCGATGAAGGCCTGTTCGTGGAACGGGGCGTCGAAGGTCGCCATGGTCTCCTCGTGGCCCACCGTCGCGGCAGGCGCGGTAGTGGGGGATAGCACGAACCGGCGCGTCCTGCCCGCCGGGGACCATGATCCGGGTCGGAGCCCGGGCCCGCGTGCGCGCAGAAGCGGTCCCCGGGGGTCACCCCGGCGGCCATCCGAACGCGCGGCCCGCAAGGACGTGCAGGTGCAGGTGCGGCACGACCTGCCCGGCGTCGGGACCATCGTTCAGGGTGCACCGGAACCCCGCCTCGGCCAGCCCCGCCTCGGCCACCACCTTCCGGGCGGCGAGGAGCATCCGCCCCAGGAGTTCAGCGTGCTCGGGTCCCGCGTCCCCGAGGCGCGCAATCGGCCTGCGGGGCACCACCAGCACGTGGAACGGCGCCTGGGGCTGGATGTCGCGAAAGGCCACGGTCCACTCGTCCTCGTGGACGATGGCGGCCGGGATCTCGCGGGCCATGATGCGCTCGAACAGGGTGGGCACGGGGCACCTCCGTGCCCCTCGTAGCGCGGCCCGGAGCGGGGCGCGCCCGGTGCGGATAGGACAGGAGCACCATGGCACCGCGTCCCCCCCTGGAGCCCCGCCGACTCCTGCTGCGCATGATCGCCGGGGCCGGGCTCGCCTCCCTCGCGACCTACACGGTCCTGTACGGCGTCGTCGGCCCCTGGCAGGCGATGGTCATCGAGGCGGCGGCGCTCGGGATCGCAGTCGCCGGGTTCGCCTGGATCCTCGGCAGGCCCCAGCACCTCACGGCGCAGGTCCTGGCCATGAGCGGTCTCGTCTTCGCTTCGGTCTCGGCCAACATCCTCCTCTTCGGGGGTCTCGTCGAGTCGGGTGGCGTACTGGTGTGGGTGCTGGTCCCGGTCGTCGCGGCCATCGTCTTCCTCGAGGGGTGGGCCACCAGCGCGGTGCTCGGGGCTGCGTTCGTCGTGGTGGTGACCTGCGTCGCCCTCGAACCCCTCCTCGAGTCCCCCCACTTCATGAGCGGGCTCGAGCGGAGCCAGTTCTTCGCCTTGAACCTGGTCATCGTGGGCCTGACCGTCAGTGTGACCATGGTCTACTTCCTCCGGCGGCTCCAGGCCGAGCAACGGGCCCTCCGCACCTCCGAGCAGCGCTTCCGGGCCACGCTCCACAACGCGCCCTACGCCATCGCCATCCAGGACTCGCGGGGCCGGTACACCTTCGCCAACCAGGGCTTCGCGGCGCTCTTCGGGCTCCTTCCCGCCGACGTGGAGGGCCACGCCGACGAGGAGGTGTTCCCGCCGGACCTGGCCCGCGTCTTCCGGGAGCAGGCGCTTCGGGCCCGGGCGGGCGAGACCACCGGCGAGACGGAGGAACTGGTCGAGGTGGACGGCGCCCGGAAGGTCTTGAGATCCACCCGGTTCATGCTCTCCACCACCGCCTCCGCCCAGCCGGACCTCTGCTGGATCGCACGCGACGTCACGGTCCGGAAGCGCCTGCAGGCCGAGGCGGCCCGGGCGGATCGACTCCAGTCGGTGGGCACCCTCGCCGGCGGGATCGCGCACGACTTCAACAACATCCTCATGGCCGCCTCCGGGCATCTCTCGCTGGCCCGAGCGGACGCGGGCGTCGGGACCCGGTTCGACGCCCGTCTCGAGAGGGTGGAACGGGCGCTGCAGCGGGCCGCAGCCCTCACCGGCCAGCTGCTCGCGTTCTCCAGGGGCGGAGCCCCGGTGCGGGGGGCCGCGTCGGTGCTCGACACGATCCGCGACTCCGCGGCGTTCGTGATGGCGGGATCCAGGGCCCGGGCAGAGTTCGAGCTGCCTCCGGACCTGCCGCCCGCCGAGGCCGACCTCTCCCAGGTGGGACGCCTCGTGGAGAACCTCGTGCTCAACGCCGTCCAGGCCATGCCCGAGGGCGGCACCGTCCGCATCTCCGGCGATGCCGTGGAGGAGGACGGCTCCACCCCGGGCCTGCGCAGGGGCCGACGGTACGTCCGCATCCGGGTTGAGGACCATGGGATCGGCATCCCGCCCGAGCACCTCGCCCGCATCTTCGAGCCGTACTTCACGACCCGGGCCGGGGGCCGCGGGCTCGGGCTCACCACCTGCCACGCCATCGCCCGGAGTCACGAGGGCACCATCGTGGCCGAGTCCCGCCTCGGCGAGGGCAGCACCTTCACGGTGTTCATCCCGGCGGCCGACACGCCCGTCCCCGTGCCCTCGCCGGTCGACACCATGCCGCCTCATCCCGGGGATCTCCGCGTGCTGGCCATGGATGACGAGCCGGCGCTCCGCGAGGTGCTCGAGGGCATGATCGGGTACCTGGGGTACGAGGCCGTCACCGTGGCCGACGGCAACGCGGCGGTGCAGGCGTGGACGCACGCCCGGGAGGAGCGGCGCCCGTTCCACGTGGTGCTCCTCGATCTCACCGTACGCGGGGGCATGGGCGGGGTCGAGACCCTGCACCGGCTCCAGGCCATGGATCCGGAGGTGCGGGCCGTGGCGGCGAGCGGGTACTCGGACGACCCCGTGATGGGGAGCTACCGGGACCACGGCTTCCGGGGCGTGCTGCCCAAGCCGTTCCGGATGGACGACTTGAGGCGGGTCCTCGGCGAGGTGCTGGCCCAGCAGGCATGAGGTGCCCCCGCGCGCCCCTCGGCTGGCCGCGACCTCGTCAGGGCAGGGCGCCCGGCAGGTCCGCGCCGGTGATCAGGTGCTCCATGCCGAGGAGGGCGCAGCCGACGTGCTGGACGGCGTCCACCTGGACGTCGAGGTCCCACGGCCGGTTCCGGAAGCCGCCCAGGAGGCGGTCCGGCCGGCCGAGCAGCGGGGCATCCGTTTCCCGGTAGAGGGCAGCGAGGAAGGCGCGGCCGTAGGAGAGGGCCCGTACGGTCCAGGGTCCGTCCCGGCCCGCGCGCCGATCCGCGGCGGCCCGGGCCACGATGGCCTCGGCGAGGCCCCCGGCGGGGCCGCTCGCCGGGGCCACCAGCGTGTCCACGGGCACGTCGGACGGGGCGGTCTGCAGGAGGTAGGTCCGGCAGATGGCCTCCCCCGCGGCATGCCCCAGGACCTCGCCCGTGACGAGGCTGGCGAGGCACATCCAGTGCTCGTCGAGTGTGGCCAGGCGACCCCCCGGTGCGGGCCAGTAGCCGCCGTCCACGTGCCGCGCCGCCCGTTCGAGGGCCTCGCGCGCACCCGGGAGCCCGGCCCGGGCGGCGGATGCCAGGGCGAGCATTCCCTGCCCCTGGGCGTAGGTGACGTCGGGCTGATCGGGCCAGGTCCCGGTGCGGACCTGCATGTCGCCGTGCACCTCGCCGTCCGCATCCACCGCCGACGCGACCTGCGCGGCCCAGGCGGCGGCGAGGTCGGGGTGCTCCCCCAGCTCGAGGGCCGCGAGCAGGGCCAGCGACGTGGTCCCGACCCAGGCCTTCCCGTCCCGCCTCGAGGGGTCCAGCACGAAGGCCCGTCCGTCGTCCAGGCGCCGTGTGGTGACCTCGAGGTGGCCGAGACCCCGACGGGCGGCCTCGCGCACCTCGGCGTCGCCCGTGCGGGCGGCCACGCGGGCCAGGAACCAGGTGGCCCCGGCGTGCCGCGGGTAGTTGTAGCCCCGGCCCAGGTCGCCACCGGGTCCCTGCACGATGTAGGCGTACTGCCCGTCCTCCCCCTGGTTCCGGGCGATGAAGCGGGCGCCGGCCAGGGCCGCCTCGCGGAGGGCGTCGGCGTCGAGGTCCGGAGCGGGCGCCCAGGTCTGTCGGATCGCCGTCACACCGCCAGGAGAGGCCAGCCAGCTCCGCATCCGGATCCGGCGGTCGGGGTGCACCCGCGCGAACCCGGCGAGGCGCAGGCCGGGCAGCCGGATCAGGGGGAGGATCTCCCGCCCGCCCACGGCGCCGGAGCGCCACGCCTCGAGCGTACCGATCGCGTCCTGGGAGCCCGCGAGCCCGGTCTCCGCCGGCCGCACCCAGGCGGCCCCCCGGGGCGCCAGCCAGGGACCTCGGAGGGATCGGGCGTCCACGGCCACGTCCAGGTAGATCGCCGTGCCCGCGTCGCCCGCGAGCGGCAGGAGCGCCTCCAGGGCGGCGCGCAGGCCGCCGGCCTCGGCCGACCGGCTCTGGAGGAGCGCGCCCTCGCGCACGGAGGCCGCCACCAACAGCACCGGGCCCGGGCCGTCCGGCGCGGGCGCCTCCGAGCCGGCGAGGCGCGCCTGCAGCCAGGTGGCAGCCGCCGCGCCGTCGACCGGGGCGTACACGGTCCGGGGTCCACTCCACGCGAGAGCCGGCGGCAGGACCAGGGCCAGCAGCGCGATCCCGGCCGCGACGCCCCGCACCCTCCCCGAGGCCCCGAGGAGGCGGGCCGCCGGCAGCAGCACGGTCCAGGGCGAGGACAGGACGATGCCCTGCAGGATGCGCCAGCCCGTGGCGCCACCGGCAGAGGTGAACTCCCGGATGACGTGGACCGCCACCTGGGCCAGGCACCCCCAGGCGAAGAGCACGGCCACGAGCGAGACCGCGGCGCCGAGGCGGGCGAGCCGGGGCCCGCGCCCGGCCAGGAGGGCGACACCCCCGGCCACCTCGAGGGCGGCGGCCAGCCCGAGCACGGCGCCGAGCGGCCAGAACCGCGGGAAGGTCCACCACGCCATGCCGCCGTACACGCAGGCCTGGAGCAGCTCCAGGATGCCGGCGCTCCGTCTCATCACTGCCTCCTTCCGCCGGGGGGATCCCGGCGTCCATCGGGGCTGCGCAACCACGCCACGGTGCGGGCCAGGCCCTCCTCGAGCGAGACCTCGGGACGATAGCCGAGCCGGTCCCTGGCCCGGTCGAGGTCCGCCCAGGTCAGCGGCACGTCGCCCGGCTGGTCGCCGACCCACCGAATCCGGGGCGTCCGCCCGGTGGCACGTCCCGCCGCCTCCACGAGCGCGTCGAGACGCACCGGCCGCCCGCTGCCGAGGTTCACGACCTCGCCGGACAGGGGGCGATCCACCGCCGCCACGATGCCCGCCACCACGTCGCCGACCCACGTGTAGTCCCTGCGGGAGGACCCGTCGCCGAAGAGCGCGATCTCCTCGTCCGCGAGGATGGCCGTGAGGAACCGGTGGATGGCCATGTCCGGCCGCTGGCGCGGCCCGTGGACGGTGAAGAGACGCAGCACGGTGACGCCGAGGCCGTGGAGCCGGCCCCAGGTGTCGCACAGGATCTCGGCGGCCCGCTTGCTCGCGGCGTAGGGGCTGGCCGGCGGGCGCAGCGGATCGTCCTCCCGGAACGGCCCGTCGGCGCGGGCGCCGTAGACCGAGGAGGAGGAGGCGAGCACGAGACGCTCCGCGCCGGCCTCGCGCATCGCCTCGAGGAGCGCCGCCGTGCCCTCGACGTTGGTCCGGACGAAGGGCAGCGGGTCCCGGAGGCTCGCCCGGACCCCGGCCCGCGCGGCGAGGTGCACCACGCACGCGGCACCCCGCACCGCCTCCCGGACCGCCCCTGGATCCCGGACGTCGGCGCGGACCACCCGCACCCGCCCGGCCACGCCGGACAGGTTCCGCTCCTTCGAGGCCGGATCGTAGGACGGGTCGAACGAGTCGAGGACCGTGACCTGGTCGCCCCGGGCCGCGAGCGCCTCCACCAGGTGGGACCCGACGAACCCCGCACCCCCGGTGACCACGACCCGGTCCACGCACCCTCCGGTTCAGCTCCCGGCCCCCGCCAGGAGGGCGTGGATCCGGGACGGCAGCACGGTGCCCCGGTAGCGGACCCGGCCGGCGGCGTCGAGGACCAGCAGCGTGGGGAGGATCTGCACGCGGTAGGCCTCGGCGATGCGGCCGTCGCGGTCCAGGGCCACCGGGTACCGGATCCCGAGGCCCCGCACCGCGGCCTCGACCGTGGCCGGCTCCTCCCTCGCGTTGACCGCCAGGATCCGGGCCCCGTCGCCCACCTGGCCCTGGAGCGCGTTCAGGGCCGGGACCTCGGCCGCGCAGGGCCCGCACCAGCTCGCCCAGAACACGAGCAGGACGGGGTGCCCGCGCAGGTCGGCGAGGTCCACGCTACCCCCCGCGACCAGCGGGGCCACGAACCCGGGGGCGCGCTGGCCCTCGGTCACGCCCACCGGCCCGGCGTCGCACCCCCCCCCGGCCAGGACGGCCGCGGCGAGCAGGCAACGGAGGAGGCCCGACACGGATCTGTGCCGCGGAGCGCGGGCCCCGGGGCCACCGGACCGGAGACTAGATGCCCGTGCAGGTGACGGTGATCGTCATCGTGTCGGTGCTGGCCGGGCCCATGCAGTCCTCGACCTGCAGCGTGACCAGGATGACCTCGGTGGTGGTGCTGCCGTAGGTGGCCGGGAGGCCGCTCACCGTGATGGTGGTGACCTCGGCGGTGGAGTCGGCGATGGTGGCGTACGAGGAGGAGGCGGACCAGGCGTACGTCATCTCGTCGCCGTCGCCGTCGTAGGAGCCGGACCCGTCGAGCGTGAAGGTGGCGTCGGCGCAGTCGTCGCACTCGTAGTCGTAGCCGCTGGTGTCGCAGGTGGAGCTCTGGTCGAGGCTCTGGTCGGTGCCCGCGTCGGCCACCGGCGGGGTCTGCCACGGCCGGTCGATGATCGTGATGGTGATCGTCTCGGTGTAGGACGGGGCATCGCCCGGGTCGGTCACGACCAGGGAGAAGGTGTAGTCGCCCGCGACGTCGGGCATGAAGAGCGGATCCGCCGAGGTGGGGGTGTCGATGTCGGCGGTGGTGTTGTCGGACCCGGCGGGCGCGCTCACGAGCTCCCAGCTGTAGGTGAGGGCCTCGCCCGTGGGGTCGTAGGAGCCGGAGCCCACGAGGTAGAGCAGGTCGCACACGAAGAGGGAGGAGGCGGCCTCGTCGTAGTCGGGGACCGAAGTGGGCATCCACTCGACGTCGCCGTCGCAGTCGTTGTCCTCCTCGCGATCCGTCTCGTAGGCTCCGGGGAAGGTGTCGACGTCGCGGTCGTCGCAGTCGCCGTCGTCGCGGGAGTAGCCGTCGCCGTCGTGGTCCCAGGAGGAGCAGAGCTCGTTCATCGTGCCCGGGGTGCCGAAGTCGGTGAAGGCGGCCCAGGGGATGTCGCCCGGGCACCAGACGGCGGGGTTGTCGTTGAGGACGTGGTCGAAGGCATCGGGGTCGAGGGTCATCGAGGAGCCCGCGGTGTCGGGCATGGTGGCCCCGTCGTCCCAGGTGACGGTGTCGAGGACGAGACCGTCGGCCACGAGCATGAGGTCGTCGCTCTCGTTGGAGAGGACCACGTCGCTGTAGGTGTAGTCGACCGCCACGTTGCCGTTGACGTCGGGATCGCCGTTCTTGGCGAGGAGGTAGACGTCGCCCGCGGCGAGCGGGATGGGCGAGCCGCCCCGGATGACGTGGTAGTCGTCGTCGACCGAGGAGGTGACGATCACGCCGTTCAGGTACACGGTGCGGTCGGTGGTGTTGTAGATCTCGAACCACTCGCCGTAGGCGTCGCTCACGGCGTTGGGGTTGTTGAGGACCTCGACGATGACGAGGTCGCCCTCGGCCCACGCGCCCTCGTCGATGTAGCCGTCGCAGTCGTCGTCGACGCCGTTGTCGCCGAGCTCCTTGGCGCCGGGGTGCACGGAGGCGTCCATGTCGTCGCAGTCGGCGGCCCTCTCCGTGGAGCCGCACTTGGTGTAGCCGTCTTTGTCGTAGTCGTAGCCCTCGTCGATCTGGCCGTCGCCGTCGTTGTCGATCCCGTCGCAGTCCTCGCCGTCGGCGCAGTCGGCGATCCCGTCGCCGTCGCCGTCCGCGAAGCCCTCGTCGATCTGGCCGTTGCCGTTGTTGTCGATGCCGTCGCACGTCTCCTCGTCTACGCAGTCGGCCGTGCCGTCAGCGTCGGTGTCCGCGAAGCCCTCGTCGATCTGGCCGTTGCAGTTGTCGTCCGCGCCGTTGCAGTCCTCGTCGGCGCCCGGGTGGACGTCGGCGTTGGTGTCGTCGCAGTCGCCGTCGCTGACGATCCAGCCGTCGCCGTCCGCATCGACGGGGGGCTCCGGGAAGGTGTCGTCGATGGTGGAGTCGCCCGGCGTGGGGTTGAAGTCCTCGCAGGCCGTGACGCCGAGGCCAAGGGTGAGGAGCACGAGGATGGAGGCGGGGAGGGTGCGCATGATTGGATCCTGGATGCGGCAGGGGGCCCGGGAGTCACCACGGGTTTGCCGTAGCGTAGCAGAGGTCACCCCCCTTAGGCAATCCCCTACATGCACCGGGGGCGGGGTGGGCGGAACCCGACCTGAGATCAGACTCCCCGGGCTTCGGCTTCCGCCCTGTGGAACCAGCGGAGGAACGTGGCGCGGACCCGGACGCCCACGCCATCCATGAGCGTGTAGACCACCGGGACGACGAGGAGCGTCAGGAACGTGGCGGTGGTCAGCCCCCCGATGATGGTCAGCGCGAGGGGCGCCATGGTGGAGGATCCCTCGCCGCGGCTCACGGCCATGGGCACCATCCCGATGATGGTGGTGAGGGAGGTGATGAGCACCGGCCGGAGGCGGGTGGCCGCCCCCTTCGCGGTGGCCTCCACGAGGCCCAGGCCCCGGGCCCGGAGCTGGTTGATGTAGTCCACCATCACGATGCCGTTGTTGACGACGATCCCCGCGAGCATGACGCAGCCGACGAAGGACACGACGGACAGGGTGGTGCCCGTGAGCAGGAAGGCCCACACCACGCCGACGAGGGCCAGGGGCACGGTGAAGAGCGTCGTGAAGGGATGGACGAACGACTCGAACTGGCTCGCCATGACCATGTAGACCATGAGGATCGCGAGCAGCAGCGCGATGGCCAGCTGCCCGAAGGCGTCGTTCATCTCCTCGTACTGTCCGCCGTAGACGATGTCGTAGCCGGAGGGGAGGGCCTTGGCGATCGGATCCACGGCCTCCCGGACCCCCTTCATGGCCGAACCGAGGTCCGTCCCGGCGAGGTTGGCCACCACCGTGATCATGCGCTTCTGGTCGTCGCGCACGATCTTGACGGGGCCCACGCCCTCGTCGAGCGTGGCGAGCTGGTCGAGCGGCACCGTCCCACCGGCGGGCAGCGGGACGAGGACCTGTCGGAGCGCGGCCAGGTCGTCGCGCCAGGGCTCGGCGTACCGGACGCGGACGTCCAGCTCGTCCCCGCCCTCGCGGTACCGGGTGGCGAGCGTGCCCTGGGTGGCCGCCTGCACCGCCATGGCGACCTGACCCACGGTGAGGCCGTAGGTGGCCGCCTTGTCGCGGTCCACCCGGATGTGGCGCTCGGGCTTGGCGAGATCGAACGTGGCACGGACGTCGGCCAGGCCCGGGACCGAGGCCATGGCGGCCGCCACCCGATCGGCCACGAGGCGCATGGCGTCGAGGTCGAGGCCGAAGATCTGAACCTCGACCGGAGAGGTGCTCCCCCCCATGCCTCCGGAGGCCAGGAACTCGAAGGCCATGCCGGGGATCTCGGGCAGCTTCCCCCGGATGGCGTCCTGGAGGGCCTCGTTGGAGTAGTACACGCGCTGGTTGCTCTCCTTGAGGCGCGCGTAGATGATGCCCTGGTGCGGGCCCGTGGGGTTGGCGTCGGACATCCCCCCGCCCGGGTCGTTCTCGTCGGCGCCGATCTGGCTGCCGACGGCCTGGACGTCGGGGAAGGACGAGAAGACGTCCTCCACGCGGGCGCTGGCCGCGCTCGTCTCCGCGAGCGGGGTCCCCACCGGGAACGAGACCTTGGCCATGAGGATGGGCTCGGACCCGCCGGGCATGAACTCCTTGCCCACGAAGACGAGGGCGATCGCGGAGATCACCACGAGGCCACCCACCGCCCCGATCGTGCGGCGACGGTGCCGGAGGCAGGACTCCAGGAACCGTTGGTAGCGGCTCCGGAACCGGAGGAATCGCGAGCTCTCCCGGCCGAGCGCGGAGGCGTGGCCGGCGCTGTCGACCCGCGTGGCGAGGAGGATCGAGGCCAGCATGGGCACGATGGTGAGGGCCACCACCAGCGACGCGAGGAGCGCGAAGGTGACGGTGAGCGCGAGGCCCCGGGAGAGCTGCCCGGCGAGGCCCTGGGCGAAGAGGATGGGGATGAACACCACGATGGTGGTGAAGGTGGAGGCCGAGATCGCCAGACCCACCTCGGAGGCGCCGATTCGCGCCGCGGCCTTCCGATCCTTCCCCTCCTCGATGTGGCGGAAGACGTTCTCGATGACCACGACCCCGTTGTCCACGAGCATGCCGATGCCCAGCACCAGCCCACCCATGGTCATCATGTTGAGGGTGTAGCCCGCGAGGTAGAGCGGGATGAACGTCACCAGGATGGACAGGGGGATGGCCAGCGCGATGATGAGGGTCGGCCGCCAGTTGCGCAGGAACACCCACATCACCAGGATGGCGAGGAGGCCCCCCACGAGGCCGCTCTGCACCACGGTGCCGACCATCCGCTCGACCATCCGCCCCATGTCGAAGAGGGGCTCGAAGTGGATCTCGGGCGGGAGCAGGGTCTTGAACCGCTCGAGCTCCTCCGTGTACTGGCGCCGCACCTGGAGCGGGTTGGCCCCCGACTCCTTGGACACCATGAACATGATGGCCTCGGTGGACCCCATGCGGATCATGGTCCGGACGTCCTTGGTGGTGCGCTGGACCGTGCCGAGGGCGGACAGGGGGATGGGCGTGCGGGTCGTGGGCGACCACCCGACGGCCGTGCGCCCGATCTCCTCCACGCTGTCGTAGGATCCGATGGTTCGGACGAGCCGCTCCGTACGGCCCTCCACCTGCCGGCCCGCGGGGAGGTCCAGGTTCTGCGCCCGGAGCGCCATGACGATCTGGTCGATGGTGATGCCGGAACCGAGGAGCGCGGCACGGTCGAGGTCCACGTGGATCTCCTCGATCCGCCCGCCGAAGAAGGCCGCCTGGGCCACGCCCGAGAGGCGCTCGATGCGGTCCTGGACGTTGTCCGTCATGATCTTCCGCAGACGGACCGTGTCCTTCATGCCGCCCACCGCGTAGACCGCGAGCGGCATGGCCGAGAGGTTGAACTTGATGACCACGGGGTCCTCGACCCCGTCGGGCATGTAGGGCTCGATCATGGCCACCGACTCGCGCAGGTCGGAGGCGGCGGCGTCGAGGTCGGTGCCCCACACGAAGTCCACCAGGAAGTAGCAGACGTCCTCCTGGCTGATGGAGCGGACCTTCTCCACGTCGGAGACCGCGGCGAACGAGCCCTCGTAGGGCTTGGCCACCATGGTCTCGACCTCCTCGGAGGAGGCCCCCGGGTACCGGACCATGACGGTGAGCGAGGGGTAGTCGATGTCGGGGAAGAGATCGATCCCCAGGCGGGAGAGCGCGATGCCGCCCACCACGAGGATGATCATGATGATCATCGAGATGCTGACGGGCTTGTCGACGGAGAGGCCGGCGAGGTTCACGGCGCCACCTCGATGGGCGCCCCGTCGGGCAGCCCGAAGTTGCCCTCCACCACCACCTGCTCGGTGCCGGCGAGGCCCTGGAGGATCTCGAGGTCGCCGTTGCCCTGGAGGCCGACGACCACGGGCGTCTTCCGGGCCACGCCGTCGGCGACCACCATCACGAACGCCCCGTCGTCCCCGCCGAGCACGGCGGAAGCGGGGACCGAGACCACGCCGTCCTTGCGCTCCAGCACGATGCGCACCTTCGCGTGGGTGCCGGCCTTGACCACGTGGCCCGGGTTGTCGGCCACGATGCGGACGGGGAAGGTGCGGCTGGCCGCGTCGGCGGCCATGCCCACCGATGCCACGGTGCCGGCCAGCCCGCCGGCCGGGAGGCGGTCGGCCACCACGTCCACGAGCACGTGCGCGGGCATCCCCGGCGCGATCCGGCCCACGTCGCGGTCGGAGACCTCGAGGTCGATCTTCACGGTGTCGAGATCCACGAGGCCCACGAGCCCCTGCACCCCGCCCATCGGGGAGATGGTCATGGGGTTGAAGTACTCGCCCTCCTCACAGCAGACGTAGGCCACCACGCCGTCGAACGGGGCGGTCAGCACACTGCCGCGGACCTGCTTGTCGGCGAGACCCTTCGCCGCCTCGGCCTGGGCCTTCTGCAGACCCGCCATCTCGAGGGCGCTGTGGGCCTGCTCGAACTGCTGATCGGGCAGGGTGCCCGCCTGGTGCAGGGACTCGGCCCGGCCGAACTCGCGCTGGGCCGTGGCCAGGCCCAGGTCGGCGAGCCGGGTGGCGGCCTCGGCCTGGTCGTACTGGAAGCGGGCCACGTCGGCGTCGAGGCGGGCGAGGAGCGCCCCGGCCTCGACGGCGTCGCCCGTCTCGACCGGGATCTGCCGGATCTTCCCGGGCACGTCGGTGACGAGGTCCACCGAGCGGCCCGCCTGGACCGTGGCGGTGAGCTCGAGGGTGTGCTCCACGCCGGCGGTGGAGGCGGGGGCCACCCTGACGAGCACCTTCGGGGCGGTGGAGGCAGCCGGGTCGGAGGTGGGGGAGTCCCCGTCGCCGCAGGCGGCGAGCAGGAGCAGCGGGAGCAGGAGGGACGCGGCGCGGGTCATGGGGACACCTCGGGGTCGATCCCGACCGCCTTGCGCAGGGCGGCACGGGACATCCGGAGACGGGTCTCGGCCTGGAGGAGCGACAGCTTGGCACCCGAGAGGGCTCCCTGGGCCGCGAGCAGCTCGGTGTTGGCCACGACGCCGGCCTTGAAGCGCTCCTGCTCGAGCCGGTGGCTCTCCAGGGCCTGGGCGAGCCCGGCCTGGGCCACCTCCACCTCGGCGGCGGCCTCGTCCCAGCCGGACACGGCGTTGCGGATCTCGATGCCGAGCATGTCCACGGCCAGCTCACGCTGCACGCGCACCTGCCTCAGGGCCGCCGCGGCGGCGCGGGCCCGGTGGAGGGCGGCGCCCCGGTCCCAGAAGGACCACGAGGCGGCCAGCGTGATACTGGAGGTCTCGTACCAGACGGGTTCGAGGCTGTAGTCGGGGTTGCGCCAGCCCACCTGGCCGACCACGGCGACTGAGGGCAGCCACTGGCCCCACGCGGCCCGACGATAGTGGTCCATGGCCTGGAGGTTCCCGTCGAGGGCGCCGAGATCGGGCCGGTGGCGGAGCGCCTCGTCGAGGAGCGCGTCGCGCTCGAGGGGGAGGTCGGGGGCCGGCGGGGTGTCCTCGGGCACGAGCTCCAAGGGCTCGGCGTCGGGAAGACCGAGGGAGACCTTGAACATGGCCTCCGCGAGCGTGAGGCCGTGCGCGGCACGCATGGCGTCGAGCCGGGCCTGGGACTGCCGGGCCTGGGCGGCCAGGAGGTCGGAACGGCTCGCGATGCCCACGGACACCATGTTCTCGAGGTCGTGGACGTAGGCCTCCACGGTGGAGGCGGCCTCGGCGGTGACGCCCGCGGCGCCGCGGGCGAGCAGCACGCCCCAGAAGGCCTGCTCGGCGGCGTAGGCGGCCTGCTGCCGGGCGGCCCGGACCTGCTCCTCGCTGGCGTCGTGGAGGTCCACGGCCGCCTTGCGGGCCTGGAGCAGGGCGCCGCCCGCGAACAGGACCTGCTGCACCTCGGCGGTGACGGCGTAGTTGTCGTGCAGGCCCATGGGGATCCGCGTGGGGCCGGTGGATCCCCCCCCCATCCACGACATGAGCAGCTCGCAGAACTGGGTGGCCATCTCGACCGTCCAGCCCGCGGGCAGCGTGGCGGGATCGATGTCGTCGCACGTGGACGAGGAGCCGCCCGTGTACGCGCCCATGTCGAACTCGACGTACGGGATCGTGCCCAGGTAGGTGTACGAACCCGCGAGCGACAGGGCGGGCCCCAGCCCCAGGAGCGCGGCCCGAGCCTCGATGCGGGCCTTGTCCTCGCCCGCTTCCGCCGCCGCGACGCCCCGGTCGTGCTCGAGGGCGAGCCGGATGGCGTCGTGCACGGTGAGGGTACGGGCACCGGCCGTCGTGGGCAGGGTCAGCGCCGCCAGGATCGCGAGGGTGGGTCGGATCATCCCTTCCTCCGCTGCTGTTCCTCCCAGCGCTCGAGGAGGACGGGGATCTCGCGCTCGATGAAGGCGTACATGTCGCGCATCTC
This sequence comes from Deltaproteobacteria bacterium, assembly GCA_041309225.1. Classification (GTDB taxonomy): domain Bacteria; phylum Myxococcota_A; class UBA796; order UBA796; family JAFGLY01; genus JAFGLY01. The sequence goes on along the minus strand of JBFYZZ010000024.1, from coordinate 8,435 downwards.
CGCGAGGCGTCGATTCTTGCCGGGCTCGCGCGAGGACAGGGACTCGAGCGCCCGGTCGGCGGCCCGCCGTACGCTCTGCATGAGCGGAATGTTTCCGCGCGCCACCTGGGCCCAGGCGTCCTCGGCGATGCGGTAGTGGACCTCGCGGGTGCCCGGCACGGCCACCCGCTCGAGGACCCCCATGCGGGTGGCGTGCTGAGTGACGGCGCTCACGGCGCTGCGGCTGACACCGAGCGAGGTGGCCAGCTCGAGCGCGGACTGCTCGGGCGGATCGCACACGAGCAGCCAGCCCATCAGGCGGCCCGCCAGCCGCGGCTGACCGGTGACCTCCATGTAGGTGCCGAGCGCGTCCGCGAACTCGGACGCGTCCTTCTGCCATCGCATGGGCTTCTTCTCGGGCATGGGCCGACCTCGGTGGACGCGTGGCCCCACAGGCTAACGTTGTCGCCATTTCAGTCAAGTCTGAAATGACTGGAATACCAGCAAGCCGAGAATCGCGATGTCGTGCCCCGGAGGGTCCCCAGACTAGTCGAGGTAGCCGAGCGCCCGCAACTGCGTTTCGTCGACCACGGCCCGGTCCGGCACGGGCACGAACGGCCGGACGCGACCCGCGAGGTCATCCCAGGTCGAGGGGCCGGGGGGGAGCGCGGCGTCCCCGACGAGGAGGCCGGAGGGTACCCGGCCCTCGAGGTCGCGGGCGGGCGGCACGCCGGCCAGCGTGGCGAGGATCGGCGCCACGTCGAGCAGCCCGAGATCCGGCAGTCGGACGCCCCGGGCGATGCCCGGGCCGGCGGCCAGGAACACGCCGCGCGCCGCGTGGACCCCGCTCCAGGGCCGGGTCCGCGCGGCGAGGTCCGACAGGGGGCGGCCGGCCACGGTGTCGGCGGCGAGTTCGGCGTCGGAGATCGCGGCGTCGGCGAGCGTGAGCCCGAGCGAGCGCGGATCGCCGGGCACCGGCTCCCACGCGAAGAGCGGCCGGCGGGTGGAGGTGCGCACGAGGCTCGCCACGAATGCCTCCAGCCGGGCCCGCGCCTCCGCGGGGTCGCCATCGAGGGCCGTGAGGACGACCTTGTGCCCCAGCCGAGAGGCCTCCACGCGCCCCACGGCAGCCGCGGCCAGCGCCCTCAGGGCCTCCGTGCGCGGCGCGGCGAACCGCGCGTCGCCGCCGGGAGGGAGGGCTTCGAACCCGTGGTCGGAGATCACCACCACCCGGGCCGAGGGCGCCAGGTGCCGGAGATCCCCCAGGATCCCGTCGGCCTGGACGTAGGCGGCGACGAGCGCCTCGCCCCCCGGTGCCCCCGCGGCCCACGCCCCCCACGCCCGGTGCTGGGCGGCGTCGGTGGCGTAGTCGGTGAAGGTGGCGACGTCGGGCCGGTAGGCGTGGAGCGCCCACACGAAGACGTCGCGATCCATCCGGGTCCGCAGGTGCTGGCCCTCGAGCTGCCTCCACTCGGGGGCCGCCCGCCACGCCCCGACCGCGTACCGCGCGGCGGCGACCAGGGTGGACCACCGGAGCCCGTGCCGGCTCCCCTCCCAGGCCAGGATGCCCGCGGAGCGGCGCGCGGCCACGCGCGTGCGTTCGAGCCGCCGGGAGAGTTCGATCTCCTTCACGAACGAGAGGTCCGGGGGCCAGGTGTCGGGAGCCGGGGCGAGCCAGGCGGGCACCATGAATCCGCGCACCTCCTGGGGCGGCCAGGTGACGAGCCACTTGTAGATGCCGACCCTCAGGCCTGCCGCCTGCATCGGCTCCCAGAGGCGGGCCGCGCGGCAGTCGTCGGCACGGACCCGGAACCCGTGGATCCCGTGCGCCTCGGGCGACCGGCCGGTGGACAGCGTGGTCCACAACAGGGGCGAGAACATGGGCTCCGCGGAGTGCAGGTCGGCCCGTGCGCCCTCGGCTTCCAGGGCCCGGAACGCCGGGAGCTCGAGGCGGTCGAGGACGTCGAAGGTGGCACCGTCCATGCCGAGGACCAGCAGCCGGAGGTCGTGGGGCGGGGCGGGGCGCGGCCAGGACGCGAGGAGCGGCGGCCCGGCGATGGCGAGGCCGGCGAGCAGGAGCGTGATCCCGAGGGGCACCCGGCCGAGACGGGCGAGGGCCCACCCCGCGGCGGCCCCGAGCAGCGCGAGCGGGATCGAGGCGAGGGCCAGGAAGGACAGGGGAGCGTCGAGGAACCAGGGGTTGCGGGGGACGATCGCGAGGAGTGGCAGCCACGCCAGGATCCCGCCGATCGCGGCGCCGGCCAGGACGGCGCGGCTGCCGTGGCTCACGCTGGCACCCCACCCCAGGGCCCGGAGTGGATCACGCGGTGGCCTCGTCGAGGAAACGGCCCGGCTCGAACTGGTCCCAGAAGTGCCAGTGGCCCGGCCACCGGCGCAGGGCGTCCTCGAGGAACGCCGCGAGGAGGTCGGCTCCCCGCGCCAGGGCCTCGTCCGGCGGGAGGTCGCGCACCAGCGGGAGCGGCTCGCCGATGGTGGTGGTCCACGCGGGCCCGGGACCCTCGGACGGGTGGGTCACGAGCGGCATCAGGGGCACGCCCGCGTGGAGCGCGAGCCAGGCCGGCCCTACGGCAATCCGCATCGGATGCCCGAAGACGGGCCGGACGAGACGGCGGCCGATCTCCTCGCCGCCTCCGGTGCCGTCACAGGTGGCCATCACGATGCCGCCGGCCTCGAGGGCACGCAGCACGGGCCTGAAGTACGCCCGCCCGTCGTGCACGGTGACCGGCATGGCCTCCTCGAGCGAGCGGCGACGGCCCGCGGCCCACCGGCCGGTGCGGGACAGCCCCGGAACCTCCCCCCCGCCGACCTGGTGCATCGGGTAGCCGAGCACGCCCATCACGCAGAGCGGCAGCTGCACCGGGCCCAGGTGCGCGTGCACCAGCACTGCACCCCGGCCCGCGCGCCGATGCGCGTCCACCCGCTCGAGCCCCTCGATGCGCAGGTACCAGAAGGCGTTCTCCGCCCGGATCCTCGGGAACGACACCGGGAGGTACTGGTGGACGAAGTGGGTGCCGAAGGCCTCCCGGGCGATGCGGCCGGCGTCGGCGCCGTCGCCGAGGGCCCGCCGGACGTTGGCCTCGATGCGCGCCCCGGTGTGCCGGGTCACCCGGCGGGCCGCCCCCCCGAAGGCCCGGTGCACGGCGATCTCCCAGCCCGGCGGGAGGGCGCCCGCGAGCGCCCGCCAGGGACCCCAGGCCAACAGGCGCCACGCGTCGCGGGCGGGGGACTCGGGGAACAGCACGGGGTGGCCCCTCCGAGGGCGGTCCTGTGGCCTGTACCCGGTCGGTGGCCCTTCCCGCCAGCGGGCGCCAGCCCGGGCGCGTACCGCGGGGGCCCGGCTCCCGCCGCCTACTCGCGGTAGCCGAGCGCCTCGAGGCGCTCCGCCTGCTCGCGGGTGACGGTCGTGACGCCGCCCTCGGGCTTCCCGGCAACGAGCAGGCCGTCCGCGCGCTCCCGGAGGAGATCGGCGACGAGCCGCTGGCCCGGATCGGCGAGCCGGGCGGTCCGCACGTCCCGGAGGCCCGCCGGATCGGCGACGAGGTCGTACCACTCGTCCTCGGCGAAGGGCGCCTCGCGCCGGACGTAGAGGTCGGTGGGCCCGCGCAGGCTCGCCGCGCGCCACGTCGGCCGCTCGATCTCGCCGCGCGCACGCGCCGCCTCGTTGGCCGGCCGGTCGAAGCAGAGGCCCCGGGCCTGGAGGCGCGGCTCGGCCCCCACGATGGAGCGACCCTCCATGGAGACCGGCACGGGTTGCCCCAGGAGGGCCAGGATCGTGGGAGCGACGTCGGTCAGCTCCACGAGGTCCCCGACGCGGGTCCCCGGGGCGATGCGGCCGGGCATCCTGAGGACGAGCGGGACGTGGAGGGAGGGGTCGTACAGGAAGTCCCCGTGGTCGAACCAGACACCGTGCTCCCCCAGGTCCTCCCCGTGGTCGCCGTGGACGACGACCAGCGTGCGGTCGGCGAGACCCCGGGCGTCGAGGACGCCAAGCAGCCGTCCGAGCTGGTGGTCCGCCCAGGTGATCTCGCCGTCGTAGCCCGCCAGCACCCAGGCGGGGTCCGTGATCCCCGCCAGGCTCGGACGCAGGTAGGGCGCCACGCCGGGCAGGTCGGCCACCGGCGGGCGGCCCCGCTCCCGGGGATCGCCCTGGTAGTAGGCCTCGCGGAAGCCCTCCGGCGGCGCGTACGGGCCATGCGGGTCGAAGAGGTGAACCCAGAGGAGCCAGGGCCCCGTCCGGCCCCCCAGCCACCGGATCGCCTCGTCCACGGTGCGGTCCCCGCGACGCTCCCCGACGTCGTCCGGGTGCCGGTACCGCCGGGCCATGGCCAACGTGCGGGCCCACAGCAGGTCGCCGGACCCCTTCAGGAGGGAGAAATCATCGTCGTATACGTCGAACCCGCGGTCGAACCCGGCCCGGCCGTCGAGCACGTACGCCGACACGAACGCACCGGTGGCCCAGCCCGCCCCGCGCAGGACCTCGGGGAGGGTGACCAGCCCGGCAGGCAGCGGCCGGCCGTTGAGGAGGGCCCCGTGGTGCCACGGGCCCGTGCCCGTGAGCGCGGTGGCGTGGCTGGGGCCGGTGACCGCGATCTGCGCGAACGCCAGGTCGGCCGAGAGGCCCTCGGACGCCAGCCGCTCGAGCGCCGGGGTGCGGGCCCGCCCACCGTGCAGGCGGGTGCGATCGGCCCGGACGGTGTCGAGCGTGACCCAGAGGACGCTGGGAAGCTCGGTCGGGAGGGAGGGGCGGGCCACCGTTGCGCGGCGCGAGAGGGCCACGCTCGCCCCGAGCCCCTCCACGAGGACGAGGGCCCCCGCAGCGAGCACGCCCGTGCGCCGGACGCGGACGGCCGCGAGGAGGAGCGCGAGGACGGCCGCCAGGACCACCACCGCGAAGACCACGGGGTGGCCCTGGAGCGGGACGGCCTCGATGAAGGGGGGTGGATCGGCGAACCACCACACGGCGCCGTCCCACAGGAGGAAGGCCAGGAGCCCCGTGAGGAGGCCGGTCCAGACGCGTCGCGGGCCCGAGAGGCCCGGGAGGAGGAGCCCCACGCACGCACCCGCGGCCACGCCCGGCACCAGCGGACCCAGCCCGCCCGCGAGGAGCAATAGCCCCAGGTCGTGGGGCCCTGCCTGGAACGTGGCCCCGAGGTGGATGCGCCCCGCCTCCGCGAGCCCCGCCAGGACGCACCCCGCCCCTCCGGCCAGTGCCGCCGGCACGCACCCGCGCACGCGCGCTCGAGTGGCCACCGCCACCTCCGAGGGGGACGACGGGCAGGGTAGCCCCGTCGGCGTCGCCCCACCACCCCCCTCGGACCGCCACCCACCTTCGAAGCCGATCCCCGTCGTGGTATGCTGGGGCCATGGGACCGTGGATCGGACTCCTCCTGCTCCTTTCCCCCACGGCCTGCGCCCGGGACGTGACCGCACCCGCCTCCGAGACCCCCGCCGCCCGGATGGTCCGCACCCAGATCGCGAGCCGCGAGGTGGAGGATGCGCGCGTGCTGAAGGCCATGCGGGAGGTCCCGCGCGATCGCTTCATGCCGCTCGCGGTCCGGCACCTCGCATGGGAGGACGGACCGGTGCCCATCGGGCACGGCCAGACCATCTCCCAGCCCTACATCGTGGCGCTCATGCTCGAGCTCCTCGAGACCGAGCCCGGCGATCGCGTGCTCGAGGTGGGCACGGGCCTGGGGTACCAGGCGGCGGTGCTCTCGCGGCTGGTGCGCGAGGTGTGGACCATGGAGATCCTGGACCCGCTCTGCGAGGAGGCCCGCACCACGCTCGCCCGCGAGGGGTACGCCACGGTCCACGTGGTCTGTGGCGACGGCTGGGCCGGGCTTCCCGAGCACGCTCCGTACGACGGCATCGTCGTCGCGGCCGCACCCGACCACGTCCCCGAGGCCCTCGCGGCCCAGCTCGCCGTGGGGGCCCGCCTCGTGCTCCCCGTGGGCCCGCTCTGGGGTCCACAGGAGCTCCGCGTGGTGCGGCGCACGGCGACCGGCTTCGAGGAGCGCTCGGTCCTCTCGGTGGCCTTCGTCCCGATGACCGGCGGGCCCCGCCGCTAGCGGGTGCGCGGCCGCCGGCGCGGCGCTACACCTCCCCTCCCCCTGTCCGGAGGCCCTCCATGCTGTCCTGGACGGACGCAGGCGCCGTGCAGAAGCCCGAGACGGTCCAGATCCGCGTGCAGCGCTCCTACCCCGGGCGGATCCGGGCCGGCGCACCCGTGCCCACGCGCAGCATGACCGAGGCCGAGGTCCTGGCCAACGTCCGGTGGTTCACCGAGGGCCAGCGGGGGCCGCGCGGCCTGCCCTGCACGGGCCTGGTGCTCTCCGGCGTGGGCGTCGTGTCCCGGCCCGACGGTCCCGAGGTGCTCGCCACGGCCCGCCGCCTGGGGATCGAGCGGGTGATCCTGCACGTGGGCGGAGAGGATCTCGAGGCCTTCGAGGCCCGGCCGTGGCAGCCGCTCGTGGACGTGCTGGTCGTCCCCCTCCAGCCGGTGGAGGTGGAGGGCGGGCTGGAAGCCGGCGCCCGGGCGGTCCGGTCGTGCCGGGAGGCCGGTATCCGGGTGGCCGTCAACACGGTGCTCGACCAGCGGGCGGTGGACCGCCTGCCCGCGGTGGCCCGATCGGTGGCCCGGGTCCGGCCCGACGAGGTGACCTTCACCTACCCCTTCCCCATCAACGGCAGCCAGGGCGCGGCGCCTCCCCCCATCGCCCGCACGGTCACCCTCCTGGGCGAGGCGATCCGGCTGCTCGCCGCCGAAGGGATCCGACCCCGCGTGAAGGGGCTCCCCGCCTGCTACCTGGGCGAGCACGCCTCCTGCCTCGGCTCGTCCCAGAACCGCTGGTACGTGGACGCCGACCACCAGGAGGAGCGGGCGCTCCTCTTCTTCCCCGACGTGGTCTCGTTCCACAAGGAGGAGGTCTGCCGGTTCTGCCGGCTGGACGAGGCCTGCGACGGCTTCTTCGCCACCTATCTCAGGCGCCCCGGCTTCCCGCCGCTCGACCCCGTGCCCCCGGTCACCTGACGCGGGCCGCCTGCTGGCACGCCGTGCCCGCGAACACGGAGGCCGAGGCGCACGCGGCGTCCAGCGCGTCGGTTGCCGCCGCCCGGTCGCCCGCGAGCAGCGCCGCCTGGCTGCGGAAGTAGTCCAGGTCGGTGAAGAGCACCGCCCGGCGCAGGCGGGCCGCGCCGTCCAGCGCCGCATGGGCCTCGGGACCCCGACCGGCGCACAGGAAGGACAGGCCCTCCCAGTACCACGCCTTGGCATCGAACGGGTTCTGCCGCCGGATCTTGCGGAACCGCGTGGCGGCCTGCACGCACCGGCCCGCCTCGACGTCCGCGAAGGCCAGGGCGTGGTCCGGGGCCCGGTCCGGGACGGGCGGGACCGGGAGGGGGGGGATGCGGGCCAGGGCCGCCAGCGACGGATCCCGGGCGGACGCCGCGGGGGGCCGGCTCCCCCACCGGGACGCGACCACGCCCACCGTGAGCGCCACCAGGAACAGGATGGTGATTCCCCAGGCGAGGCGCCAGAACGGCGTGCCGGAGGCCAGGGCGGCCCACCCGGGCGGCCGGCCGGCCGGCAGCTTCGCGCCGGCGGGCCACGGCCCCCCGTGCGCCGGGTGCTCCAGGGCCTGCCGGGCGGCCGCCTCCAGCGCCCCCTCCTCCTCGAACTGGGGCGCCGGGGGGACGTCCTCGGAGAGCGTCTCCTCGCCCGCGTCTCCGGCACGGGCGGCCCGGACCGTCCGCAGGCCGGCCTCCCGGACCAGGCGGGCCTGGGCCGTGCAGGCCGGGCAGGAGAGCATGTGGAGCTCGGCCGCGGCCAGCGTCGGCCCGGCCATGGCCTGGGGTGCCACGCCGTACGATACGACGACGTTGGCGGGGAGGTGCCCCGAGCCCGACCCCGGCTCCACCATGCGCAGGTGCTCCACCCCGCGGAGCCCGGCGGCGATCACCACGCGGGCGAGCAGTTCGTCCTCGTCGCGTCCTCCACGGGCCAGGGCCTCCGCCGCCGCCGCCCGGACGAGCACCCCCCGGGCCACGACATCGTCCATCCGGAAGGCCGTGTGCTCCAGCATCGTCGCGGCGTGGACGCGCAGCGCTCGCTCCAGGGCGTGGCTGGCGTCGGGATCGCCCTCGCGGTGCCGCTGGATGAGTCTGGCGTCCATGCCCTCTCCGCGACTGAGCCGGACGCCGCCGGCTCGTCACGCTCAGCCTACGGGATCCGCCCGCCGATGCAAGGGGGGGGATCTCCTGGAGTCGCCGCACTCCGGGGGGCCGGGCGAGTGGGGGGCTCGGGGTGCGCCGGTCCGACGGGTCGTGGCGCCTCCCGGGAGTCCATCCGCGTGAACGGCGCGGTGGCACCGGCCCTGCGGGCCTCCCCGCCGGCCGCGAGGTGCTGCCGGCCCTGCGGGCCGACGTTCCGGCCTGGC
>JBFYZZ010000023.1:0-3839 GCA_041309225.1 Deltaproteobacteria bacterium | reverse complement strand
GAGTCCTGGGCCGAGGGCGACTACCAGGTCACCCTGGACGTGGGCGGCGACTACCTGGAGAGGTGCCGCTTCACCATCCCCCTCGGCGAACCCAACCCTCAAGCAGGTTCGTCCTGTTGGGTCGCTCCCACCTTCGACGGCACCCGGCTCTCGGTCTCCATGCCGACACCGATGGACGACAGCCTGGTCGAGGTCGACGTCGCGCTCCTCGTCGACGACACGGTGGTCTACGAAGAAACCCTCACACCCGAGTGGGGGGAACCCTTCTACCCCAACGGCGAGGCGTGCGACGAGGGCCACGGCTGCCTCTCGGGCGAGGAGACGATCGAGCTGTAGGTGGCGAAACGGGGGGACGGCCGAGGTGGTTGGCTCGCCCTGCCCTCATCGCTCGTCACCAAGGACCCACTCGGCCGGGATGTCCTGGAACGCCAGCCCGTGCACCACGTACGCCACCCCGATTTCCTCCTGGGTGAAGTAGGAGATCAGGGAACCGCCGCCCCTGCCCGCCAGGTAGCCCGAAGCCCGGCCATCGTCCGCTTCGGTGATCGTGACGAAGCCTTCCGGGTCGGTCGCCGTACCGTCACCCTGCTCCCTCTCCCGAACATCGAAGCTTACGCGGGAGAGCGGGTAGTCGCCCGGCGACAGAGGATCGTAGGTGCCGTCCTCCAGGGCGAACCACACGAAGACGCTGGACTCCGGATCACAGGGGAGGCGCGCCCAGACTCCCCAGACCGGCCACCACTCTCCCGTGAAGCCGCCGGGTTCGTACACGATCACCGCATCCATGGTGGGCTCGGTCAGCATCCAGCGCTCGCCGGCCTCATCGCTCCAGTGGAGCAGGACCTGGGACTGCCCGGAGGACAGGTCGTCGTCGGTCATCGGGATCTCCGACGCCTCGGCGGTCTCGACGACGCTTGATGGGGCAAAGGGCAGGGCATCACAGCTGACGGGCGTCAGAGCCCCTGGTGGCGCATCGGCAGACTGGCAGGCGGGACACGTCCACGCGAGCAGGACAGCAGCACCACTCCCACGAACGAGACCGGTCATGACGTCACTCCGAGTTCGTACCTTGGCCCGACCAGTGTAGCCGCAACCTGCTGGAGGTGCTTCCACTGGGCTGTGCGGGTCGCAGCCACCCGGGATGAGCAGGCTGGACGGGTTCGCGCCCGCCGCCGAGGTGGTGCGCGCAGCTGCCGGGATACCGGAGGGGGGCTCACGGACCCCGCCGCAGCCCCGGCTGCAGGTGCCCAACTCGGTTGATACGGAAGCCCCCCACCACGCGCACGCTCCTTGCGGCAGCGCTCACCTGCCCCGCGTTGCAGGGGACATGAGCGCTACCGCCTTAGCGGACGTGAGCGGCTTCAGGGTGGGTCCGTCACGGACACCAGCGGGCGAGTCCCGGCGTTCCGGTGGTATGCTCCTGGCGCGAGGACCCGTACGGTCCCCGGGCGGAAGGAGGTCCCGATGAACCCGATCCTCCGTTGCGGTGCCGCCGGTGCTCTGGTCTTCGCGCTCGTCGGTGTAGCCCCCTTGCCCGTCGCGGCCGGCGACTGGCATGGAGACGTGTCGTACGCGGCGACGGGCTCGGCTCCGAACGTGGCGGGGTTTCGGGTCAACGACGAGCGGATGACCCGGACGGACACGCCCCTCGACGGCGGGGCGGTCGTGGACGGCGGAGGCTACGTCACCCGCGGGATCTCGCCGCTTCTCCAGGTCGCGGCGGACGTTCAACGCATCGCCTGGGCATCCGAGGACATCGAGTTCGATCTCACGCTCCTCCGGGCCGATCTCCTGGGCGGCGTGCGCCTCCTGCCCCCCGGGTCCGACGAGCACACGGTGGACGTGTTCGCGGACGTCCTCGCCGGTGCCGAGAGGGTCAGCATCCCGCGCTTCTACCTGCCCCAGAGCGTCGACACGGACGCTGTCACCGCCCCCGCGTCGGTGGTGACCCTGGGCGTGCTGGCCGGCAAGGGCCGGATCCGTGCCCTGGCCTCCCTACGGCTGAGGATGACCTGGATCCTCTGGTCGTCGATGGTGCTTCCGAGCTGCCTGCAGGACTCGCCCTGCATCTCCTGGTCGTACGGGCCCGGCGGCTTCACGGCCCAGGCGCTCCTCGGCGTGGCGTTCCGGTAGGAGACCATCGGCCCACCGGTCGGACCGTGACGAAGGCACGATGACCTCCCCCAGGTCGGGCGGAAGGGGCCCGGACACGTGGCTCACGACGACGGGCGAACGAGGTGCAAGGCGTCCGCAGGGTGGTTCGAGGGCCCTACATCGCGACGAAATCGGACCGCACGACGTAGCCGTAGTGCGAACCGACCAGCTGGGTGTCGAAGGTGTAGCCGGTGGCCGTGCAGGAGTAGGCGTAGATGGGCGCCCTGGGGATGGTGAACATGGCGCCGGCGGCGGCAACGGTCCCGCCGAAGCCGAACCCGGTCCCGTTCCAGTAGTACACGGAGAGCCCCTTGAAGACACCGATCACGGCGCCGTCAATGGGGGCGCCCTCGGCGTCGACGACGAACCCGAGCAAGGCTCCGTCCTTCCTGAGGTCGCGGGTGTACCCGGCCTTCGCGAGGCCGTCCTGCAGGCCGTCCGCATGGGCGGAGTCCACGCACTCGATGTCGAAACCTGCGATCACGTCGCCGTCGTTCAGCCCATCGTAGACGGAGGCAGGCATGCCGGTGGCCGTGGGCATCACGCTCCCTTCATCCGCGCAGTCCTGGACCAGCATGAACAGGCCGGACATGCTGCGGGTGACGATGCCCGACACCTCGTAGGCGCCTTCTACGCCCACCAAGCCCTCGGCGATGATGAAGAACTCGCCCTGGCCGAGCTCGCACGTGGGATCCCCGACGTACACGCACAAACCCTCGGCGGCCGGTTCACGGGTGAAGGTGTCTCGCACCGTCCCGCGCACCGTGAAGCCCTGCGGGGCGGTGCCCTCGGTGTCGTGCGTCGGGCCTGTGTCGTCCTCGGGGGTATCCCCGCGAGAGCAGGATGCGGACAGGAGGACCGCCAGCACGCGGAACGAGGCGGAATGGAGGAGGAGGTGAAGAGCCATGGCGGTTCCTCCCGAATCCACCTCGAGCCTACCACGAGGCGTCCCGGCCATGTTGCGCGCCCGCCTTGTCCGCGCGTCCCTCCGGTGCACCATGACGCAGATCATGCCGAAGGGCACGACGATCCCGAATGACATGCTCCCCTCCGGGATTGACCGCGAAGTCTCCGTGCTGGTACCGTCCGCCCACTCGCATGGATTCACTTCGCCTTCCCGCAGGGACCCCGCCTCCACCCGAGGGATGTGGATCCCGGCTGGGGAGGCCCTGTACGAGGTGCGGCATCACGAGAGCGCACCGCTCCATCCTGTTCGGGTACGAAGGATGATGCAGATGCACCCGTTCATCAAGATCGTTGGCCTCGTGTACCTGTCCTGTGGGATCGCCGCCTGCGACGACGAGAAGGAAACCGGCGACTCCGAACCAGACACCGACACGGACACGGACACGGACACCGACACCGACACCGACACCGACACGGACACGGACACCGATACCGATACCGATACCGACACCGATACCGACACCGATACCGATACCGACACGGATACCGATACCTACACGGACGCCGATGCCGGCCCGGATGCCGGCGACGACGCCTCTGCGGACGGCGGCGACACCGACGCGGACGCCGATGCCGATGGCGACGACGACGACGACGACGACGACGACGGAGAGGACTACGGCAAGCCATACGTCGCGGATCCCGGCTGCGGCTGCCGCGCCGCGGGGCTCCCCGCGGTCCACGTGCCGTTCCTCGGACTCCTTCCGACGCTCTCCGGG
>JBFYZZ010000022.1:0-5248 GCA_041309225.1 Deltaproteobacteria bacterium | reverse complement strand
GCCGGCAGCCGTCGCGGAGGGCGCGCGTGACGATGCCGTGCTGGTGGAAGACCCAGGCGAAGTCGAGGATGCCGAAGATGATGAGGAGGAGCACGGGGAGGATCAGGCCGAACTCCACGGCGGCGGCTCCCCGCCTGCGGGCGCTCGGACGGGGCACGGGGGCGCGCATCATTGCACCAGTGAGATCTTGACGTACTGGACGCCGAACGGGAGACCGCCGGATCCGGTGCCTTCGGCACGTGGCGTTTCGAGGTCGATGCGCATCTTGATGTTCTTCTCCGCAGCGGGCCCCGAGGCGATGACCTCGAACACCGCCCCCCAGGCGATCCCCACGACCGGCCATTCGCCCAGGAAGGGGTCAGAAGGGCTGAGGCACTTGGTCGGGTCATCGATGACGGCGATGGGGGACTCGAAGGTGTTGCCCCAGTTGTGGATCGAACTCCGGGCCGCCTGGGCGGGCATGCCTCCCCAGTCGGGTTTCCACAACGTGCTGGAGGCATCGACCATGTCGGCGAGTTCCATGAGCGCCGCGTCGAGCACGCCGTTGTTGAGTCCCACGATGTCTCCGACGTCGAGTGTTCCGTCGAACTCGCAGTTCGTGAGCATGTCGCGGACGTAGTCCGTGCTCGGCACCCCGCCGTCCACCTTGGCCCACGCGACGTTGTTGACGCTCGGCGGGTTGAGCGTGAAGATCATCTCGTCGTGGTACACACCGGAACCGGGTGACGTCTCTATCGCGCACAGGGGCACCGCCAAGGGCAGGAAGCACGCGACCTGCCCCGCCCCTGTCGTAGACCGGTGGCCGATGGCCTCCACCGCGGCCGAGAGGGCCGTGCGGCCGGACACCGCGTGGGAGAACCAGGCCGGGAGGTCGTCGCGGCGGGTGGTGACCCGGATGGCGTTGGTCTCCATGGCCGTGGCGGCAGAGCTGAAGGTCTGGGAGACGGAGTCCCACTGCCCGAGGGTGATGTCGGCGCTCGGGTCGAGGACCACGGGGCTGTTGTCGGCCTCGTTGAAGCCGGCGGCCGCCACGGCGGCGGCCGGGGCGTTCACGAGGCTCTCGTCGGTGCCGTCGAGGTAGACCGCCCCGGCGTGGGCGCCGGCGTCGGCGCCGGCCTGGAGCTCCTGCTTGGACGCGGTGGCGTAGCCGAGGTCCACCACGAGGGCCGAGACGCCGAGCAGGGTGACGAGCGCCAGGACCACGATGATGGCCACGGCGCCCCGGCGCCGGCGGAGGCGGAACGACAGGTTCAGGTTCGGTGCCATGGGATCTCCTGGGGAAGGGTCCGGGCGCTGGGAACGCACGGGTACCTCCCGGTGCCCTTCAAGAAGCGTGCCCATTCTACACCCGGGGCGCGCCCCCGGCTCGCCCCCTCTCCCGAGTGCAAGAGGATGGTGGCACATGGCGCGCCTTCTGTTATTCTTGCGGCCCACGGGTGGAACCGCCATGTCCCTGAAACTGAGCGTCCCCATCACAATCCGCATTCCAAGCGGTACATGGGCTGGCTTCGTGCGGCGCATCGACTCCCAGCTCGATCTCCTGGTGGAGTCCTCCGGCTCCTTCAAGGTGGGGGAGAGCGGCACCTTCGACATGGAGATCGCCGACGTCCCCGGCCGGATCGAGGGGCTCGTCCGGGTGGTCAAGGCCGGCGATCGCACCGGGCCGTTCACCCGCTACATCTTCCGCATCTCCAAGGTCACCTCCCGGAACGCCCGCCAGTTCCACAGCTGGCTGCGCGAGCACCCCCGGGCCGCAGCGGGTCGCAGCCTCCACGAGAGCAGCCCCGACAGCCACGGCGCGGGCGACACGATCCCCCCGAACTACATCGCCAACGCGGGCCCCCGCATCTTCCCCAAGCGGCCGGTAGACGTCGACGTCCCCATCACGATGCGCCTCGAGAGGGGCCTCGCCGCCGGCACGATGCGCCGGTTCCAGGGCCAGCGCTTCGCGGTCGAGGCGGAAGAGGTGGTCGTCCAGGGCTCCGAGATCTTCTTCCAGTTCGGCATCCCCACCTACAACACCGTCGTGTACGGCACCGCCACGGTCGAGCAGGAGGTGGCCACCTACGGGCGCAGCCACTTCTACGTGATGCACATCCAGAAGATGCGCGACTCCGACCGCGACCTCATGCTGGGCTGGCTCCACGAGATCGCCCCTGACGACGCGTTCGTCGACAGCGACGCCATCACCCGCCCCGACATCTCCGACGTCGGGCGATCGGGCACCCCGCTGCCGAGCACCCCGCCGTCCAACGAGCTGGCCCGCCACCTCGGCCCCGACTCCCGCACCGACCCGGGCGGCGGCGACCGCCCCGGCAGCGACCTCCGCCCCTCCGAGGGCCGCCGCAGCCTGCGCGAGGTGCTGCGCGGCTTCTTCTCCCGCTCCGCGGCACCGGCGGCGAAGGCCGGTCCCCAGGAGGCCGGTGTGCCCGCGTCCCCGCCCCTCGAGCGCCTGCCCGAAGGGGAGGAGCCGTACGACGACGAGGAGTACGACGACGAGGACGAGGGCGAGGAGTACGACGACGAGGAGTACGACGAGGAGTACGACGACGAGGAGCCCTACGAGGAGGAGCAGCCTCCCGGCCGTCCCCGTCGCTGACACGCCCCTCGTCTCCGGCGCATCCTGCGGAGGAACCATGTCCGGTCCTCACCCACGACTCCTCTCGGTCGGAACCGCCAATCCGCCCCGGTGGTACAGCCAGGACGAGGTGCTCGACCTCTACCGCACCACGGATCCGGCCCTCCGCTCGTTGTTCCACTCGGGGCACATCCGGGGGCGCTTCCTGTACCTCCCCGAGCCCGGCCCCGACGGCATCCCCCCCCGGGAGACCCAGGGCCAGCTCCTGGCCAAGCACCTGAAGGGGGCCATGGAGATCGGGCCCCAGGCCGTGGAGCGGTGCCTCGCGCCCCTGGGGCTCGAGCCCTCCGACATCGACTACCTCGTGGTCCTCACCACCACGGGCTTCCTCTCGCCCGGGCTGTCGGCCCACCTGATCCGCCGGATGGGCTTCCGCGACGACTGCGCCCGCACGGACGTGGTCGGGATGGGCTGCAACGCCGGCCTGAACGGGCTCTCTCCCGTCACCCACTGGGCCATGGCCAACCCCGGGCACAACGCCCTGCAGGTCTGCATCGAGGTCTGCTCGGCCGCCTACGTCTATAACGACACCATGCGCACCGCCGTGGTCAACAGCCTGTTCGGCGACGGGGCCGCCGCGGCCCTGGTGCGGAGCAGCGACACCGACTCCCGCGCCTTCGCCCCCGAGATCCTCGGCTTCGAGAGCCTCATCATCACGCCGGCCCTCGAAGCCATGCGCTACGACTGGGACGATGCGGCGGGCAAGTTCTCCTTCTACCTCGCGCGCGACATCCCCTACTTCATCGGGCAGAACGCCCCCCGCGTGGTCGGCCGGCTCCTCGATCGCTTCGGCCTGAAGCGCCGCCACGTGGCCCACTGGATCGTGCACTCCGGCGGCAAGAAGGTCATCGACGCCATGGAGTACAACCTCGACCTCACCGCCCGCGACGTGCGCCACACCCTCTCGGTGCTCCGCGACATGGGCAACCTCTCCTCCGGTTCGTTCCTGTTCTCCCTGCGCCGCCTGCTGGACGAGGGCGTGGTGGAGCGGGGCGACTACGGCGTGATGATCACCATGGGACCGGGCACGTCCATCGAGACGGCGCTCGTCCGCTGGTAGCGGTTCCTCCCTTCCTCGGAGCGGCAATGCGCGACCTCACGACGCTGACCTACGAAGAGCACGGCCCCCTCGCCACGGTGACCCTGAACCGCCCCGAGCAGGGCAACCGCATCAACGTGCCCATGCTGCAGGACCTGGCCGCGGTGTGCGACCACCTCGAAGACGCCTCCGAGGCCCGGGTGGTGGTGTTCCGGGGTGCGGGGGGCGTGTTCAGCGAGGGCATCGACTTCGGCGACTTCGACCCGGGCAGGATGATCGACATCCACGGCTTCAACAAGTGGGAGAAGGCCGTGGTCCGGCTGGAGCGGCTCCCCAAGGTCACCGTGGCCGTGGTGGACGGCCCCGCGGTGGGCGGGGGCTTCCAGCTCGCCCTGGCCATGGACCAGCGGATCGCCTCTCCCCGGGCCTCCTTCCGGCTGCCGGAGGTGCACCTGGGGTTCCTTCCGGGCATGGCCACGTTCCGGCTCGCCCGGTACGTCGGGCTCGGCCACGCCAAGCGGATCCTGCTGTGCACGCCCACCGTCGAGCCCGAGGAGGCGCTCCGCCTGGGGATCGTGGACAAGGTGGCCTCCGACTTGGACGCCGCGCTCGCCGACACGGTCGCCTCGTTCGGCCCGATCCACACGGTCGCGGTGCAGCTCGCCCGGCGCCTGCTCAACGAGTCGTTCGGCACCGAGTTCGAGGACGCCCTCGGCCATTTCCTGGCCGCCCAGCACCGGGCGGTGACCCAGACCGCCTTCCTCGACACGCTCAAGCGCGCGCGAGGGCCTCGGTGAGCGGGAGCGCCGTCGACCCCGCGGCGGCGGCCCGGGCGGCGGAACCCTTCCCGGTCGATCCGGCGGTGATGGCCGCCATCCGGCCCATGCAGGCCCGCGACGCGCCCGAGGTGTCCCGCCTGCACCACGCCTCGATGGGCCGCAGCCTGTGGGCCCGCCTGGGCCTCCCGTTCCTCGACACGCTCTACCGGGCCCTGTCGAACTCGCCGCGCTTCCTGGCGTTCGTGTACGAGGAGGGCGGCCGGGTCCGGGGCTTCATCGCGGGCTCCACCGACACCCCGGCCATGTTCCGGGAGGTCGGCCGGGCCCACACCCCCCGCCTGGCCATCCAGGCCGCCCGTGGCGTGTGGCGCGATCCCGGCGCCCTCGTCCTCTTGCGCCAGACCAGCCGCTACTTCGAGGCCTCCGGGGAGGACATCCCGGCCGAGAGCCTGTTCTGCTCGTTCGAGCCGGACCTGCGCGGCACGCGGGTGAGCGGCCACATCAACAAGGTCCTGTTCGACGACCTCCTCTCCCGCGGCCACCGGTACGTGAAGGTCACCACCGAGGTGGACAACCCGGGCTCCAACCGCCAGCTCACCCGCTGGGGGTTCGTGGTGGACAAGCGCTTCACCTTCTACGGGAAGACGATGGTCCGCTACGTCCTCGACCTGGAGGCCTCGCCCCGCGTGGAGCCGGTGGGTCGCCACCCCGCCGTGTAGGCGCCCTGGAGGCCGCCCCGCCGCCGGCGCCCGCACGGCCGAGGCGCTCGAGGGCGGCGAGGACCGCGGGCAC
>JBFYZZ010000021.1:0-2932 GCA_041309225.1 Deltaproteobacteria bacterium | reverse complement strand
GCCGGCAGCGAGGTCCACGGCGGCGCCACCGCCTGCCGCGGCCTCGATGGCCTTCTCGGTGACCTTCTCGGCCACGGTCTCGGAGACCTTGTCCGTGAGGGCATCGCCCGCGCCGAAGCAGCCGAGGCCGAGCAGGCCCAGCACCGCCACGGAGATCGCCCACCACGTTCCACGCCGCGTCCGCATGATCCGCTCCTCGCCGGTCACCGCCGGCTCGTGCCGGCTTCCGCGCCGGCTCTCCTCCCTAACGCACCGATGGCTGGGTACCCAGGACGACGGATGCCCGGGTCACCCTCCGATGACACCCGCTATGGCCGCGATGACTTTGGCAAAGGTGCCATCGTACTGGTTGCCGAGGGATGTCCCGAGAGCGGCCACACCCCCGATGATGAACACGGAGACCAGCGAGGCGATGAGCGCGTACTCGATGGACGTGGCACCCCGGCGGGAGGACAGCGGGAAGCGCAGGGACGGGAGCATCGGGGACCCTCCGGGTGGAGCGGTTCGCTTGTATTCTAACATGGAATTCCTGCTGCAAGGGAATGATTGCACTGGTCGGCGTCCCAGCGGTGGCGGGGTCGGGAAGGGTGAACCGCTCCGCACCCGAGATTGCCTCGTCCAGCACGACGTCCTCGACGTTCCGGGCCCAGGCCTGTAAAGCTTCGGTCAACCGCTCGAGAACCTCGCCAGCCGCGTGCCGGGCGAGCGGTCGGACCGCTGCCGGGGATCGCCGCCCGCCGTCGCCTGCCCGACCGGCGAGGATTCCATGGTGGACACGTCCGGCTCCAGGTAGGATGGGGCTTCCCACTCGACACGAGGCCCGGATGCCCGCAGTCCCCTTCCTCGCCCTCCTCCTCCTGCTGCCCGCGTGCTCCTCGGACACTCCCGACGACTCCGGGCCCTCCGGCGACGTCGATCGGGACGGCGACGGCTACCCCGCCGGCGAGGACTGCGACGACACCGATCCCTCCATCCACCCCGACACCGCCGACACCTGCAACGAGGTGGACGACGACTGCGACGGCCAGGTGGACGAGGACCCCGACGTCGTGTGGTTCCCGGACGCCGACGACGACGGCTTCGGGGACCCGTCCACCGGCGGCACGGTGTCCTGCTCCAGCATGGCGGGCACCGTGTCCAACGGGCTCGACTGCGACGATGCCGACGGCAGCGTCCACCCCGGCGCCGAGGACGTCTGCGACGGCATCGACCAGGACTGCGACGGGATCGCGGACGACGACGACTCCGCAATCGTCGACGCCTCCGCCGAGCCCGGCGGCGACGGCTCGGCCGGCGCGCCGTTCCAGCGCATCCAGGAGGGGCTCGACGCCGGCTGGACGTGCCTCCGGGTCGAGCCCGGGACCTACGCCGAGACGGTGTGGGTGCCCGGCCACGGCGCTCGGATCGTGGGCGTGGACGGACCGTCCGTCACCGCGATCGATGCCGGCTGCTCCGGCCGGCCGATGAACGTGGTCCACACCGGGGATGCCGTGACCCACGTCCAGGGCGTCACGCTCGCTGGCGGCTGCGAGTCCGCCGGCGGGGGCCTGCTGGCGGTGGGCAGCGTCGTGGAGTGCGAGAACGTGGTCCTCTCGGCCAACCAGGCAGGCTCCTCCGGTGGTGGCGTGTACACCGAGGGCAGCACGATCGTGCTCGCCGGCGTGACCTTCGAGGGCAACGTCGCCGGCGCCTACGGTGGCGCCATCTACGCCGACGGGTCCACCCTCCTCCTCTACGGCGTCACGTTCACCGGCAACCAGTCGCTCAAGCTGGGCGGGGCGTTCATGCTCGAGGGCGCGTCGTCCATGGAGGGCACCGGCCTCGTCTTCGACGCCAACAAGGCCTACGGGGTGGCCGTGGGCTTCCTGATCGGCGCCTCGAGGGCGGTGCTCACCCAGGTCGATGCACGTGCCAACGTCGCCGACTACTCCGCGGGCTTCTTCGTGCAGGACTCGGGGCGCCTCGTCGTCACCAATGCCGTCTTCGACGACAACCGGGCCTCGATCGGGTACAGCAGCTCCGTGGACGTCTACAGCTCCCAGGCGGAGCTCCGCAACGTCACCGTCACGCGTGGGACGGGCACGGCCGCGGTGGTCGTCTGGCCCAACTCCTCGTTCACGATGCGCGACACCATCGTGACCGCCCACGCCGGCTACGGCGTCTCCACCCAGTCGCCCCTGAGCGCGTTCAGCGCCACCTACAGCAACGTGTGGGGCAACGCGGGTGGCAACTGGTACGGCGTCTACACGAGCGCCCCCGATGCCACCGACATCTCGGCCGACCCCCTCTTCGTGGCCTCGGGATCCGCCGACCCCTGGGACGACGACCTCCACCTGAGAGCCGGCTCGCCGTGCGAGAACACCGGATCCGGTGGGGAGACCGATCCGGACGGCTCCGCCCGCGACATGGGGGCCTTTGGCGGGCCGGGCGGTTCGTGGTGACAATCGCCGCACGCGATCTTCACCCCACCGGGTGAAACGGTCAGGGTCCGAAGCCAGACCTCCTGACATGGTCTCCCCGACCTGACGTTGGACCGTAGGTGGCCTGGCGGGGGGTGCGGACCCATACCTGTCCGGCCGGGCAGCCGGGGGTACGTCGGTCCATGGCCCAGCAGCCCCCTGCTCGAACCCGCAGCCCCACCCCCCGGGCCGGTCATCGTCAACCGGCGCTGCAGTGTTCAAGCAGCAGGTGAGCAGCGCGTCGTGGTCGTCTACGGGCTCCCGGTCCTCCACGACAGCGAGCAGGACGCGGTAGCCGAAACCTGCGCGATGGTCCTGCTCCTGGACGGCGCCTCCCAGGCGTTACCCCATTTCGGGTCGGAAGAGGGCCTGGAACGGTTCGAACCGCCGAGCGGAAGGGGTCGTGGTGATCCGGCCGGTCGGTTCGACGTCGGTCCGACGTGGGGCGTTGGGGGGATGGATCCAGGCGCCCA